>NZ_LDOV01000002.1 GCF_001029435.1 Photobacterium aphoticum | reverse complement strand
TACCGAAGTAATGAATGAATTGACTGTGCCGACTTCGCTTTATTGCTAAAGGTCTATCGATTGGTCACTCAGTTTCATTGATAAATCTTTTGACTATCTATTCAACGAGTGCCCACACAGATTGCATGGTCAAATTGTTAAAGAACAAACTGACTTATCGTTACCGGCGATGCCGTTGTCCGTGTCAGTGAGGTCGCATTATAGAGCCTTCGATCATGATGGCAAGGGGGTTTTTAGAAAAAAAACGAACAAACGCATCGTTTGCACAAAAAACACCCCAACCCCTCAAAAATCGCCCTTAGAACTGCGAAAAACGGCGTGCAAACTCGCTCACCTTCTCCCAATCGGTGTATTCCACTTCTTTGGTGGTGTCGGTTTCCCCACCCGTGATACGCATGATGAGCTGAATCATGACACGATCAAACCAGCCATAGCGCGGATAACGCAATGCGCCGGCAAACACTGCCTGCAATGCTGGCTGCCACGGTGATTTTTTCAAAAACGTCTTCATATAGACACTGGTCTCCGGTGTATTCTTGCCCGCCTTACGCGCGGTCAGGTTCACACAGAAGAAACCCACTTTATGTTGCGCCAATTGCACCTGATACTGCTCAATGAATTGGTACAGCTTTTTATTCAGGTGCCCATAACGGATAGACGCCCCAATCAACACGCGACTGTATTGGGTAAAGTCCACCGTCGGCAACGTGTTTAAGTCCACCAGCTCACACTGGTAACCCTCACCCAAGGTGCTGGCAATGTGCTGCAAAATCTTCACGGTTTGGCCGTCACTGCTTGAATGCAGTAAGAGTACGTTTTCCACGTCGTCACTCCCTCTTTATATATGAATACTTAATTGCGCCAGAACGTCGGGGTAAAGAGTACCAATAACGTAAAGACTTCAAGACGCCCAAACAGCATCGCAATCACCAACACCCATTTGGCCGGATCGTTGATCTCACCAAAATGGACTGCCACTTGCCCAAGCCCGGGGCCGAGGTTATTCAAGGTCGCCGCCACCGCCGAGAAGGCGGTCAGTTCATCCAACCCCGTGGCAATCAACGCCAACATACACACCACAAACACCAGGGCATACGCAGAGAAAAAGCCCCACACCGCATCAACAACACGCTGTGGCAGTGCTTTATCGCCCACCTTAATGGTGTAAATCGCCCTTGGGTGCACCAGACGTTTCAATTCACGGATCCCTTGCAGCAACAGCAGCAGCATACGAATCACTTTAATACCGCCCCCTGTCGAACCGGCACAGCCGCCGACAAACGAAGAGAACAGCAACAGTACCGGCAGGAACAAGGGCCAGTCGGCAAAACTGGTGGTGGTAAAGCCTGCCGTGGTTGAAATCGACACCGTCTGGAACAGGGCCTGATCAAACGCATCAAAATACGAATCATAAGAATGGTGCTTGAGCAGCATGCCAAAACAAATCAGCATCAAAATCAGCTGCGCGGCCAAAAAGGCACGAAACTCCGGATCTCGCCAGTAGGTACGCAGGTGAATACCGCCATTGGCAAACGCGGCAAAATGCAGCGAGAAGTTACAGGCCGAGATCAGCAGGAACACCACGGTGATCATATTAATGGTCGGGCTGTTGAAATAGCCCATACTGGCATCGTGGGTGGAGAAGCCCCCGATCGCCACCGTTGAGAAACTGTGTGAGATGGCATCAAACACTGACATGCCAGCCAGCCAGAAAGCCAGCGCACAGCTGATGGTCAGCGCCAGATAGATGTACCACAATGCTTTGGCCGTTTCGGCAATACGCGGGGTCATCTTGCTGTCTTTCACTGGGCCCGGAATTTCAGCCCGATACAGCTGCATACCCCCGATCCCCAGCACAGGCAAAATCGCCACGGCCAGGACGATGATCCCCATCCCGCCGAACCATTGCAGCAGCTGACGGTAAAACAAAATCGCCTTGGGTAAATGGTCGAGCCCGACAATCACGGTGGCCCCGGTTGTGGTGAGTGCTGAAAAGGATTCAAAAAAGGAGTCAGTCACCGACAAGTCAGGGGTTTCAGCTAAAATAAACGGCACCGCACCGGCGCTACCGATCACCGTCCAGAATAAGACGACAATTAAAAAGCCATCTCGGGCTTTGAGCTCCCGACGATGATGACGGTTAGGCACCCACAATAATGCGCCGCCGGCAAAAAGCAGCAGGAAGGTCACGACAAACGGAAAACCGGCACCGTCTCGATATAACAAGGCCACTAGCGCAGGGGCCAGCATAGTGACACTGAACAAGGCCAGTAACAGGCCAACGATTCTAATAATGGAACGAAATTGCATGGCCTTATTCGGCTCTCATCGTAAAAGATTCAACATAAAGGATCACGGCGCATCACCATCAACCGCTTTCGCCACAATCTGCCCGCCACTGCGGTTGACTAACTTGGCACAAAACTCGGCTTCCAGCCGGCGGTCCAGTGCCACCACCATGGTGACCTGCTGACCATAGTCAGCATGGACTTGTTGGCCAGCCACTTCTGCCAGCAATGTCTCTACCAAAGACACTTGATTATACTCGCAGCATAAAGCCAGCTCAGAAGTGATGATCTTTTCTTTGGTTTGCAGCACAGTTAACGCTTGTTGTACCCCACCACCGTATGCTTTCACCAAGCCGCCGGTCCCGAGTTTGATCCCGCCGGAATACCGCGTCACCACCGCCGTGATTTCTCCGACCCCGGACCCCGTCAGCTGCGCGAGGATCGGTTTGCCCGCCGTGCCCGATGGCTCACCGTCATCACTGAACCCCCACTGCATGGAGTCTTCCGGTCGGCCGGCAACAAACGCCCAACAGTTATGGCGCGCATCATGGTGTTTATCTTTGATCTGCTGAACAAACGCTTTGGCCTGCTCCACCGATGGCGTATGAGCCAAGTAGGTAATAAAGTGGCTTTTCTTGATTTCTTCTTCAAATACCGCAGGCGCGGCAGGCACCATGTAAGGATCGGCTGCACTCATATCGCTTGGCTTCATCTCATCTAAACAAACACTCAGCCCGACAGAATACCACATCCCCCCGCCTTCACTGCCAGACTTCCCGTGTGATCGCGCAACCAAAGATAAAAAAGGGAAGCCCATCGGCTTCCCATTTTATGACTCGCAACCCATCATACTGCTTTACTGTGGCAGGTTAGCCCCACTGACTAAATCCAGGCTCACGTGCTCAACCCGACGGTCACTATCGAGATCAGCCACCACAGGCAGCAAGTTATGCCCCGCCGGTGCTTTCAGTACCGCGATCTCTGGCGTACTGAACACCAACGTCAGTTGGCTGTCCTGCGCCAATTGTTGCGCACTGACACCCGGTGACAAACGTACCAAGATCCCGCCACTCACTTCAACCGGCCCCTGATGCGATCCGGCTTGCAACAGGCGGTCTCCTGCCTGTACCGTCAAGGGCGCCCCCGGCACACTGAACGTCCGTGCAGCGCGTGTCTGCGCAGCGGGCGCCAGTTTGGTAAATTGCTCACCGGCGATCTGTACATCCCCTGCCGGCACCCATTCGGCTTGTGCCTGAACCGGCACGGTCGCTAACACCGGTAATGCTGGCAACGACGAGGCCTGTGCTGCACCCGCCATGAAGATACCACTCAAAAGGGCACTGCTTAGCAACACCCCCGATGCACGGCATGCCCATCGTGTTGATTTCACTGTTTTCATGATCACTTTTCCTCATGGCCAAAGAAGCGGATATCCCACGACTTCAGAACACCGTCCTGAGCATTGTTAGGCAGGTCGACAAAAAACGCATTTTGCGGATCTAAATACGCAATCCACACATGTTCGCCCCCATTGGTATCCCGAACCACCAATTGCCACTCCCCTTCAATCTCTTCCCCATAGAAATGATGAGATAGCATCAACTGCTTGCTAAAACCCTGCACCTCTGGATTCACTGACTGTCCCACCAAACCGGTACGCGGCGATAACAACACACTGCGCGTGCCCGCTGGAGAGATCAGCTCAATCGCCAAATCGTTCAAGCGCTGATGATCAATATCGACGCGCACTTGCAGGCTTTCGACAACAAAATCGTCCTGCGTTGCCACAAACGTTGAGCTGGCGCCAGCCACTGTGGCATCAGGGATCGCCACCGCTGCCGTCGTACTCATCCAATCGGTCACCTGTAACGGTGGCAACGGCGAGTCGTAATGCAGCGCCATCATCACCGCACTATCGATATTGACGCGGCCTAAACCATAGAAGTTATGGAAGTCATACCCTGCGCCATTGGTTTGCCAACCCGGGATCGCATCATAGGTCGCCGGCTCACCCGAGGCTTGGGTGAAGGTCAGTGGCACCCCAACACTGTCAGGATCGGTTTTCGTCGCTGTCGAGGCCAAGATATGGCGCACATCACGCCAGCTCAGAGCCGGGTTAGCCGACATCAACAGCGCAACGGCACCGGAGGTATTCGGTGCGGATGAGGACGTGCCGTTCATGGTGCCCCGGAAATCACAGTTCGGATCCAGCTCCGTCCCGCCATGCAGGCCGTTCTCCGCAATGGTAATACGGTTCATCCCGGCTTCACACCCGGTCAAATCGGTTGTCACCATCGCCGGCGCATCCACCCCAAATTCACCACCAGGGGCAGACAAGAACACATTCGCCCCTACACTGCTGTATGACGATCGCTTACCGTGCGCATCCAACGCAGAGACGGTCAGGTTCCAATAACTGGCATTGGTCGGTGTCAGGTTACTGTCTTGCATCGGCAAACCATTATTCGCCGGGCCAACACGATTCGGGTCAAACAAATCAGCAGGGAACACTAACCCTGCGCCAAGTTGTGCCCCCAACCAAGCATAAAAGTAGTTGTAGTTATTCCCCGCCGATTTCACGAACAGGCTACCGCGCCCTTGGTGGGTATTGCGGGTCACATCCTCATAGACAAATTCTTCCAGTGCCAGTGATGGATCATTGGGCAGATCATAGGAGATAGGATTTATGACACTATAGCCATAACTCTGATTATAGACGCGCACGTCCTGAGTCCGCGCGGTCGTACCGTGGGACATCAACCAACCGTCTACGGTTTGGCTATTCAGCCAGTTGTAGCCTTTCAGGCCCGCACGCGGTGCGACCCCTCGGCCGCCAATCCCGTTCCAGCCAACGGCAGCGGTTAAGCCCGCCACTGACGTACCATGGGTATCATCGGGGCTGGTTGGGGTCGGATCATCATCGTTATTAACGAAATCTCGCGAGCCAGGTCGAATATTGGCCGCCAGATCCGGGTGATTGATTTCCAAGCCATCATCAATGATGGCAACATTCACGCCCACCCCTTGAATACCCAAAAGGTGCGTGATCCAGAGGTTCATGTCTTGTCCCGGTGTGCCCGCCGATTGTGAAAAGGCAGTCTGGCCGGTATTACGCAAGTGCCATTGATGAGTAAACAGCGGATCACCCGGTGGCAAATCCGGCACCCAGCTCAAATCAATGTGCGGGCCATGGACAGGGGCAGGCTTCATCAGCACCGCCTGACCTGTCGCAGGCAGAAGGGCGGCCGCCAATGCTGCTGCGGCAAACGTCAGCTTTGTCTTCATATCTATCGATCCTTCGATTGGATAATTCCCGCAGCCCTATACTGCGGTCAATCCATTTACAACGGCCATGTTGATAAATACCAGTTAACAAGGTTAACGATATGTAATTTCTGGAAGCATTTCCCAGAAAACATAATCCATTGAAAAAAAGCATAAAACACCTTCATTTACCGCACAGATTGTGCGTTATCTCCAAGTTTTGCACCAAACCAAGTTAAACAAATGTTTAAAATAGGTGTTGTAATCGTTGCATATCGGGTTCACACTAGAACATAGCCTTGCGACAGGTCTAACCAGTGAAAATCGTTCCAGCGCAAACTGGGCCTCATGGAGATAGCCTATGATTTACCACGGTGACACCCTATTCGTTCGCGATCGCGGAGACGGCATTGCAGAGCTGTGCTTTCAAGCTCCCGGCGCTATCAACAAATTCGACCTTCATACCCTTGGCCAACTGGATCAGGCGTTACAGGCACTGTATGCCACTCCCGATCTCAAAGGCTTACTCCTGACATCCGGCCATGATGCCTTCATTGTCGGGGCCGATATCAAAGAGTTCCTCAGTCTGTTTGCCCTGCCCACGGAGGCGCTCTCTCACTGGCTCACCTACGCCAACCGTATTTTCAACCGACTCGAAGATCTGCCCGTCCCTACCTTATCTGCCATTAACGGGTATGCCTTAGGCGGCGGGTGTGAGTGCCTCTTAGCGACCGATTTTCGCCTGGCTGATACGCAAGCCCGTATCGGCCTGCCGGAAACCAAGCTCGGCATCATGCCCGGCTTTGGCGGTACCGTGCGTCTGCCCCGCTTGATTGGCGCTGATCCCGCCATGACGATGATTGCCACCGGGCAAGACAAACGCGCCCATGACGCCTTAGCCCTCGGATTGGTGGATGCCGTGGTCGCGCCGGAGCACTTACAGGCGGCGGCACTGAACATGCTCAACGCGGCGATCAACGGTGAGCTGAACTGGCAGCAACGTCGCACGCAAAAAAAGGCGCCGTTAGCCCTCAATACCACCGAAGCGACCATGAGTTTTTCCACTGCCAAAGCCATGGTGGCGCACAAAGCCGGGCCGCATTACCCCGCCCCCATGACGGCCATTCACACCATTGAAGCCGCCGCTGGCTGTGAGCGAGATGAAGCACTGGCCATCGAGAATACTTACTTTGTCCCACTGACCAAGACCGATGCCGCGCAGGCGCTGGTCGGCATTTTCCTCAATGATCAGTACATCAAAGGCCAGGCGAAACACGCCGCCCAAAGCGGAATGCCCACCCGCCATGCGATGGTACTGGGTGCGGGGATCATGGGAGGAGGGATCGCCTATCAGTCAGCCCGCAAAGGCGTGCCGGTGATCTTGAAAGACATTCGTACAGAGGCATTAGATCTAGGGATGCAGGAAGCGGCCAAACTGCTGAACAAGCAACTGGCACGGGGCCGCATGGATGGCATAACGATGGCGCAGATACTGGCCAGTATTCATCCCACACTGCATTATGCTGACGCTGACAGTGTCGATGTGGTGGTGGAAGCGGTGATTGAAGATCCGGCCATCAAGGCCGGTGTGCTGCGCGAGGTCGAAGCCCACGTCCGTGAAGACACAGTGATCACCTCCAATACGTCCACCATTCCTATTACCTTGTTGTCCCAGGCGCTGAGTCGTCCCGAGAACTTTTGTGGCATGCACTTTTTCAATCCGGTTCACCGCATGCCCTTGGTGGAAATCATTCGCGGTCCGCACACCTCCGACGCCACATTGCAACGCGTTGTCGCGTATGCGGCCCAAATGGGCAAATCCCCCATCGTGGTCAACGACTGCCCGGGCTTTTTTGTCAACCGCGTGCTGTTCCCGTACTTCGCCGGTTTTAGCCGCCTGCTGCAAGACGGCGCGGACTTTACCGCCGTGGATCGCATCATGGAGCACCAATTTGGCTGGCCGATGGGTCCGGCATATCTGCTGGATGTGGTCGGCATCGATACCGCCCATCATGCCCAACAGGTCATGGCGAAAGGCTTTCCGGAACGCATGGCGATCCCTGCTCACGACCCGCTCGATGCCCTGTTCCAGGCTCAACGCTTTGGCCAGAAAAGCGGTGCCGGCTTCTACCGCTATACCCTCGATCGCAAAGGCAAACCGAAGAAAACGTACGATCCCGATACCCTCACCTTATTAGCGACAACCCAAAGCGAGCCCCACACGTTTGATGAGGCCACCGTGATCGCCCGCATGATGATCCCGATGATTAACGAAGTGGTGCGCTGTTTAGAAGAAGGCATCATTGCCAGCCCGGCAGAAGCAGACATGGCGCTGGTGTACGGCCTGGGGTTCCCACCGTTCCATGGCGGCCCGTTCCGTTATCTCGATACCATGGGGCTGGCAGAATACGTCGCCCTCGCCGATCGTTATGCCCATTTAGGCCCGATCTATCAGGTGCCTGACGGGTTACGTGCCAAAGCCGCCCAAGGGGACACCTACTATCCCATCCCCGCCCCGGCGACCATTGACTTAGGATGAGGAGAAGCCCATGAAATCTGTTGTGATTGTTGATTGTCTTCGCACCCCGATGGGACGCTCAAAAGGCGGGGCTTTTCGCCATGTTCGGGCTGATACCCTGTCCGCCCATGTCATGCAGGGGTTGCTCCAACGTCATCCCCAGATCGATCCGGCCCAGATTGACGATATCTACTGGGGGTGTGTGCAACAAACGCTGGAGCAAGGCTTCAACATCGGCCGCAATGCCGCCTTGTTAGCCGGGATCCCGCATACCGTGCCTGCCACCACCGTTAACCGTTTGTGTGGTTCATCCATGCAAGCCCTGCACGATGCCGCCCGTGCCATCATGGTGGGTGATGCTTCTATCTGCTTGATCGGCGGCGTAGAGCACATGGGGCATGTTCCGATGACGCACGGGGTCGATATCCATCCGGGGTTGTCAAAGTCTGTCGCGCAGGCAGCAGGCATGATGGGCCTGACCGCTGAGCTGCTCGCCCGCCAATACGGGATCAGCCGTGCCCAACAAGACGCCTTTGCCGCCCGCTCCCATCAACGCGCGCATGCCGCAACCGAAGCCGGACAATTCAACGCGGAAATCTTACCGACGGAAGGCCACGACAGCCTGGGAGCGTTGGCCTTATTCCGCCACGATGAAGTGATCCGCCCGGATACCACCGCCGACAGCCTCGCCACCCTCAAGCCGGTGTTTGATCCGGCCCATGGTACCGTCACGGCCGGCAATGCTTCTGCCTTGTCTGACGGTGCCGCCGGCATGCTACTGATGGATGAAGACACCGCCCACGCACTGGGTGTGCCGATCCGTGCCCGTATCAAGGCCATGGCGGTGGCAGGCTGTGACCCCTCCATCATGGGATACGGCCCGGTACCCGCCGTACACCGAGCATTGCAACGGGCCAAACTGACACTGGCCGATATCGATGTGGTAGAAATTAACGAAGCCTTCGCCGCACAATCGCTGCCGTGTTTGCAGGCACTCGACTTGCTCGAAGAGATGGATGACAAAGTGAACCTGCACGGCGGGGCGATCGCCTTGGGCCATCCGCTCGGGGCGTCCGGTGCCCGGATCAGTACCAGCCTGCTGAATATCATGGCGCAGCAAGATGCCCAATATGGTATTGCCACCTTATGTATTGGCTTGGGGCAAGGGATCGCGACCGTCTTTGAACGCGTAAAGGCATAGATCACGCGCCATCACTACCGGCTCAACCATTCTCTCAAAAGTCGCTTCGGCGACTTTTTTATGCCGGCCAATCGCCGACAGAGAGAAAACCGCCGGCTTCTGCCGCCCGTTACACCCTATCTCCTTGTCTTACCTCTTATTTATTACCTATTTATGCACTAAATACATAGATAAAATGATTAAGATTCATTTCATTCATAGTTATTTACCGTCTACACTCATAGTCAATTTCATCCGCTTGTGAATTCGGAGCATCCCATGTTTAAGGCACTGGTACTAAACCAAGAAGACAAAAAAACCCTTGTTTCCATCGAGCAACTTGATAACAGCCAACTTCCAGAAGGCGATGTCCTGATCGATGTCGACTACTCATCGCTAAACTACAAAGACGGTCTGGCGATCACCGGTAAAGGCCGCATCGTACGCCAGTTCCCAATGGTACCCGGCATCGACTTGACCGGTACGGTTGTTGAATCTGCCGATGCCCGTTACACAGCAGGTGACAAAGTGGTACTGACTGGCTGGGGTGTGGGTGAAGGCCACTGGGGCGGCATGGCTGAGCGTGCCCGTCTGAAAGCAGACTGGCTGGTACCCATGCCGAGCAACCTTGACGGCAAGCAAACCATGATGATCGGTACAGCCGGTATTACTGCGATGCTGTGTGTACAAGCATTGGTGGATGCAGGTCTAACCCCTGAATCGGGTGAAATTCTAGTAACAGGTGCCAGCGGCGGTGTGGGCTCTGTGGCGGTAACCCTACTGTCTCAGTTGGGCTACAAGGTTGTCGCAGTGACAGGCCGCGTTGAAGAAAACGGTGAGCTACTGAAATCTCTGGGGGCAACGCGCGTGATCGAGCGCAGCGAGTTTGCAGAACCCGCGCGTCCACTGGAAAAACAACTGTGGGCCGGTGCCATTGATACCGTGGGCAGCAACATGCTGGCGAAAGTATTGGCACAAGTGGATTACGATGGCGCAGTGGCTATTTGTGGTCTAGCGGGTGGTTTTGATCTGCCAACAACGGTAATGCCATTCATCCTGCGTAACGTGAAACTGCTGGGTATTGATTCTGTGATGTGCCCATTTGAGAAGCGCCAAAAAGCGTGGCAGCGTCTGGGTGAACTACTACCAGCGAGCTTCTTTGAACAAGCGTGCCGTGAAGTGGCACTGGAAGACGTACCAGCATGCGCAGAAGCGATCACCAACGGCCAAATCACCGGTCGTGTGGTGATCAAGCTGAAATAAGCCCGAACGAATAAGAGAAGACTTTGCCTGTCTAGGCAACGTGACTACATTGGCCAGCCTCGCGCTGGCCTTTTTTTATCGGATGTTTTGTCCAGACATGCGCGTGAATAAAGCGGGATTAAATCAACCCCAAGTCATGCACGCGCTTATCAATCAGCTTGCCACACTCTTCTTTGATCAACTGGCGCAGCCAGATCTGCGGCGCAGAGTGTTCACAACGCGGATGCCAGATCAGCGAATAATCAAACGGCTTAAACTCAAACGGCAGCGGTTTCACCACCAAGTCATGTTTGTCTGCCACCAGGTACGCCAAATCCGCCGGCACCGTAATGATCAATGGCATGGTTTCAACAATCGCCAGCGCCGCTTCCAAATGGTATGCCCGCAATGCCATCTTACGGGCCGGATAGCCACGCAGTGCCTCATCAATCAGGGCCTTCACCCCATCACTGATGGCAATCATGGCGTGCGGATAGGTCAGGTAATCCTGCACGGTCAGCTCTGCGTCCGCCAGCGGGTGGTGTTTGGACAACATACAAAACACGCTCACACGCCCTAAGTGATCGCTGCACAGCGGCTCCACCGGCCCGGTCGGGCGGCAGATCGCCATGTCACAGCCATCAGAGGTGAGCTGCGTCAGCATGTGATCGTGCTGCAGCGGGGCAAACTCCAACGAGATGGCCGGCGCTTCGCTGTAAATACGCGGCAGGGCAAACGGCAAAATCGTCTGCATGGCGTAATCGGTGGTGGCAATCACAAAACGTTGCTGGCAGGCATGGGGCTGGAAATCGTTGGGGGTCAGCAGGGTACGCATCGACTCCAACGGCTCGTTAAGCAGCTCATTGAGCTCAAGCGCGCGTTCGGTCGGCAGCAAGCGCTGACCCTGACGGGTAAACAGCGGATCCCCCAGCAAATCACGCAATCGCCCTAATACGCGACTCATCGCCGACTGACTTAAATTAAGCCGCACAGCCGCTTTGCTGACACTGCCTTCTTCCAGCAGCACCTTCAATGCCACCAGCAAGTTCAAATCCCGGCGATAAACTTCTTCGAGCTCCATAGCTAACCTTTTATGATCGAGTCTGTGGCTAATTATGTCGTGCCCAATAAAAAAAATCCCGCTCAAAAAGCGGGGAAGCCCAAGAAAACTGGGAGTGTGTTGAGAGGTGTGGGATCACGGCTCTTCTTCTTCGAGTTCCGCCGACTGGGTTAATTCCAGCCATAACCCCAATGCCGCTGCGATCAACCCGCCCAGGGTGATCAAGCTGGTGTCTTCCGGTGCGCGTAAAAGTAAGGTACAAAAAGTGATAAAACACAGCACCGCGTAAATGGTCAGGCGATCCATCTGAGTCAACATAATTCCTCCTAATCCATCAGAAGTTAACGTTAACGACTTGTTAATTACGTTACACGCTTTACCCTTCTTTGCCAACCCTTATTGATTAATTCTTGCCCATCGGTATGATCACGCCTTCCCCGCAATAACCTGTAAATGCTATGACTGCACATTTTGACAATGCCACCCATACACTCGATGCAGAAGGACTGCGCTGCCCAGAGCCGGTGATGATGGTGCGTAAGACCGTAAGGAAAATGGCAGACGGTGATACCTTGCTGATCACCGCCGACGATCCGTCGACCACCCGTGATATTCCAAGCTTCTGTCGCTTTATGGATCACACCTTAGTCGCGGCTGACACCGACACGGTGCCGTACCGCTTTCTGATCAAGAAAGGCCGCGACTAAAAAAGGCAGCTCAATGAGCTGCCTTTTGCATGTTAGAGGGATCAGTCGCGGTAGCTGGTTTCGCTACTCTCACGCAATTGGCGCTGGGCTTTTTCCAGCTCATGGCGCAAATCCCGCATCTCCTTTTTCATCGGAATGACATAGCGGATCCGCACCAACGCATCAACGGATAAGTACGTCATCACCAATGCGCCCACCACCATCGGCAGCCACATGTCAGTCAGTACCATCCCCAGAATGTTCAGTGCGAGTGCCAGATTGAACAGCCAAAACTGACTCTGTGGTGATATTGCAAGAAAACGGTCCATAACCCCTCCTCAACACGCCTCGATCAGACTCACAGCCTTACCCTAGCATGCCCACTCAACGCACACCGCAGTCCGCCTCACACTTTGCTCAGCCGTCACACCATTGTCATTCACCCTTGTGCATCACCGCACAATTTCTCAAACCCTGACAGGTCTTCGGGCGACGGGCGTGGCGCAGGTTTCACGTGAAACGCGCTCTGTCACTCGGTGTATCTCGGCCGTTCTTGGCTTATAACCCCAATGCCGCGCCGACGGCCAAAATCAAGAACAGGCACGCGGTGATTTTACGGATCGCCCCTAATGGCATGCGCTCTGCCGACAATTTCCCGATCAACACCACCGGCACATTGGCCAGCAGCATGCCGATGGTGGTGCCGAGGATCACCCACACCAGCGCATCGTGGTAATTGGCGCCCAACATGGTGGTGGCCACCTGCGTTTTGTCGCCAATTTCTGCCACAAAGAAGGCAATGAAACTGGCAATGAACGGCCCACGGTTGGAAAGGGTTTCCTCATCATCGAGTTTATCAGGGATCAAAATCCACCCCGCCATGGCCACAAAGCTCACCACCAGCACCCATTTGAGGACCTCGGGGGTCAGGTAATCGGCCACGACCACACCCAGCCACGCCGCCAGCGCATGGTTGGCAATGGTGGCAAAGAAAATCGCCAAAATAATAGGAACAGGTTTGCGGTAACGGCTGGCTAACAGCAAAGACAGCAGTTGGGTTTTATCCCCAATCTCGGCTAACGCAACGGTAGTAATGGATACAGCTAAAACACTCACGACAGGCTCTTGGGGGCGAGGACAACAAAAAACCACAGGTAAACAGGCACGCCCCACCCCGGTTCATGCTGGTTTACCAATGGTCTCGCCAAACTCACGTGTAGGGATTGTGTGAGTCACCAACGCCATGAAGATGTGCTTCAAATGTGTTGACGGTGGTCTTGTTAGGACAAGCGGCTACTCCCCAAAGGAAGCGCAATTGTAACGATCCCCTCAGGGAGGATCAACCCATGCCACGCCCTAATCCGACCGCGCACAAAAACGGGAGGCACAAAAAAAGGGGCATCATGCCCCTTCATCAACAGTCATTCCCCGCCGCGATTACGAGCGTGGTGACAATACAATTTCAACTCGGCGGTTTTCCGCACGGCCTTGCTCAGAGTTGTTTGACGCAATCGGATGGGCTTCACCCATGCCTTTGGTCACGATACGGTTGCTAGCCACGCCATCACGCATCAACTGGTTGCTCACTTCGCTTGCACGTACCTGAGACAGACGCAGGTTATACGCATCCGCACCGGTGCTATCGGTAAAGCCATACACGTTCAGCATGGTCTTATCGTACTCTTTCACCACTAACGACACGTTGTACAACGCTTTTTTCGCTGTCGCACTCAGATCCGTCTGATCAAAACCAAAGGTGATCGCGTTTGGCATGTGCAGCACAATGTTGTCACCGTCACGGGACACACTGATACCGGTTGATTGCAGCTGCTTACGGAGCTCAGCTTCCTGCACGTCCATGTAGTAGCCGATGCCACCACCCAATGCCGCACCGGAAGCGGCACCAATCAGGGCACCTTTACCGCGATCGCTCTTGCTTGATGACGCCACACCAATGGCCGCACCAGCGATAGCACCGATCACAGAACCTGTGGTCGCTTTCGCTGTTTGCGATTCACCGGTGTAAGGGTTAGTGGTCGAACAGCCTGTCGCCACGACCGCCGCTGCGGTGGCGAATACCATGTTACGGACCCATTTGCTCGATTTAGCGCTAATCGTCAAATCCATCTTCGTTATCCTACTTACTCAGCTCGGCGTCTGGCCGATGTTATTGTGTATGCGAATTAGCGATGGGATCTCCCACCCACTAATGACATTGATGATAGTCGCATTGTACGCATCCCAATCCAATGGATATCAGAGCAATGTAAAATTCCACGAGGCACTCTGCCTTTCCCACAGCAAATTGCGCAATTTAAATAAAGATGACCAAAAAACATGCACAAACCCTACTAGCGTAAAGGCTGGCGAGGTATACTGGATAGTTACGTAAAATCCATTTATCCATCAATCACGCGAAGCTGACAATGCAGAAATTCGACATTAAAACCTTTCAGGGCATGATCCTCGCGCTGCAGGATTACTGGGGCCAACAAGGTTGTACTATCGTACAGCCATTGGACATGGAAGTCGGTGCAGGTACCTCTCACCCAATGACATGTCTACGTGCGTTAGGTCCAGAGCCAATTGCAGCGGCGTATGTACAACCTTCTCGCCGTCCAACCGATGGCCGTTACGGTGAAAACCCTAACCGCCTACAGCACTACTACCAGTTCCAGGTGATCATCAAGCCATCACCAGACAACATCCAGGAATTGTACCTGGGTTCACTGGAAGCGCTGGGCATCGACACCCAAGTACACGACATCCGCTTTGTAGAAGACAACTGGGAAAACCCGACATTGGGTGCCTGGGGTCTGGGCTGGGAAGTTTGGTTGAACGGAATGGAAGTGACACAGTTCACCTACTTCCAGCAGGTCGGCGGCCTTGAGTGTAAGCCGGTTACAGGCGAAATCACCTACGGTATCGAGCGTCTTGCCATGTACATCCAGGGTGTAGACTCGGTGTACGATCTGGTCTGGACCGATGGCCCGCTAGGTAAAGTGACCTACGGTGACATTTTCCACCAGAACGAAGTAGAACAGTCAACGTACAACTTCGAACACGCTGACGTGGACTTCCTGTTCACTTTCTTCGATCAGTGTGAAAAAGAATGTAAAACCCTGCTTGAACTGGACACGCCACTGCCACTACCGGCATACGAGCGCATCCTAAAAGCCGGCCATGCTTTCAACCTACTTGATGCTCGCAAAGCGATCTCTGTGACAGAGCGCCAGCGTTACATCCTGCGTATCCGCAACCTGACTAAGCAAGTTGCCGAAGCGTACTACGCATCTCGTGAAGCCCTGGGCTTCCCTATGTGTAAAACTAATAAGTAAGGGCACGGCATGAGCGAAAAGAATTTCCTAATTGAACTGGGTACGGAAGAGCTACCACCAAAAGCACTGCGTACACTGGCGCAAGCCTTTGCTGACAACTTCGCCGCAGAACTGAGTGCAGCCGATCTTGCTCACCAGGGTATCGAATGGTACGCCGCACCACGTCGTCTGGCACTGAAAGTGACGGCACTGGCAGAAGGCCAGGCAGACAAAGTGGTCGAGAAGCGTGGTCCTGCGGTTGCTTCTGCGTTTGACGCTGACGGTAACCCGACGAAAGCGGCACAAGGCTGGGCACGCGGCAACGGTATCACCGTTGAGCAAGCTGAGCGCATGGTCACGGACAAAGGCGAATGGCTCCTGTTCAAACAAGAAGTGAAAGGCCAAGCGGCACAATCACTGCTATGTGAACTGGCGGCAAACGCGCTGGCAAAACTGCCTATTCCAAAGCCAATGCGTTGGGGTGACAAAGAGACACAGTTCATCCGTCCGGTGAAAACCCTGACCATGCTATTGGGTGACGAGCTGATCCCGGGCACCATTCTGGGTGTGGAATCTGGCCGTATCATCCGTGGCCACCGTTTCATGGGTGAAGCTGAAATCACTATCGACCACGCTGATCAGTACCTGACGCTACTGGAAGAGCGCGGCAAAGTGATGGCGAACTACGAAGCCCGTAAAGCCATCATCCTGGCAGATGCACAGCAAGCCGCACAAGCGGTTGGCGGTATCGCCGATCTGGAAGATGATCTGGTTGAAGAAGTGACCTCATTGGTTGAATGGCCGGTAGTACTGACGGCGTCATTCGAAGAAGAGTTCCTGAAAGTGCCGTCTGAAGCCTTGGTTTACACCATGAAAGGCGATCAGAAGTACTTCCCAGTGTACGACGCGGCGGGCAAACTGCTACCGAAGTTCATCTTCGTATCAAACATCATCTCGAAAGATCCAAGCCAAATCATCAGCGGTAACGAGAAAGTGGTTCGCCCACGTCTTGCTGACGCCGAGTTCTTCTTCAACACTGACCGTAAGCGTCCGTTGATTGAACGTCTGCCTGAATTGGATAACGTACTGTTCCAGAAGCAACTAGGTAGCCTACGTGACAAGACGGATCGTATCACTGCGCTGGCTGGCTTCATCGCCCCACAAATCGGTGCAAACATCGAGCACGCTGAACGTGCGGGTCTGCTGTCGAAGTGTGATCTGATGACCTCTATGGTCTTCGAATTCACTGACACCCAAGGTGTGATGGGCATGCACTACGCACGCCACGACGGTGAAGCAGAAGAAGTGGCACTGGCGCTGAACGAGCAGTACATGCCACGTTTCGCAGGCGATGCCCTACCAAGCACAGCGGTATCGGCTGCGGTTGCAATGGCTGACAAGCTAGACACCCTAGTGGGTATCTTCGGTATCGGTCAGGCACCAAAAGGCAGTGACCCATTTGCGCTGCGTCGTGCGGCATTGGGCATCCTACGTATCATCGTAGAAAACGGCTACGATCTGGACCTTGTGGCCCTGATCGGCAAAGCCCGTGAACTGCTGGACGGTAAGCTAACCAACCAGAACGTGGAAGAAGAAGTGTTGGAATTCATGCTAGGTCGTTTCCGTGCATGGTACCAAGACGAAGGCCACAGCGTGGATGTGATCCAAGCAGTATTGGCACGTCGTCCAACCCAGCCTGCTGATTTCGACAAGCGTGTGAAAGCCGTCAGCCACTTCCGTTCACTGGATGCGGCAGAATCTCTGGCAGCCGCGAACAAGCGTGTGGGTAACATCCTGGCGAAATTCGACGGTGAATTGGCCGCGAACATCGATCAGTCACTACTGATTGAAGACGCAGAAAAAGCACTGGCGAAAGACGTAGAAGCGATGCTAGCGACACTGGCACCGGTCTTTGCAGCGGGTAACTACCAGCAGGCACTGTCTGAGCTGGCGAACCTGCGTGAAGCAGTTGATGCGTTCTTCGACAACGTGATGGTAATGGCAGATGACGAAGCACTGAAAGTGAACCGTCTGACTATGCTGAACCTACTGCGTAACGAATTCCTGAAAGTGGCGGATATCTCTCTGCTTCAGAAGTAATTCAGCGTTACGTACGCCTAAGCCCTGATCTCGATCGGGGCTTTTTTATGCCTGCCGCATGCGACTCACGCCCCCCACGCCCGTTTTCTTCACAGCCCCCATCACGCGCTTACCCAATCCTCACCACACACCTCTCTCGTTGCCATACCAGGCTCATTACACCGGTTTCACGTGAAACGCCCTTGCACTCATCCGAAAGCCACCCGATAAAAACACCCTCACCGCCCCTTCAATCTGCTTTTCCTGCCCCGCGCATTGCGGTATGTTGAGGACGAACACAACACACATCATAACCATATTGCACACGAGACAGACAATTCACCAACCGAGGTCAGAAGTATAAACATGGAGTTTTCTACATTCGGTGACAAGTTCGCCCGCTATTCTGCGATCACCCAATTAATGGATGATTTGAACGACGGTCTACGCACCCCCAATGCGATTATGTTGGGCGGCGGTAACCCCGCGCAAATCCCGGAAATGGTCGACTACTTTACCGCACTGTGCCGAGAGATGGCCGACAGTGGCGAGTTGACCCAAGCGCTCACCAACTATGATGGCCCGCAGGGCAAGGACACCTTTCTGCAATCCCTGGCCGCCCTGTTACACCAACAGTACGGCTGGCCGATCACCGCAGACAACATCGCCCTGACCAACGGCAGCCAAAGCGCCTTTTTCAATCTGTTCAACTTGCTCGCCGGCGACACCGCCCACGGCAAGAAAAAAATTCTGCTTCCTTTGGCGCCGGAATACATTGGCTATGGCGATACCGGCCTGAGCGATGACATGTTCATCTCCTACCGGCCGGAAATCACCCTGCTCGATAACGGGCAATTCAAATACCATGTCGACTTTGACCGCCTTGTGGTGGATGAGCACATCGGGGCAATTTGTGCATCTCGTCCCACCAACCCGACCGGCAATGTACTGACCGATGCAGAAATTGCCAAACTGGATGCCCTTGCCCGCGCCCACAATATTCCGCTGATCATCGATAATGCCTACGGCACCCCGTTCCCGGATATCATCTTTGAGTCGGTTAAACCGTTCTGGAACAGCAACACGATTCTGTGCATGAGCCTGTCCAAACTGGGCTTGCCCGGCGTGCGTTGCGGCATCGTGATCGCCCATGCCGATATCATTACCGCCATGGCCAATATGAACGGAGTATTGAGTCTGGCACCCGGCAGTGTCGGCCCGGCCATAGCCCATCAGATGATCAAGCGCAACGACTTACTGCCGCTGAGTGAAAACGTCATCAAGCCGTATTACTTACGCAAGGCCCAACATGCCGTGTCGCGCTTGCAGGCTGCCATTCCCGATCCCCGCTTTCGTATTCACAAACCGGAAGGCGCCATTTTCCTCTGGCTGTGGTTTAAGGATCTACCGATCAGCACGCTGGAACTCTACCGCCGCTTAAAAGCGCGTGGCGTACTGATTGTGCCGGGCGAGTATTTCTTTATTGGCTTGGAGGACGACTGGCAACACGGCCATGAATGCCTGCGCATGAACTACGTTCAAAGTGATGAGGTGATGCAAAAAGGCATTGCGATCATTGCAGAAGAAGTGGCGGCCGCCTATCAAGCCGGTTAATGACTAACGATGTCGGTGATAAACGTTTCACGTGAAACGCGGCAACACCACTCAACGGTAAGCTTTACCCCTCTCACGCTGTTGAGCGTGATATTCAGGCAATAAAAAAGGTCAGCCTTCGCTGACCTTTCACACCTTTTTTCGTTAACGACGATTCCGATAACCGCTGTTAACTGACAGCGTCATGCTTATTCGCTTTCCAGCAACTGACGGCCGTTAATCGCAATTTTACGCGGCTTCTGCTCTTCCGGAATTTCGCGTTCCAGATCGATATGCAGCAAGCCGTTTTCCATCTGGGCCCCAATCACTTTCACGTAATCAGCCAGCTGGAACTTACGTTCAAAATCGCGCTCTGCAATGCCTTGGTACAGGTACTCACGGGCCACCTCGGGCTGCCCTTCACGGGTGCCACGCACAATCAGCTTGTTTTGCTGTTGCGTAATATCCAGTTGCGACTCGGCAAAACCGGCCACCGCCATAGTAATGCGGTAGTGGTGCTCGTCTTGCTGTTCGATATTGTACGGAGGGTAACCGGCATTGTTATTGGCGGCTTGTTTTTCCATTTGATTAAACAAACGGTCAAAGCCAATCGCAGAACGGTATAGGGGTGTGAAATCAAGATTACGCATGGTGATATCCTTCTTAGAAGCAATGTTGTCATCGCAGTCATGAAGCGACTCTCCCTTCAGGGACAAGTACAACGCGGGCCCAACCTATGGCACCCTGCTCTTCATTACCTGCTTTTCATTAATAGATATGTGGATGCGGCAAAACGTTTCCAACCCCGTATGGCGAAAAAAAGACAAAAAAAACGCCACAACAGCGTGCGGCGTTTTTTGTTTCGTCAGGCGCGAGGCATGACGTTCGCTATCCCAAATGGGCTACCTAGATGTAATCTTTAAAATTAAATATCCAGGTTAGCGTTCAGGGCGTTCGCTTCAATGAAGTGACGACGCGGTTCAACCTGATCACCCATCAATGTGGTGAACAGCTCATCCGCCGCTACGGCATCATTGATGGTCACCTGCATCATACGACGCGATTCAGGATCCATGGTGGTTTCCCATAGCTGCTCTGGGTTCATCTCACCCAGACCTTTGTATCGCTGCAGGCTCAGACCACGACGGGATTCTTTGATCAACCAATCCAACGCTTCTTTGAAGCTGCTGATCGGCTGCTTACGCTCGCCACGCTGAACATACGCAGAGTCTTCCAGCAATTCATGCAGCGCTTCAGACATATCCGCCAGCTTGCTGTACTCTTTCGAGTTCAGCAGATCCAGGCTCAGTGGGTGCTCGTGATCCACACCGTGGGTACGAACGGTCACTTTCGGCAGCCACACACCCTGCTCTTCATCACGGATCACTTTCGCACTGTACTGGCTCTCGCCCGACTGCTTGGCATTCAGTGCTGCCACCAATGGCTGCAACCATGCTTCTACTGCCGCTTGATCCGCCAGCGATTCAACCGCCAAACGTGGCTGGTAGATGAACTCATTCAGCAGCAGTGTTGGGTAACGGCGGCTCATGCGTTCCACCAGCTTACCGGCGTTGTTGAACTGCTTCACCAAGGCTTCCAGCGCTTCACCTGAAATGGCCGGTGCGCCTTCTGCCGTGAACAGTGCCGCGTTGTCCAGTGCCAAGGTCACCTGGTACTGGCTCATGTCTTCGTCATCCTGAATGTACTGCTCTTGCTTGCCTTTCTTCACTTTGTACAGCGGTGGCTGGGCAATGAAGATATGACCACGCTCGATCAGCTCAGGCATTTGACGGTAGAAGAAAGTCAACAGTAGCGTACGAATGTGCGAACCATCGACGTCGGCATCGGTCATGATGATGATGCTGTGGTAACGCAGTTTGTCCGGATTGTATTCATCACGGCCGATACCACAACCCATGGCCGTGATCAGCGTTGCCACTTCCTGTGAAGACAGCATTTTGTCAAAACGGGCTTTCTCTACGTTCAGGATCTTACCTTTCAGCGGCAGGATAGCCTGGTTCTTACGGTTACGTCCCTGCTTCGCAGAGCCGCCCGCTGAGTCCCCTTCCACAATGTAGAGTTCAGACAATGCTGGGTCTTTTTCCTGACAGTCCGCCAGTTTACCTGGTAGGCCAGCCAAATCTAACGCGCCTTTACGACGGGTCATTTCACGGGCTTTACGCGCCGCTTCACGGGCACGGGACGCATCAATAATTTTGGTACATACGGTTTTCGCGTCAGACGGGTTTTCCAGCAAGAACTCGCTCAGCTTCTCACCCATGGTGGATTCAACCGCCGGCTTCACTTCGCTCGAAACCAGTTTATCTTTGGTCTGGCTAGAGAACTTCGGATCCGGCACTTTCACCGATACCACCGCCGTCAAACCTTCACGGGCATCATCGCCAGAGGTCGCAGTTTTGGCTTTCTTCGAGTAGCCTTCTTTGTCCATGAAGTTGTTCAGGGTACGGGTCAACGCACCACGGAAGCCCGCCAGGTGAGTACCACCGTCACGCTGTGGAATGTTGTTGGTGAAACAGTAGATGTTTTCCTGGAAACCATCGTTCCACTGCATCGCCACTTCCACCGCGATACCGTCTTCACGCTCAAGGTTAAAATGGAATACTTTCTGGTGGATCGGGGTTTTATTACGGTTCAGGTGCTGAACAAACGCTTGGATACCGCCTTCGTACATGAAGTGGTCCATCTTGCCTTCTTCACGCTCATCAATCAGTTTGATCGATACGCCAGAGTTCAGGAAAGACAGCTCGCGCAGGCGTTTTGCCAGAATTTCGTAATGGAATTCAATGTTGGTGAACGTGTCTGCACTTGGCCAGAAACGGATACGGGTACCGGTGCGGTCAGTATCGCCAATCACCGCCAATGGCGCTTGTGGCTCACCGTGATGGTAGATTTGTTGGTGAATGTGGCCGCCACGGTGGATAGTCAGTTCCACCTTCTCAGACAGGGCGTTCACTACGGATACACCCACGCCGTGCAGACCACCGGATACCTTATAGGAGTTATCGTCAAACTTACCGCCAGCGTGCAGCACGGTCATGATCACTTCTGCCGCCGACACCCCTTCTTCTGGGTGCATTTCTGTCGGAATACCACGACCATCATCGCTCACCGACACCGAACCATCTTCATGGATGGTGACAATAATATCTTCACAGTGACCCGCAAGCGCTTCATCGATAGAGTTATCGACAACCTCAAAGACCATGTGGTGCAAACCAGTGCCGTCATCGGTGTCGCCAATGTACATCCCTGGGCGCTTACGTACCGCATCAAGGCCTTTTAATACCTTGATACTTGATGAATCGTAGTTGTTGGACATTGAGTTACTCTCGCTTAAATTATCCTGCGGTTATTTTACCGTGTTCCACATGAAACATCTTGCCATTTTCATCATGCATTTCAGCTATCTGCTCAATGCTGATCGCACTGATAAACACTTGGGCGCCAGTGGCCTGAAGCCGTTGTGCTAACAGGGTGCGACGATGGCTATCCAGCTCGGAAGCAAAATCATCAATTAAATATATACACTGCTTGCCCGTCGCTTCGGTTAAATGTACCCCTTGCGCTAAACGCAATGCACACACCATCAGCTTGAGCTGGCCACGGGAAAGCACATCCTCGACCGGTGTACCGGCCACCTTGATCCGCAAATCAGCCTTGTGCGGACCACTGGCGGTATACCCCAGCAGGCAATCACGCTCAAAATTGCGACGCAACAGCTCAGCATACGGGGTGTCTTTCTCCCAACCACGGTAGTACCCCAGTTGGATATCAAATTCAGGCAAAAAGCCCTGGCAGATCTCCGCCGCCTTGGCTTTCACCTCAGTCAGGTACGCCTCGCGCCATTGGTCAATCTCTTCAGCCAGTACGGCCAATTCCTGATCCCAATAGCTTAGCTCGCGGTAACTGCGGGCGGTTTTGAGCAAGGCATTACGTTGTTTGGTCAGGCGCTTCACCCGGCTCCAGGCGTGATAAAACGCCGGCTCCACATGAAACACGCCCCAATCGATGAAGGCGCGGCGAAATTTCGGGCCGCCACTGAGCAGTTCAAACCCTTCCGGGGTGATCAGCTGCAACGGCAGCACCTGCGCCAGTTGGGCCAGTTTTTGGCTACCTTCCCCACCGATTTTCAGCTCGGTGGTGCCATCCCGCTTTTTGTTGATGCCCACCGGCAGTTCAATCTGCGTGGCGGTTGACTGGAGGCGGCCATGCACAAACAGCTCAGGCTGTTCATGGCGGATCACCCGGCCGGTCAAATGACTGCGGAACGAGCGACCGTGGCCCAGAAAATGGATCGCTTCCAGCACACTGGTTTTGCCGCTGCCATTGGCACCGACCAAAAAATTAAAGCCTGACGACAAGGTTAAGTCGCAGGCTTCAATGTTGCGGAAGTCTTTGACAATAAGACGGGTCAACGCCATGTCTTATAGCCTGATAGGCATGACCACATACATGGCATCGCCGTTAGCGCTGTCTTCCAGTAGCGCACTGGCGTTGGCATCGGTCAACGACCAACGCACCTGATCGCACTTCAGGGTATTGAGCACATCCAGCACGTAGCTGACGTTGAAACCAATTTCCAACGGCGCCCCCTGATAGTTCACATCCAAAAATTCTTCCGCTTCTTCCTGCTCAGGGTTGTTGGCGGTAATGCGCATCTCCCCGTCTGTCAGGTTCACGCGTACGCCACGGAATTTCTCGTTCGACAGGATCGCCGCACGGGAAAACGCTTTACGTAACTCATCACAGCTCGCTTCCACCACCTTGGTGCTGTTTTGCGGCAGCACACGACGGTAATCCGGGAAACGGCCATCCACCAGTTTCGAGGTGAAGATGTAGTTATTCACCTGGGCGCGAATATTGGAGTGACCAATTTGGATCTGTACCTCGTCCTCCGGGCTGTCGAGCAGACGCATCAGCTCCATCACCCCTTTACGCGGTACGATAATTTGTTTGGCCGGCATGGTGTCATCGAGCGAGATCGCACACACCGCCATACGGTGACCATCGGTCGCCACCGAACGCAGCTGCTGACCGTCGGTTTCAAACAGCATACCGTTCAGGTAGTAACGCACATCTTGGTGCGCCATCGAGAACTGGGTACTGTCGATCAGCTGACGCATACGCCCTTGCGGCAAACGCAGCTCAACTTCACTCTGCCAGTCTTCAATGTTCGGGAAATCTGCCGCCGGCAACACAGACAACGTGTAACGGCTACGGCCAGAGCGAATAATGACACGGTCGCCTTCCAGCGAAACGGTGATCATCGCGGTGTCCGGCAGGCCACGGCAGATATCTAAAAATTTACGCGACGGCACTGTCACCGCACCCGCATCAAAGTCCCCTTCCAGGGCCAGACGGGCGATCATTTCCACTTCCAGATCGGTACCGGTCATGGACAGACAACCGTCCTCAACCACCATTAGGATATTTCCTAAAATCGGCAGCGATGGGCGGCTACCCAAGGCACCGGAAACCTGCTGAAGGGGTTTCAATAACTGTTCGCGTGCTACGGTAAATTTCATATTAAGACGACAATGTTCTGATTAGGTTGGAATAGTCTTCTTTGATGTCGTGGCTCTCTTCACGCAACTGCTCGATTTTACGGCAGGCATGCAGCACCGTGGTGTGGTCACGGCCACCAAACGCATCGCCGATTTCCGGCAGACTGTGGTTGGTCAGCTCTTTGGCCAGTGCCATCGCCATCTGACGAGGACGGGCAACCGAACGCGAGCGACGCTTGGACAGCATATCAGCCATCTTAATTTTATAGTACTCAGCCACCGTCTTTTGAATGTTATCGATGGTGACCAGTTTTTCCTGCAAAGCCAGCAGATCGCGCAGGGCTTCACGGACAAAATCAATGGTGATCGCGCGGCCGGTAAAGTTGGCATTGGCAATCACGCGGTTCAACGCCCCTTCCAGTTCGCGGACATTGGAGCGCAGACGCTTGGCAATGAAGAACGCCACTTCATCGGCCAGACGGATGTTGTGATCCTCGGCTTTTTTCATCAGGATCGCGACGCGGGTTTCCAGCTCCGGCGGCTCAATCGCCACCGTCAGGCCCCAGCCAAAGCGGGACTTAAGACGATCTTCCACCCCGTTGATTTCACGCGGGTAGCGGTCAGAGGTCAGGATGATTTGCTGGTTACCTTCCAACAGCGCATTGAAGGTATGGAAGAACTCTTCCTGAGAGCGCTCTTTGTTGGCGAAAAACTGAATGTCATCGATCAACAAGGCGTCAACGCTGCGGTAGTAACGTTTGAATTCTTCAATGGCGTTGTTTTGCAGGGCTTTCACCATGTCCTGCACAAAACGCTCAGAGTGCATGTACACCACTTTGGCGTTCGGTTTGCGATCGGCAATCGCGTTGCCCACCGCGTGCAACAAGTGGGTTTTACCTAAACCGGTACCACCGTACAAAAACAACGGATTGTAAGCCGCGCCCGGGTTATCCGCCACCTGACGACAGGCCGCCAAACCTAACTGGTTCGACTTACCTTCCACGAAGTTATTGAAGTTATGCTTCGGATTCACGTTCGAGCGGTAGCCCGCTTGTGATTCCGGCTGCACCGGCGACGGGGCCGGCTCCCAATGACGGGCCGGCGGCTCATCATTCAGTGTGGTCACGACAGGCGCCGCAGCCGGCACAACAGGAGCCGCGACCGGTTGTGGTGGCGGCACGGTGACAGGCTTACTGCCCACTTCAAATCGCAGGATCGGCACGTCATTGCCGCAGAACTCGTTCAGCAGACGATTGATGTTGTTGAGGTACTTATCGCGAACCCAATCAAGCACAAAACGGTTCGGTGCGAACAAGGTCAACGTATTGTCGTTCAACTCGGCCTGAAGCGGTCGAACCCACATACTGAATTCTGTTGCAGGGAGTTCTTCTTGAAGGCGTTGAAGGCACTGCAACCATAGCGAAGATGACAAGTTCGACTCCACACTGAATAACTAAACACAAAAAGGGATGCAATTTTATACCCGCTGGCGCCGGATCGCCAGCAAAGAGATCGCAGATCCAGTGAATAAGATCAGACTTATTCACATGGATCGCACACAAAACCGCAAGATCAGCACACTTTTACCCCTGCTTACCCACAAAGTCATGAACAATCCCTTGTTTACAAGCCTAACAAACTGTTATTTGAAATAACTCCAAGTTATTTAAAAAAACCGTCTTCCTCCGGATAGGATGCCACCATTAGCACAAGATGATGACATTTCCCGGAGTGGTAGTATGAAAAACTGGATAACCCGTGCGCTCACCGCACTGACCCTGGCGCTCACCGTCAGTCACAGCGCCTTCGCGGCAACGGAAGTGAAAGTCGGCATGTCCGGCCGCTACTTTCCGTTCACGTTTGTGAAGCAAGACCAACTGCAAGGCTTTGAAGTCGATGTGTGGCATGAGATCGGCAAACGCAACGACTATGACGTGGAATTTGTCACCGCCAGCTTCTCCGGCTTATTCGGCCTGCTTGAAACCGGCCGCATCGATACCATCTCGAACCAAATCACCATTACGCCGGAGCGTGAAGCCAAATTCCTGTTCTCACAGCCGTACGTGATTGATGGCGCCCAGTTGGTGGTACGCAAAGGCAACGACAGCATTCAGTCGACCGCCGATTTAAGCGGCAAAACCGTCGGCGTGAACCTGGGATCCAACTACGAGCAGATCCTGCGTCAGCTCGACAACGCCGATACGATCACGATCAAGACTTACGACAGCGGGATCGAGCATGACGTGGCACTGGGCCGCACTGATGCTTTTGTGATGGATCGCCTCTCTTCAGCGGCATTGATCAAAAAAGCCAATTTGCCGCTGCAACTGGTCGGGGACACCTTTGAGCCGATTGAAAACGCCTGGCCGTTTGCCGATAACGCCAAGGGCAAGCAGCTGCGTGATGAGGTCAATACCGCCCTGCAAGCGATGCGTAAAGACGGCACCCTGACCGAGTTATCAATGAAGTGGTTCGGTACCGACATCACGCAGTAATACGCTTTTTCGCGACAGTTAGCGACACGTTCCTGACCTTCCCGGCCAACCCCGTTGGCCGGATTGCCGCTTTAGCGCGGTGCGCTTTATCTGTTATGCCTTCGATTCAAAAAGGATCCCCTCATGGCGTTTGATGTGAATTACATGCTGTCCTTATTGCCCTTACTGCTATCTTACCTGGGCACCACCTTGGAGATGGCATGGTGGGGTGGCCTGTTTGCCGTGATCCTGGCCTTGGGCCTGGCCCTGTTGCGGATCTACCGCGTGCCGTTGCTCAACCCGCTCAGTCAGCTCTATATCAGTTTTTTCCGTGGCACCCCGCTATTAGTGCAGTTATTTCTGCTTTATTACGGCCTGCCCCAACTGTTCCCGATCTTTATCGGACTCGATGCCTTCAGTGCGGCTATTTTGGGCCTGACCCTGCACTTTGCCGCCTACATGGCCGAGAGCATTCGCGCCGCCATTACCGGCGTCGATCGCAGTCAGCACGAAGCCAGTTTGTCGATAGGCATGACCGAATGGCAGGCCATGCGCCGGATCATTTTGCCGCAGGCCACCCGCGTGGCGCTGCCGTCACTGATGAACTACTTCATCGATATGATCAAATCCACCTCGCTGGCCTTTACCCTGGGTGTGGCCGAAATCATGGCCAAAGCCCAGATGGAAGCGGCGTCCAGCTTCAAATTTTTCGAGGCCTTCCTGGCGGTTGCACTGATCTACTGGGCCATTGTGTTAGTGCTCACTCAGCTGCAACACTGGGCCGAAGCCTACCTCAATAAGGCGTACGTACGATGATCACACTGAATAAGCTCACCAAACGCTTTGGCGACCATACGCTGTTTGATGGACTAGACTTGCAGATTGAACAAGGGGAAATCGTAGTGGTGATCGGGCCCTCCGGTACCGGTAAATCGACCCTGCTGCGCTGCATCAACTTTCTGGAAACCGCCGATGCCGGCCAGGTGACCATTGACGGCATCACCGTCGACAGTGCGCACACGAAAGCCAAAGACGTGCTGGCATTGCGACGGAAAACCGGCTTTGTGTTTCAGCACTATGCCCTGTTCGCCCACTTAACGGCGAGAGAAAATATCGCCGAGGGGCTGATCACCGTGAAAGGCTGGGACAAAAAGAAAGCCCATGCCTACGCCCAGACGATCCTCGATGACATCGGTCTGGGCGACAAAGGGGATCACTACCCGGCGGCCCTGTCAGGCGGGCAACAACAGCGGGTCGGGATCGGCCGCGCCATGGCCTTAGCACCAGAATTGTTGCTGTTTGATGAGCCCACATCCGCGCTGGATCCGGAATGGGTCGGGGAAGTTTTGAGCCTGATGAAGCGCCTTGCCGCCCGCCATCAGACCATGCTGGTGGTGACGCACGAGATGCAATTTGCCCGTGAAGTGGCTGATCGGGTGATCTTTATGGCCGACGGGGAGCTGGTGGAACAAGGACCGCCGGCACAGATCTTCACCCAGCCGCATGATCCTCGGTTAAAAAAGTTCCTGAATCAAGTCGGGATCCGCGCAGGATCCTTGCACTCTTCCCCAGAGGAAGTATAATTCAGCGCCCGTAGTTTCTACGGCTGTAATGATTGACTATTTAAGAGTCAGTGATTACAATTCCGCCTCTTTGTTTAGGGGCAGCCGATTGTTCGCAGTCGGAAACTCGTAACAATACTTAAAAACTGATCAGTTAATTTAAGGTAAAACCATGAAACGCACTTTTCAACCAACAGTTCTAAAGCGCAAGCGTACTCACGGCTTCCGTGCACGCATGGCTACTAAGAACGGTCGCGCTGTTATCAACGCACGTCGCGCTAAAGGCCGTAAGCGTCTTTCTAAATAATCGCTGATTATTTTGAATAAGCTCGCTTTTCCTCGGGAGTTACGTCTGTTAACTCCCGAACATTACAAAAAAGTCTTCCAGCAAGCTCACCGTGCTGGCTCTCCCCACTTAACCATTCTTGCCCGTCCTAACAACCTAGACTGTCCACGTCTTGGCCTAGCTGTACCCAAAAAACAGATCAAAACCGCTGTCGGTCGTAACAAATTCAAACGCATCGTGCGCGAGAGTTTCCGTCTGAAGCAAGCCGATCTGCCAGCCAAGGATTTTGTTGTTATCGCCAAGAAGAGTGCCAGTGAGTTGAGCAATGAAGAACTTTTCACTTTGCTAGACAAATTATGGCATCGCCTGTCTCGCCCTTCGCGTGGCTAGTCGTAGGACTAGTCCGCTTTTACCAACTGGCAATAAGTCCGCTTATTGGGCCCCGTTGTCGCTATACCCCCACATGTTCTCAATATGCCATTGAAGCAATAAAAGCGCATGGAGCGATAAAAGGTGGTTGGTTCGCAGCGAAACGTCTATTAAGATGTCATCCTTTAACCGACGGTGGCTACGACCCCGTTCCGCTAACCAAGCATAACGACAGAGATAATTAACGATGGATTCCCAACGCAATATTCTGTTAATTGCCCTACTGTTTGTCTCTTTCCTGCTATTTCAGCAATGGAACATGGACAGCAACCCGCAGCCACAAAGCCAGGGTGTAGCGCAACAAACCAACATCAGTGGTGATGTCCCTTCGCATTCCGATGAAGGCCAGACCATTCCTGACCAAGGCTCTTCAAAACACCTTATCACCATTACCACCGATGTACTGGCGCTGACTGTCGATACGCAAGGTGGCGACATCGTTGAAGCTAAACTATTGGCTTACAACAACGAATTGGATTCAACCGATCCGTTCGTCCTGCTGAAAAATATCCAAAACCACGTTTACACTGCACAATCGGGCCTGATCGGCGCGAACGGCATTGATTCTGCCACCACTGGCCGTGCACAACTGCACGCGACAGCGGACAGCTTCACTCTGCCAGCAGGCCAAGACGAATTGCGTGTACCACTGACCTACCAGAAAGACGGTATCAGCTACACCAAGACATTCGTCCTTAAACGTGGCAGCTACGCGGTGGATGTGGATTACACCATCGACAACAAAACCGACAAGCCTGCAACCGTACAAATGTACGCTGAGCTGAAGCAGAACCTGATGGATGACGGTGGCAGCCTAACCATGCCAACGTACCGTGGTGGTGCTTACTCAACCGACGAAGTGAACTACAAGAAGTACAGCTTCGACGAAATGCAGGACAAGAACCTGTCGCTGGAAATTAAGCAGCACGGCTGGGCAGCCATGATGCAGCACTACTTCGTGTCTGCATGGATCCCGCGTGAGCAAGGCGTGAGCAACCTGTACACCCGTACGGTTGGCGACTATGGTTACATGGGCGTACGTCTGCCAATGACCACTATCGCCGCAGGCCAGACTGACACTATCCAGAGCACCTTGTGGGTCGGTCCAAAACTGCAAAAGCAGATGGAAGCCGTTGCGCCTAACCTGAACCTGACTGTGGATTACGGCTGGCTATGGTTCATCGCAAGCCCGCTACACAGCCTGCTATCGTTCATCCACGGCCTAGTGGGTAACTGGGGTGTGGCAATCATCCTGCTGACCTTCATCGTACGTGGTGCGATGTACCCGCTAACGAAAGCACAGTACACCTCCATGGCGAAAATGCGCATGCTACAGCCTAAGCTGCAAGCAATGCGTGAGCGTCTGGGCGATGACCGCCAGCGCATGAGCCAGGAAATGATGGAACTGTACAAGAAAGAGAAAGTGAACCCACTGGGTGGCTGTCTACCAATCTTGCTACAGATGCCTATCTTCATCGCACTGTACTGGGCACTGATGGAATCGGTTGAACTGCGTCACGCGCCGTTCTTTGGCTGGATCCACGACTTGTCAGCACAAGACCCGTACTACGTGCTACCTATCCTGATGGGTATCACGATGTTCATGATCCAGAAGATGAGCCCAACGACCGTGACCGATCCAATGCAGCAGAAGATCATGACCTTCATGCCTGTGATGTTCACGTTCTTCTTCCTGTGGTTCCCTGCAGGTCTGGTTCTGTACTGGTTGGTATCGAACATCGTAACCCTGATCCAGCAGACGCTGATTTACCGCTCGCTGGAGAAGAAAGGGCTCCACACCAAGTAACCTTGGTGATTCCCTTTGCTGAAAAGGCGACCTTCGGGTCGCCTTTTTTATTGCCTCTGTTTACAATTACAGCGTCTTTATTAAGTAAGCTAAGAATATGATCGCACATACAGATACCATTGTTGCCCAGGCAACACCGCCCGGCCGTGGCGGCGTCGGCATTATTCGCGTCTCCGGCCCACTGGCTACCACCGTGGCACACGCCGTGGCAGGCCGTGAACTGAAACCGCGTTACGCCGAATACCTGCCGTTCAAAAACGAGGACGGCACCGCACTGGACCAGGGTATCGCTCTGTTCTTCAAAGGCCCGAACTCCTTCACCGGTGAAGACGTGCTGGAACTGCAAGGCCACGGTGGCCCGGTTCTGATGGACATGCTGATCCGTCGTATTCTGCAAATTGACGGCATTCGCCCTGCTCGCCCGGGCGAGTTCTCAGAGCGCGCCTTCATGAACGACAAGCTCGATTTGGCCCAGGCTGAAGCGATTGCAGACTTGATTGATGCCAGCTCAGAAGAAGCGGCAAAAAGTGCGTTCAAATCGCTACAAGGCGCCTTCTCTCAGCGCGTTAACGAGCTGGTTGAAGCCCTGATCCACCTGCGTATCTACGTGGAAGCGGCGATTGATTTTCCTGAAGAAGAAATCGACTTTCTGTCTGACGGCAAAGTGTCGGCGGATCTGAACGGCATCATGGCACGCCTTGATGCGGTGCGCCGTGAAGCCAACCAAGGCGCCATCATGCGTGAAGGGATGAAAGTGGTGATTGCCGGGCGTCCGAACGCCGGTAAATCGAGCCTGCTGAACGCCCTGTCCGGTAAAGAGAGTGCCATTGTCACCGACATCGCCGGTACGACCCGTGACGTCCTGCGTGAGCACATCCACATCGACGGCATGCCACTGCACATCATCGACACCGCCGGCTTACGTGAAGCCTCTGACGAAGTAGAACGCATCGGTATTGAGCGTGCCTGGGATGAAATCCAACAAGCTGACCGCGTGCTGTTCATGGTCGACAGTACCACCACCGACGCCACCGATCCCGCTGAGATTTGGCCGGAGTTCATCGAGCGCCTGCCTGCGGGCTTAGGCATCACGGTGATCCGTAACAAGGTCGAGCTGACCGGTGAAACTGCTGGTATTTGCCATGTGAACAATCCAACGCTAATTCGCTTGTCTGCCCGTACCAATGAAGGCATCGACAGCCTGCGTGAGCACCTCAAGGAATGCATGGGCTTTGCCGGCACGACCGAGGGTGGCTTTATGGCCCGTCGTCGTCACCTAGACGCCCTGGAGCGCGCTGCAGCTAACCTGGAAACCGGTAAAGAGCAGCTGGAAGGCTTCATGGCCGGTGAAATTCTGGCTGAAGAGTTGCGTTTAGCCCAGCAACACTTAAGCGAAATCACCGGTGAATTCACCTCGGATGATTTGCTGGGTCGTATCTTTACCTCGTTCTGTATCGGTAAATAAACGATCCCCTTGCCTGATCCCAATCCGGGATCAGGCAGCCGATCCTGCCATCTTATTCCCCTCAGCCCTTTTTCCTTTCACATAACGACATCCCCGCGATCCCGTTTTACGATCCTCGCCCCGTCATGCGCCCAATCGCCGCGCATTACCCACGATGATCCTCTTAACAGGCTGTGCATAACCGTCTGCCCTTTTCCGATCTTTCTCTTTGGATCCTACTGATATTCGTGGCTATCAAGGATACAATGCCTGTGTATAGTCTTACTGTGAACAGTTTTGCCAAGAGAGAGACCATGAGCCTTATTACCCTGATCACCGGCAGTACCCTTGGCGGTGCAGAATACGTTGCCGATCACCTTGCCGATTTGCTCGACCAAGCCGGCCATGAGACCGATATCCACAATCAGGCCACCCTTAGCGACCTGGATACCGCCAGTATTTGGCTGATTGTGTGCTCAACCCACGGTGCCGGCGACTATCCGGACAACTTCCAGCCGTTCGTGGCGCAGCTCAACGCTGACAAACCCGATTTAAGCGGCCTGAAATACGGTGTGGTCGGGCTGGGAGACAGCAGTTACGACACCTTCTGTGCCGCAGCGAAAAACATTGATCAGTTGCTGACACAATTAGGGGCAACTCGCCTCGGAGCGCGTTTAGATATCGATGTGTCACAGGATCCGGTACCGGAAGATCCGGCAGAAATCTGGCTGGAGACGTGGAAAAACGGCCTTGACGGGTAAAAAAACGGCGAAAAACATCCTCAATTTTCGCTTTTTTTAATCTTTTTTCTGTGGATAACTATAGATCTAAACGGTGATCAACCCATAGTTATCCATTTAATAACTTCTGATCGTCCTACCCCCTGTTGATAAGTGCCGTTTTTGATCCCAGCTAATCCTTACGAAGATCCAAGCTGCTCCACAACAAATGATCCTCCCTAACAGCATGATCATTAGGATCATTTATCACTTATCCACACGATCGCGTGATCTATATAATAGATCCAACAGAAGATCTCTTTAAAAGATCTTATATATATTTAAAAGACCCTATCGGTCAGGATCAAATGATCTTCAGGAAAGATTCTCTCTTTTCACGAAACAGGATAGAATGTTCCCCCTTTGCTCAAAGACAACTCACTGCCAATTTTGAATACCCGAGGTAGTTTCATGTTTTACCAGGACAATTTTGATGTCATCGTCGTTGGTGGCGGCCATGCTGGGACAGAAGCCGCATTGGCGGCAGCCCGTATGGGACAAAAAACCTTATTGCTGACACACAACATTGATACGTTGGGCCAGATGTCATGCAACCCGGCGATCGGCGGGATCGGGAAAGGACACCTGGTTAAAGAAGTTGATGCCCTGGGTGGTTTGATGGCCCAGGCCATTGATAAGGGCGGGATCCAGTTCCGTACCCTGAACTCATCCAAAGGCCCTGCGGTACGTGCGACACGTGCACAGGCGGACCGCGCCCTGTACAAGGCGGCGGTACGTGAAGCGCTGGAAAACCAGCCTAACCTGACGCTGTTCCAGCAATCTGTTGACGATCTGATCATTGAAAACCACCGTGTGGTGGGTGCAGTGACCAAGATGGGTCTGAAATTCCGTGCCAAAGCGGTGGTACTGACAGTCGGTACCTTCCTGGGCGGTAAGATCCACATCGGTCTGGAAAACTACAGCGGCGGTCGCGCCGGGGATCCACCGTCGATCGCACTGGCATCACGTCTGCGTGAACTGCCTTTCCGTGTCAACCGCCTGAAAACCGGTACACCGCCACGTATTGATGCGCGTACTGTTGATTTCAGTCAGTTGCAGGCACAACACGGTGATAATCCGACCCCATTGTTCTCTTTCATGGGCAAACAGTCGGATCACCCACGCCAGATCCCATGTTTCATTACGCACACCAATGAGAAAACACACGATGTGATCCGCAATAACCTGGATCGCAGCCCGATGTACTCCGGTGTGATCGAAGGGATCGGCCCACGTTACTGTCCGTCGATCGAAGACAAAGTGATGCGCTTTGCCGATAAAGACAGTCACCAGATTTTCATCGAGCCAGAAGGCTTGACCACGCATGAGCTGTACCCGAACGGGATTTCAACCAGTCTGCCGTTTGACGTACAGATGCAAATCGTACGCTCAATGAAAGGCTTCGAGAATGCGGCGATTGTGCGTCCGGGTTATGCGATTGAATACGATTTCTTTGATCCGCGTGATTTGAAACAAACCTTTGAAACCAAATTCATTGACGGTTTGTTCTTCGCGGGCCAAATCAACGGTACCACCGGTTACGAAGAAGCGGCGGCACAAGGTCTGTTGGCGGGGATGAACGCCGCACTGTCTGCACAAGACAAAGAAGGCTGGAGCCCACGTCGTGATCAGGCTTACATGGGCGTATTGATTGACGACTTGTCGACCATGGGCACCAAAGAGCCGTACCGTATGTTTACCTCTCGTGCGGAATACCGTCTGTTGCTGCGTGAAGACAATGCCGATTTGCGTCTGACTGAAATTGGCCGTCAGTACGGCTTGGTCGACGACGCGCGTTGGGCACGCTTCAACCAGAAAATCGACAACATGGAAGCGGAACGTCAGCGTCTGAAAGGCATTTGGGTCACCCCGACGTCTGAGCAGGTTGAGGCGGTGAACGCGATCCTGAAAACGCCGATCGCCCGTGAAGCCAGCGGTGAAGATCTGCTGCGTCGTCCGGAAGTGACGTACGAGCAACTGACTCAAATCGACATGTTTGGTCCGGCGCACGAAGACGCACAAGCCAGCGAGCAGGTGGAAATCCAGGTGAAATACCAAGGTTACATCGATCGCCAGCAAGATGAAGTCGAGAAATCCCTGCGTCATGAAAAAACCAAGCTGCCGTTGGATCTGGATTACAGCCAGGTGAAAGGCCTGTCAAACGAAGTGATCCTGAAACTGAACGATGCGCGTCCTGAGACCATTGGCATGGCATCACGTATTTCTGGCGTGACGCCGGCGGCGATTTCGTTGCTGTTGGTTTTCCTTAAAAAACAAGGCGTGTTAAAAAAAGGCGCCTAGGAGATCCTTGTGAAACAACGTTTAGCGCAATTGATCGCGCAAACTGACCTGACGGTCACAGAACAGCAGATTGATCAGCTGGTTGGCTATGTCGCCATGCTGGATAAGTGGAACAAAGCGTATAATCTGACCTCGGTCCGCGATCCGTATGAGATGTTAGTGAAACATATCATGGATAGTATCGTGGTCAGCCCTCACCTTCAGGGTGAGCGCTTTATCGATGTCGGTACGGGCCCGGGCTTGCCTGGGATCCCACTGGCGATCATGAACCCGGATAAAGACTTTACCTTGCTTGATAGCCTGGGCAAGCGTATCCGCTTCATTCGTCAGGTACTGCACGAGCTGAAAATCACCAACGTGACCCCGGTACAGAGCCGCGTGGAAGCGTTCCAGCCGGAAGTGGGCTTTGATGCGGTATTGAGCCGTGCCTTTGCGTCACTGAACGACATGGTATCGTGGTGTCAGCATCTGCCGACCGAACAAGGGTGCTTCATGGCACTGAAAGGACAATTTAATCAACAGGAAGTGGCAGAATTACCGACATGGTGTTCTGTGACAGAGGTCAAATCTTTGCAAGTTCCCGAGTTAGAAGGCGAGCGTCATCTAGTAATCTTGGCTGCAAAGGGTTAATGGATGAGGTTTTTTTGTGGGAAGAGTCATAGCGGTAGCCAACCAGAAGGGCGGCGTGGGTAAAACCACAACATGTGTCAACTTGGCAGCATCACTGGCTGCAACGCAGCGTAAAGTGTTAGTGATTGATTTGGATCCGCAAGGCAATGCCACCATGGCAAGCGGCGTGGACAAATACCAGGTGGATGCGACAGCCTATGAGCTTCTTGTCGAAGAAACCCCTTTTAACGATGTTGTGATCAAAGAAACCACGGGCGGCTATCACCTGATTGCCGCCAATGGTGACGTTACCGCAGCGGAAATCAAATTGATGGAAGTGTTCGCCCGAGAAGTGCGTTTACGTACCACTTTAGAGGGTGTTCGTGGTAACTATGATTTCATCTTTATTGATTGTCCTCCCGCCTTAAACCTTCTTACAATCAATGCTATGACTGCCGCTGATTCGGTGTTGGTACCGATGCAGTGTGAGTATTTTGCCCTGGAAGGCTTAACCGCATTGATGGATACCATCAGCAAACTGACGGCTGTCGTCAACAGCGATCTCAAAATTGAAGGGCTGTTACGCACCATGTACGATCCGCGTAACCGTCTCGCCAATGAGGTGTCGCAACAGCTGAAAAAGCATTTTGGCGACAAAGTCTATCGAACCGTGATCCCACGCAACGTGCGTTTGGCTGAAGCGCCAAGCCACGGCCGCCCTGCCATGTACTACGACAAATATTCCAGTGGTGCAAAAGCCTACCTGGCCCTGGCCGGCGAGATCATCCGTCGCGACGAAGTCGCGCGCAGTGCCGATACGGTCGATGCATAAGGGTCAACCATGAACATGAATAAACGAGGCCTGGGTAAAGGCCTTGATGCACTACTGGCTACCAGTTCGGTCGCTCAGCAACGCCAACAAAAAGCCGAGCAGGCACAAACCCTCTCTGCCGATGGCCAATTGCGCACGCTGGCCGTAAATCAGTTGGTGGCGGGGCAATACCAGCCACGCCGTGATATGTCCGCCGAGGCATTGGCTGAGCTGGCAGAATCGATCCGCGCACAAGGTGTGATCCAGCCGATCGTGGTGCGCGAGATCGCTCCGCAGCAGTTTGAGATCATCGCCGGTGAGCGCCGTTGGCGCGCTGCCCGTCAAGCGGGGCTTCAGGCTGTGCCGTGTATCATCAAAGCCGTCGACGACCGGGCCACGATTGCTATCGCCCTGATTGAAAACATTCAGCGCGAAGATTTGAATGCCATTGAAGAAGCGCAGGCGCTCGAGCGTTTGCAGCAGGAGTTTGCCCTGACGCACCAGCAAATTGCGGAAGCGGTCGGTAAATCTCGCGCGGCGGTGTCGAACTTGCTGCGTCTGAATCAGCTTTCTGCACCGGTGAAACAGATGGTCGAGCGTAAGCAGTTAGAGATGGGTCATGCCCGTGCTTTGCTCCCACTGACCGATGACCAACAGCTGGATATTGCCCAGCAGGTTGTAGCGCGTATGTTAACAGTTCGTGAAACTGAGCGCTTGGTCAAGCAGTTGCAAAATCCGGCGGCTGAGAGGCCGACACCTGCGGCTAATCCGATGCTGGAAGCGGTAGAAAATCGCCTCAGTGAGCGTTTTGGCGCCCAGGTGGCGATTAATCAGCAGAAAAACGGTAAAGGAAAAATCGTTATCCGTTTTGAAGAAGCTGACAAGCTCAAGCAACTTCTTGCAATGTTCGGCGATGAAATGTGACACAAAACGTGCATAAATTGTTGCAAAATTTACAATGCCGTGATCAAGTTATTGTGTTGTAAAATCTAACACTTTTTTTTGCTGCGATTAGATTGCATTCAATCTAATGAGCCGTATAATTTTCGCAGTTTTCCCAGCACGCTGTATGTGCAGAGGAACGGACTCGAGGAACGAATACATGGTATCGGCGCTGGTTAGACCGGGACGCCAATTGGCGAAACGGTTACTGTTGCTACAATCTGGCGTCGTGTTAGCAACGGCCATCATGGCAGCATTTGCTGTCAATGTTGACTGGGGAATCTCTGCATTAATCGGCGGGGGCATTTTTGTAATTGCCAACGCTGCCTTTGCCACCTGTGCGTTTTTGTTCAGCGGTGCCCGCAAGGCCCGGTTGATCATGGCGTCCTTCTTTGGTGGTGAAGTGTTGAAAATCCTCATCACAGTCATCCTGTTTGCCGTTGTTTACCTGTATGTCGAGGTGGAACTTGTTCCCCTCAAACTGACCTATTTGCTGGCTCTCGGTATCAATATCTTTGGGCCGGTTTTATTCATTAACAACAACAAATAGGATGAGTTATGGCTGCGCCAGGTGAAGCGCTAACGCCGTCGGGCTACATTACTCACCACCTGACCAATTTGGCAGTGGGTGATGGTGGCTTTTGGACGGTTCATATTGATAGCCTGATCTTCTCAGCCCTTACCGGTTTACTCTTTCTTTGGGTATTTCGTAAGGCTGCGAAATCAGCGACATCAGGAGTCCCTGGAAAACTACAGTGTTTTGTGGAGATCTTGGTTGAGTTCGTTGACACTAACGTCAAAGACACCTTCCATGGCCGCAACCCGCTGATAGCTCCTCTGGCTCTGACCATTTTCTGCTGGATTTTGCTGATGAACATCATGGACTTAGTGCCAATTGATTTTCTTCCGTATCCTGCAGAGCATTGGCTGGGTATTCCTTATCTTAAGGTCGTACCAACAGCTGATGTCAACATCACCATGGCAATGGCACTGGGCGTTTTCGCATTGATGATTTACTACAGCATCAAAGTGAAAGGCATCGGTGGCTTTGCGAAAGAACTGGCTCTTCACCCGTTCAATCACCCTGTCATGATTCCGTTCAACCTGCTTCTTGAAGTGGTATCGCTACTGGCGAAACCGATTTCACTGGGTATGCGTCTGTTCGGTAACATGTTCGCCGGTGAGGTGGTGTTTATCCTTATTGCGGCATTGATGCCGTGGTGGGCTCAGTGGCTAGGGTCGTTACCGTGGGCAATTTTCCACATCCTGGTCATTACAATTCAAGCGTTCGTGTTTATGATGTTGACTATTGTGTACCTGTCTCAGGCGCATGAAGACAATCATTAACGATTATTTGTAAATTATTCAATTTTTTACTGGCACTTTAGCCGACAACTATAAACTGGAGATAGTGATGGAAACTTTACTAAGCTTTTCTGCAATTGCCGTGGGCATCATTGTAGGTCTTGCTGCACTGGGTACAGCGATCGGTTTCGCCCTTCTTGGTGGTAAGTTCCTTGAAGGTGCTGCACGTCAACCTGAAATGGCGCCAATGCTTCAAGTTAAGATGTTCATCATTGCGGGTCTGCTTGATGCGGTTCCAATGATCGGTATCGTAATCGCTCTACTATTCACATTCGCAAACCCATTCGTTGGCCAGCTAGCTGGTTAATCCATAACAAACGAACGGACCCTAGCAACCCTTTTTAAGGAGATGCGTTGTGAATATGAATGCAACCTTGCTGGGTCAGGCAATCTCTTTCTTCCTGTTTGTGGTGTTCTGCATGAAATATGTATGGCCACCAATCATGGAAGCGATTGAAGAACGTCAGAAGAAAATTGCTGACGGCTTGGCAGCGGCTGATCGCGCTGCCAAAGACCTGAACCTGGCGCAGTCAAATGCTTCTGATCAACTGAAAGAAGCAAAACGTACTGCAACTGAGATCGTCGAGCAAGCCAATAAGCGCAAAGCTCAGATCATCGATGAAGCAAAGGCGGAAGCCCTTGTTGAGCGTGAGAAAATTCTGTCCCAAGGTCTTGCTGAGATCGAAGCAGAACGTAATCGCGCACGTGATGAGCTAAGAAAACAAGTTGCAACTCTGGCTGTGATTGGTGCTGAGAAAATCATTGAGCGTTCTATCGATAAAGATGCGCACGCTGATCTTCTTAACAAAGTCACTGCAGAACTGTAATTAAAGGGGCAAGCACATGTCGGATATGACTACTATCGCACGCCCCTACGCTAAAGCAGCTTTTGACTTTGCGGTTGAGAAAGGTGAGCTGGCCCAATGGGCGGAAATGCTCACCTTTGCTGCCGAAGTAGCGAAAAACGAGACTATCAAGGACATCCTTGATAGCGGTTTCGCTGCGGACAAACTGACCGAAATTTTCGTGTCAGTGTGCGGTGAGCAACTCAACGAATTCGGCCAGAACCTCCTTCGAGTGATGGCTGAAAACGGACGCCTTAAAGCCCTTCCTGCTGTTTGTGACGAGTACCTGCTGCTGAAAAGCGAGTGGGAAAAGACTATCGATGCCACTGTGATCTCTGCGATTGCACTGACCGATAGCCAACTTGACGCGATCAGCGAGAAGCTAGCCAAGCGTCTAGAGCGTAAAGTGAAGCTGAATTGCAGTGTAGACGAGACCCTGATTGCTGGGGTTGTAATTAGAGCTGGAGACTTGGTCATCGATAACTCAGTACGCGGCAAACTAGACCGCCTGAGCGATACTTTGCAGTCTTGATTTGGGGAATTGGAGCATGCAACTTAATTCCACGGAAATTAGCGCACTGATCAAACAGCGTATTGAAAACTTCAACGTTGTAAGTGAAGCGCGTAACGAAGGTACTATCATCTCTGTGAGTGACGGTATCATTCGTATCCATGGCCTTGCTGATGTAATGCAAGGTGAAATGATTGAACTACCTGGTGGCCGTTTTGCACTGGCACTGAACCTTGAGCGTGACTCGGTCGGTGCGGTTGTGATGGGCCCTTATGCTGACCTTCAGGAAGGCATGAAAGTAACAGGTACTGGCCGTATCCTTGAAGTACCAGTAGGTAAAGCCCTGCTTGGTCGTGTGGTGAACACACTGGGTGAGCCAATCGATGGTAAAGGTCCAATCGAGGCTGAGACATTCTCGCCTGTAGAAGTGATTGCACCGGGTGTTATCGACCGTAAATCGGTTGATCAGCCTGTACAGACAGGCTACAAAGCCGTTGACTCAATGATCCCAATCGGCCGTGGCCAGCGTGAGCTGATCATCGGTGACCGTCAGATCGGTAAAACGGCGATGGCGATCGATGCCATCATCAACCAGAAAAATTCAGGTATCTACTCTGTTTACGTAGCAATCGGCCAGAAAGCGTCGACCATTGCTAACGTTGTGCGCAAGCTAGAAGAGCACGGTGCCCTGTCTAATACTATCGTTGTTGTTGCGTCTGCCTCTGAAGCGGCTGCCCTGCAGTACCTAGCGCCATACTCTGGCTGTGCAATGGGTGAGTACTTCCGTGACCGTGGTGAAGATGCCCTGATCGTGTACGATGACCTGTCTAAGCAGGCTGTTGCTTACCGTCAGATCTCTCTACTGCTACGTCGTCCGCCAGGCCGTGAAGCTTTCCCGGGTGACGTTTTCTACCTCCACTCTCGCCTTCTAGAGCGTGCAGCACGTGTTAGCGAACACTACGTAGAGAAGTTCACCAACGGTGAAGTGAAAGGCCGTACAGGCTCACTGACTGCGCTTCCGATTATCGAAACGCAAGCGGGTGACGTATCGGCATTCGTACCGACCAACGTTATCTCTATCACAGATGGCCAGATCTTCCTGCAAACAGAACTGTTCAACGCCGGTATTCGTCCAGCGGTTGACCCAGGTATCTCTGTATCGCGTGTAGGTGGTGCGGCACAAACCAAGATCATCAAGAAACTGTCTGGCGGTATCCGTACGGCTCTTGCACAGTACCGTGAACTGGCGGCGTTTGCCCAGTTCTCGTCTGACCTTGATGAAGCAACTAAGAAGCAGCTGAATCACGGTCAGAAAGTGACTGAGCTGATGAAGCAGAAGCAATACGCGCCAATGTCTGTGTTTGAGCAGGCGGTGGTGATTTTTGCGGCTGAAAAAGGCTACTTGAACGACGTTGAGCTGACTAAGCTGGCGGACTTCGAAGCTGCGTTGCTTTCATACGCCAAAGGTCAATTTGCTGAGCTAGTGTCTCAGATTGATGAAACGGGTGCTTGGAATGATGAAATCGAAGCTCAGTTCGTGAAACTGGTTGAAGATTTCAAAGCGACCCAGACTTGGTAATTGGTTGGTGATCGCGTGCGATCACCCACTAACGGAGAGTAACGATGGCCGGCGCAAAAGAGATTCGTAACAAGATCGGTAGTGTGAAAAACACACAGAAGATCACCAAAGCAATGGAAATGGTGGCTGCATCGAAAATGCGTAAAACGCAAGATGCCATGGAGTCATCCCGTCCATATGCACAAACTATGCGCAAAGTGATCGGTCATATCGCCCTTGGTAGCCTTGAGTATAAGCACCCTTATCTCGAGGAGCGTGAAGCCAAGCGCGTGGGTTACATCATTGTTTCTACCGACCGTGGCCTGTGTGGTGGCTTGAACATTAACTTGTTCAAACAAGCTATCCACGACATTCAGGACTGGTCTGATAAAGGTGCAGACATTGACTTGGCGCTGATCGGCTCCAAGGCAACGGCATTCTTTAACAGCTACGGCGGCAACGTGGCCGCGCAGGTTTCTGGCCTGGGCGACAAACCGACAGTCGATGAACTGATCGGTACCGTTGGCGTGATGCTGAAGAAATATGATGAAGGCCAACTGGATCGCCTTTACCTGGTGTACAACAAGTTTGTGAACACCATGGTACAGGAACCAGTGATTGATCAATTGCTGCCTTTGCCTAAGTCAGAAGACGAAGACATGCAGCGTAGCCATGCTTGGGACTATATTTATGAGCCTGAGCCAAAAGCACTGCTAGATACCCTATTGGTTCGTTATGTCGAATCACAGGTCTACCAGGGCGTAGTCGAGAACCTGGCAAGTGAACAGGCCGCTCGAATGGTCGCGATGAAAGCGGCAACCGACAATGCAGGGAATCTGATTGATGATCTGCAACTGGTGTACAACAAAGCCCGTCAGGCGGCGATTACACAAGAGTTGTCAGAGATTGTTTCAGGTGCCGCAGCTGTTTAAGGCAAAGAATTAATAAGTTTAGAGGATTAACGATGGCTACAGGTAAGATCGTAGAGATCATCGGTGCGGTAGTCGACGTAGAGTTTCCGCAGGACTCTGTACCACAGGTATACGACGCCCTACACGTTGATGCAAAAGAGAACGGTACCCTCGTTCTTGAAGTACAGCAGCAGCTAGGTGGCGGTGTTGTACGTGGTATCGCAATGGGTAGTTCTGAAGGTCTACGTCGTGGTTTGTCTGTTGAAAACACAGGCCGCCCAATTGAAGTGCCAGTGGGTACGGCAACACTAGGACGTATCATGAACGTTCTGGGCCACCCAATTGATGAGTGTGGTGAGATTGGCGAGCAAGAGCGCTACGCGATTCACCGTGCAGCACCAAGCTACGAAGATCAATCCAACACAACCGAAATGCTTGAAACAGGCGTGAAGGTTATCGACTTGATTTGTCCATTCGCCAAGGGTGGTAAAATCGGTCTGTTCGGTGGTGCGGGTGTAGGTAAGACCGTTAACATGATGGAGCTTATCAACAACATCGCAATCCAGCACTCAGGTCTGTCAGTATTTGCCGGTGTTGGTGAGCGTACTCGTGAAGGTAACGACTTCTACTTTGAAATGCAGGAAGCGGGCGTTGTAAACGTTGAGAAGCCTGAAGAATCAAAAGTAGCAATGGTTTACGGCCAGATGAACGAGCCACCGGGCAACCGTCTACGTGTGGCACTGACTGGTCTGACTATCGCTGAGAAGTTCCGTGACGAAGGCCGTGACGTACTGCTGTTCATCGATAACATCTACCGTTACACCCTTGCGGGTACGGAAGTATCTGCCCTGCTTGGCCGTATGCCATCAGCGGTAGGTTACCAGCCAACTCTGGCTGAAGAGATGGGTGTACTGCAGGAGCGTATCACGTCAACCAAGAGTGGTTCTATCACATCTGTACAGGCGGTTTACGTCCCTGCGGATGACTTGACTGACCCATCACCGGCGACCACGTTCGCCCACTTGGATGCAACGGTTGTACTGTCTCGTCAAATCGCTTCTTTGGGTCTATACCCAGCGATCGACCCACTGGATTCAACATCACGTATGCTTGATCCATTGGTGGTTGGTCAGGAGCACTACGAGATCGCTCACGGTGTTCAGAGCAACCTACAGCGCTATAAAGAGCTGAAAGACATCATCGCAATCCTGGGTATGGACGAGCTGTCAGAAGATGACAAGCTGGCTGTATCTCGTGCGCGTAAGATCGAACGTTTCCTTACTCAGCCTTACCACGTAGCAGAAGTATTTACAGGTCAGCCAGGTATTTACGTACCGCTGAAAGATACGCTACGTAGTTTCAAGGGTCTTCTAGCTGGCGAATACGACGATATCCCAGAGCAGGCATTCATGTACTGCGGCGCGATTGAAGAAGTATTGGAAAAAGCCAAGACGCTATAAGCTAAGTAGGAGGCGATATGGCAGCGATAACCTTCCATCTGGACGTTGTTAGCGCAGAGAAAAGTCTGTTCTCTGGTCGTGCGGCAAACATTCAGGTGACCGGTAGCGAAGGTGAACTGGGTATTCACGCAGGTCACACCCCGCTGCTGACCGCTATCACGCCGGGCATGGTCCGCATCGTGAAACAGAATGGCGACGAAGAGGTGATTTACCTTTCCGGCGGCATGCTGGAAGTGCAGCCAAGTGCGGTGACCGTACTGGCTGACACGGCGATTCGTGGTCAGGATCTGGATGCGGCGAAAGCGGAAGAAGCAAAACGCCAGGCTGAGGAGCGAATCCACAATCAGCACGGTGATATCGACTTTGCCCAGGCAGCCAGTGATCTGGCGAAGGCCATTGCTCAGCTTCGTGTTATCGAGCTGACTAAAAAAGCCCGCTAATTCGGCAGACGATGTAAAAAAGCGACCCTCGGGTCGCTTTTTTTATCCGCTTTTTTTGAGATGAAAAGCATGTCATAGTAGCGAATATGCGAAAGTGGCATACTCTTGCTGAGATAAGAAAAAAACAACGTTTTTTCTTAACCCACTTGCTGCAAGTCGATACAATGCGGAAAGTGATGACTTTAAATATGCACCAAGAGGAATAGGTGATTATGAGCTTCAGTGCTGTGATCTTGGCGGCGGGTAAGGGAACCCGCATGTACTCTAATCTGCCAAAGGTATTACACACCTTGGCCGGTAAGCCGATGGCAAAACACGTGATTGATACCTGTGTCGGTCTCGGTGCCAACAACGTACACCTGGTTTATGGCCACGGTGGCGATCAAATGCAAGCGGTACTGGCGGATGAGCCGGTACAGTGGGTGTTGCAGGCAGAGCAGCTGGGTACCGGTCATGCGGTGAATCAAGCGTGTCCAGCGCTGGCTGACGATGAGAAAGTCCTGATCCTGTACGGTGATGTGCCGCTGATCAGCGCAGAAACGCTGGAAAACCTGTTGGATGCGCAACCGGCGGGCGGTATTGCCCTGCTGACCGTGGTCCTGGACGATCCAACGGGCTACGGCCGTATCGTGCGTCGCAATGGCCCGGTGGTGGCGATTGTGGAGCAAAAAGATGCCAGCGAAGAGCAGAAGCTGATCAAAGAAATCAACACCGGTGTGATGGTGGCCAATGGTGGCGATTTGAAACGCTGGTTGTCGTCGCTGAAAAACGACAACGCGCAGGGCGAATACTACCTGACCGACATCATTGAAATCGCGCACAACGAAGGTCGTGCGGTGGAAGCGGTGCACCCGGTGCGTGCGATTGAAGTGGAAGGCGTAAACAACCGTATTCAGCTGGCGAAGCTGGAGCGTGCTTTCCAGGCCATGCAGGCTGAGCGTCTGTTGGAACAAGGCGTGATGCTGCGTGATCCGGCACGTTTTGATTTACGCGGTGAGCTGCAGTGCGGTACCGACGTTGAGATTGACGTGAACGTGATCATCGAAGGCAGCGTGTCGCTGGGTAACAACGTGGTGATTGGTGCCGGTTGTGTACTGAAAGACTGTGAAATCGATGACAATACTATTGTGCGTCCTTACAGCGTGATTGAAGGGGCGACCGTGGGTGAAGACTGTACGGTGGGGCCATTCAGCCGCTTGCGTCCTGGCGCTGAGCTGTTGAACGATGCGCACGTGGGTAACTTCGTGGAAGTGAAACAGGCGCGTTTGGGCCAAGGCTCTAAAGCCAACCACCTGACGTACCTGGGTGATGCGGAAATTGGCGCGCGCGTGAACATCGGTGCCGGTACCATCACCTGTAACTACGACGGTGCCAATAAGTTCAAGACCGTGATCGGTGATGACGTGTTTGTCGGCTCTGATACCCAATTGATCGCGCCGGTGAACGTGGCCAAAGGCGCCACTATTGGTGCGGGCGCGACGATTAACCGTGATATCGGTGAAGGCGAGTTAGTGATCACTCGCGCACCAGCCCGTACCATCAAAGGCTGGAAACGTCCGGTGAAGCAGAAGTAATTCTGACTGACCGCAACATCTCAAGGCAAGGGGCAACCCTTGCCTTTGTTGTTTCTGGCGAACCATTTTCCGAGTGCCGAGTCTCCCTCCTTTCTTGCCACTTTCTGGCTAACCTCTTCTTTCGTCTAAAAAATTAATTGTGCGGGCTTGATCGCAAAAGTTTTGCTCTGCTAACATAACTTTCATATCGAAACTTATAGCTATCAGTTCGTAATTACATGTCCAAGAGAAATACCCAACAACGTCGCCATTCGATCCTGGCGATGGTCAATGAGCAGGGCGAAGTCAGTGTGGATTCACTGGCCAAACACTTTGCGACCTCCGAGGTGACCATCCGTAAAGATCTGGCTGCACTTGAAAAAAATGGCCTGTTGCTGCGCCGCTACGGTGGCGCGGTGGCGATCCCGACTGAAATGGTCAGTGAAGTGGAAGAACAGGTTTCGGTTCGTAAGTTAGCGATCGCCAAAGCGGCCGCTGCCCGGATCCGTGACCATAACCGCATCATCATTGACAGTGGCAGCACCACTGCCGCGTTGTTGAGCCTGCTGGGCGACAAACACGGGCTGGTGGTGATGACCAATTCATTGAACATCGCCAATGCGCTCAATGAGTTGGAAAACGAGCCTACCCTGCTGATGACCGGCGGTACCTGGGATCCCCATTCCGAAGCCTTTCAGGGCCAGGTGGCGGAATCGGTACTGCGCTCGTATGACTTCGATCAACTTTTTATCGGTGCTGATGGCATAGATACCGATCGAGGGACTACAACTTTTAATGAGCTGGTCGGTTTGAGTCGCGTTATGGCAGAGGTCGCTCGTGAGGTTGTGGTGATGGTGGAGTCCACCAAGGTTGGACGTAAGATCCCGAACCTGGAGTTGCCGTGGGACAGTATCAATACCCTGATCACCGATGACGGGTTGGACATGGTTGCGAAACAACAGATTGAACAACATGGCGTGCAAGTGATTTGCGCGACAGACGCATAATTTAGGAGTGAACAACTATGTGTGGGATCGTGGGTGCGGTAGCGCAGCGTGATGTGGCAGAGATTTTGATCGAAGGCTTACGCCGTTTGGAATACCGAGGCTATGACTCGGCCGGTGTGGCAGTGGTGGATCCACAGGGCCATCTGCAGCGTGTCCGTCGTCTTGGCAAAGTCCAAGAGCTGGCAGACGCGGTCGACGCTTCCCCGTTGGTGGGCGGCACCGGTATTGCGCATACCCGTTGGGCGACGCACGGCGAGCCGTCAGAAGCTAACGCCCATCCCCACATGTCCGGTGAACACATTGCGCTGGTACACAACGGCATTATTGAAAACCATGAAGTGCTGCGTGATCTGCTGGTGGGCCGAGGCTACACCTTCACCTCACAAACCGATACCGAAGTGATTGCTCACTTAGTGGAGTGGGAATTGCGCACTTCCGCGACCCTGCTGGAAGCCGTGCAGAAAACCGTGGCGCAGCTGGAAGGTGCATACGGCACTGTGGTCATGGATCGCCGTGACCCGGAACGCGTGGTCGTCGCCCGCTCTGGCAGCCCGTTAGTGATTGGCTTGGGTGTGGGAGAAAACTTCCTCGCCTCTGATCAGCTGGCGCTGTTGAACGTCACTCGCCGTTTCATGTTCCTGGAAGAAGGTGACGTGGCCGAAATTACCCGTCGTTCAGTGAATGTGTTTGATGCGACCGGTGAAGCGGTCGTGCGTGAGGTGCATGAATCGAACCTGCAGCAGGATGCGGCTGACAAAGGTCAGTACCGTCACTACATGCAAAAAGAAATCTATGAGCAGCCAAGCGCGTTGATCAACACCATGGAAGGCCGTATCAGCAACGGCTCTGTGGTGGTAGAAAGCATCGGCAGCGGTGCGAAGGATATTCTGGAGAACGTTGAGCACGTGCAAATTGTCGCGTGTGGTACGTCGTACAATGCCGGTATGGTGGCACGTTACTGGTTTGAAGCCATGGCCGGTGTCAGCTGTGATGTGGAAATCGCCTCAGAGTTCCGTTACCGCCCGTTCGTGACCCGTCCGAACAGTTTGTTGATCACCCTGTCGCAATCCGGTGAAACCGCCGATACGTTAGCGGCGTTGCGTCTGGCCAAAGAGAAAGGCTACATGTCCGCGATGACGGTGTGTAACGTGGCAGGCTCTTCTTTGGTGCGTGAATCGGATCTGGCATTCATGACCCGTGCCGGCACGGAAATTGGTGTGGCCTCCACCAAAGCCTTCACCACTCAGCTGGTGGCCTTGCTGATGTTCGTGACCGCTTTGGGGAAAGAAAAAGGCACCATTGATCGCGCCAAAGAGCAGCAGATCGTGGATGCGTTGCATGCCCTGCCGACCCAAATCGAAAAAGCGCTGGCGTTTGACAAGCCGATTGAGCAACTGGCCGAAGACTTTGCCGATAAGCACCATGCTTTGTTCCTGGGCCGTGGCGAGTTCTACCCGATTGCGGTGGAAGCGTCTCTGAAGCTGAAAGAGATTTCGTACATTCATGCCGAAGCGTATGCGGCGGGTGAGCTGAAACACGGTCCGTTGGCGCTGATTGATGCTGACATGCCGGTGATTGTGGTGGCCCCGACCAATGACTTGCTGGAAAAACTGAAGTCCAACATTGAAGAAGTGCGCGCCCGTGGCGGCCTGCTGTATGTGTTTGCTGATAGCGAAGCCGGTTTTGAAGCGTGCGAAGGCATGAAGATCATCACCATGCCACGAGTGGATGAGGTGATTGCCCCGATCTTCTACACCGTGCCGATGCAGTTGCTGTCCTACCATGTTGCCCTGATCAAAGGGACCGATGTGGATCAGCCGCGTAACCTGGCCAAAGCGGTGACGGTGGAATAAACCGTCTCATATCGTGAAGAAGCACCCTGCGGGGTGCTTTTTTTATGCCGCGAGTGCGGGGAGCCGACTATTCTCTAGACAGGCTTGTCTGCGCTTTTTGCGAAATGGGAATGGGCGGGTAAGTCGTGACGATATGCAACTCATTATACAACAGCCATGTTGACGTTAATGGCTAACGTTCTGTTTTGTTAGTGTTTTATAGATTGGCGGCAAGTTGGCTTATGTTGTGCATCCTAGTAATGAAAGTTAGGCATTATTCATTATGCGGTAACAGGAGGTGTGACATGACAGATCCGAAAGCGAAGATAGCGGCACGCATTAAAGAAGCCCGGGAATGGAAAGGGCTGACACAGGTCCATATGGCGCAGCAACTGAAAGTGGCCCGGCAGACTTACCTGGACTTGGAAACCGGCAAAACCGAGCCGAAAGTGCGTGTGCTGTCTGAAATCTCGGAGATCACTGAGCGGCCACTGACCTGGTTTGTGTATGGCGATGAAGGCATTGAGATCTTGGAAAGTGAATACAAGGAAGAGATCGATCGCTTGCTGCAGTATTTCAGTCGCCTGCCCCACTCCGCGCGCAATGTGATTTTGCAGCAAAGCATTAATCTGGCTGGCTTTATGGCTGAATACACGCGGGCGCTGACACAGCGTGACAAATAAGTGCGTGTATTGTGCCTAAGAGATCAGCACGCTGTGTTATGAATGTTAGACATGTGGTTTTACCGGGTGTCTGGTTAATCAGGCATGAGTCTTTGCGGGTCACGTTTTTCAGGATTATCGGTCGTTTCTGCCCTTATCTGTAGCGATACTGAGTCACTTGTCATTATGACGTGCGGCCTGTTTTTGTCTGGAGTCAGGCTCAGTACACGTGTTCAAGGGGTACAAAATGGACACCATCAAAATGCAGATCGCGCAACGGATCAAGGCGGCTCGCGAAGCAAAAGGGATCTCGCAAGTCGCGATGGCCAAGCAGTTAGACATTGCCCGGCAGACATATCTGGATCTGGAATCCGGTAAAACCGAGCCTCGGGTGACGACCCTGCTTAGCATTGCCATCCTGACGCAACGTCCGTTCGCGTGGTTTATCGGCGAGCAGATCTCACCGTTACCGCAGGGGGAATGGCAGGATGACATACAGGCATTGCCACGCTTGTATGCTCAGCTACCGGTGCCGCTGCGTCGCCAGCTGGCACAGAGTCATGTGATGCAGCTGCAGGCGTGCGTGCATTATATGACGGAGCAGTGAGCCTCCTCGCCTGCGTTATCCCGTGCGATCCCGGTGTTGGCTGTGATCATGACAACGCCTCTCCCAGGTACAAAAATCGTTGTATCAGGGAGAGGCGTTGTTGTTTCTATGGCTTATTGCGCGAGGAAGAAACGGTAGGCCGGGTTATTGGTCTCGTCTTTCCAGCGGTAGCCCAGCTCGCGCAGGTGGCTGGTGAAAGACAACAGATCGGCCTCTTCCAGTTCAAACCCACACAACACTCGGCCATAATCCGCGCCGTGGTTACGGTAGTTAAACAGGCTGATGTTCCAGCGCGTGCCCAGCGTGTTGAGGAACTTGATCAGCGCGCCCGGGTATTCCGGAAACTCAAAACTGTACAACCGCTCCTTTAACGGTTTGGACGGCCGGCCGCCAATCATGTAACGCACATGCACTTTGGCCATCTCATCATCAGACAAATCCACTACCGGATAACCGCCTTTACGCAGATCGGCAATGATGCTGTCTAATTCTTCCTGCCCTTGCAGCAAACGCACCCCGACAAACACATTGGCCAGTTGGGCATCGCTGTAGCGGTAGTTGAACTCGGTGACCGCCCGGCCGCCGAGGATGTGGCAGAAATTAAGAAAGGCGCCCGGTTGCTCCGGCACGGTCACCGCCAGCAGCCCTTCTCGCTTCTCGCCCAACTCACAGCGTTCCGACACATAGCGCAGACCATGGAAGTTGAGGTTGGCACCGGACAAAATCGCTGCCAGCTGTTTATCGTGCAGCTGTTGTTGGTCGACATACTTTTTCAGGCCGGCCAGCGACAGCGCCCCGGAAGGCTCTGCAATCGCGCGGGTATCTTCAAAAATGTCTTTCACCGCCGAACAGATCTCATCACTGCTGACGGTGATGGAATCGTCCAAGTACTGCTGGCACAGACGGAAGGTCTCTTCGCCAATGCGTTTGACCGCCACGCCATCGGCAAACATGCCGACCTGCCCCAGTGTGACCGGCTCGCCCGCATCCAGTGCGGCGCGCAGACAGGCCGAATCTTCCGCTTCGACCCCGATCACCTTGATATTAGGCATCAGTTGCTTGATCAGCACCGCCACGCCCGCCGCCAAGCCACCGCCGCCCACCGGCACAAAGATGTAATCCAAGTGGCCATTTTGCTGGACCAACTCGACCCCGATGGTGCCTTGACCGGCGATCACGGCCGGGTGATCAAACGGCGGAATAAAGGTGTAGCCATGTTCATGAGCCAGTTGTTCGGCATGGCCTTTGGCTTCGTCAAAGTTGCTGCCGTGCAACACCACTTTGCCGCCAAAACTGCGCACCGCATCGACTTTGATATCCGGCGTGGTGCGGGGCATAACGATAGTGGCGCTGACGCCCAGTTGCTGGCCCGACAGGGCTAACCCTTGGGCATGGTTACCGGCAGACGCCGCAATGACGCCGGCCTGGCGTTGTGCTTCGGTTAGCTGGGCCATCATGTTGTAGGCGCCGCGCAGTTTGAACGAATGGACCGGCTGGCGATCTTCGCGCTTGAGCTGGATCTGATTACCCATGCGGGCCGTCAGCCGTTTCATGGGCTGCAACGGGGTGATTTGGGCTACTTCATACACCGGAGCCCGTAAAATCTCCCGTAAATAGGCCGCCCCGTCGGGGGCGGTATCGGTCTGAGAGTCGGTGGTTGGTTGGGGGGCGTTACTCATCATGGCTTATCCTTCCAACTTCGATTTGTCGCGCACAGCCCCTTTGTCGGCGCTGGTGGCCAGGTTGGCATAAGCGCGCAGGGCAAACGAGACCTGACGTTGGCGATCCAGCGGTTTCCAGCCGCGTTGATCGGCTGCAGTACGGCGGGTAGCCAAGGTCGCTTCATCGACCTGTAGATCAATGGTGCGGTTCGGGATATCAATCGCGATGGTATCGCCGTTTTCAATCAAGCCGATGGTGCCGCCGTTAGCCGCTTCCGGTGAGACGTGGCCAATGGACAGGCCACTGGTGCCGCCGGAGAAGCGACCATCGGTGATCAGGGCGCATTCTTTGCCCAGCCCCATCGATTTAAGGTAGGTGGTTGGGTACAGCATTTCCTGCATGCCCGGTCCGCCTTTGGGTCCTTCATAGCGGATCACCACCACATCACCGGCTTTGACTTTGCCCCCCAGAATGCCTTCTACCGCCGTTTCCTGGCTTTCAAATACCACGGCCGGGCCGGTAAAGGTCAGGCAGCTTGCATCGACGCCCGCTGTTTTAACGATACAGCCGTCCAGCGCCATGTTGCCGGACAGCACGGCCAGACCGCCGTCTTGGCTGAAGGCGTGTTCCTGGCGACGGATACAGCCGTTTTCACGGTCATCATCGAGGGTGTCCCAGCGGCAGCTTTGTGAGAACGCTTGGGTGGTACGGATCCCGGCCGGCCCCGCGCGGAAGAAATCTTTGATGGCGTCAGAGTCGGTTTGCATGATGTCGTACTGCTTGAAGCTGTCGGCAAACTGCTCGCCCAACACGTTATAACAGGTGTTGTGGAACAGGCCGGCGCGATCGAGTTCGGCCAAAATGCCGTAGACCCCACCCGCGCGGTGGACATCTTCCATGTGATATTTCTGGGTCGATGGGGCCACTTTACACAGGTGCGGCACCTGACGGGACATGCGGTCGATGTCGGTCATGGTGAAATCGACCTCCCCTTCCTGTGCGGCCGCCAGCAGGTGCAGGACGGTATTGGTGGAGCCGCCCATGGCAATATCCAGCGCCATGGCATTTTCAAAGGCTTGCTTGTTGGCGATATTACGCGGCAAGACACTGGCATCGTCCTGCTCATAGTAGCGCTTGGTCAGCTCGACAATGCGACGACCGGCGTTCAAGAACAGCTGCTCACGATCGGCGTGGGTGGCCAGCATCGAGCCGTTACCCGGCTGGCTAAGGCCAAGTGCTTCAGTTAAGCAGTTCATGGAGTTGGCGGTGAACATGCCGGAGCAGGATCCACAGGTTGGGCAGGCAGAGCGTTCGATCTGCTCACTTTGTTCGTCAGAAACCGTTGGATCGGCGCCTTGGATCATCGCATCGACCAGATCCAGCTTAAGGATCTGATCCGACAGTTTGGTTTTCCCTGCTTCCATCGGGCCGCCAGAGACAAAGATCACCGGAATATTGAGGCGCAAGGAAGCCATCAGCATTCCGGGGGTGATTTTGTCACAGTTGGAGATACACACCATGGCATCGGCACAGTGGGCATTGACCATGTATTCGACCGAGTCCGCGATCAGCTCGCGGGACGGCAGCGAATAGAGCATGCCGCCATGGCCCATGGCAATGCCGTCATCCACGGCAATGGTGTTGAATTCTTTAGCAATACCGCCTGCCGCTTCAATCTCTCGCGCCACCAGTTGGCCGAGATCTTTGAGGTGGACATGGCCGGGAACGAATTGGGTGAACGAGTTCACCACGGCAATAATGGGCTTGCCGAAATCTTCATCTTTCACGCCGGTGGCACGCCACAGAGCGCGGGCACCGGCCATGTTACGGCCGTGGGTGGTGGTGGCAGAGCGGTACTTAGGCATAACTACAATCCTTTTGCTGTATGACATGGCCCGCCGTTATAGGTGTGGCGGGCTGTCGAGTATTCATTACTTGTCGGTTGGGTAAACGTAATCCAACCAGCCCCACTTATCCTCGGTGGTGCCGTTGAACAGGCCGAAATAGGCGTCTTGCAACACTTGGGTGATTGGGCCGCGCTTGCCTTCACCCACGGTGATTTGATCCACACTGCGTACCGGCACGATTTCAGCGGCGGTGCCGGTCATGAAGATTTCATCGGCCAGATACAGGGCTTCACGGGCGATGTTTTCTTCACGGACTTCATAGCCGCGCTCTTTGGCCAATATCATGATGGTGTCGCGGGTGATCCCCGGCAAAATGGCGCTGGTGGTTGGCGGGGTATAGAGAATGCCTTTGCTGATCACAAACAGGTTCTCGCCGGCACCTTCAGACAGATAACCGTCAACGCTCAGGGCGATCCCTTCGGCATAACCATGACGGCGCGCTTCGCCGCCCACCAGTAATGATGACAAATAGTTACCCCCGGCTTTGGCGGCGGTCGGGATGGTGTTGGGTGCAGCGCGGTGCCAGCTGGAAATCATCGCATCCACGCCGCTTTCCAGCGCTTCTTCACCGAGGTACGAGCCCCACGGGAAGGCCGCCATAATCAGTTCCATTTCCGTGCCGACCGGCGGGCACACGCCTAAGCCCACATTGCCGACATAGGCCAACGGACGGATATACGCTGATTCCAATTGGTTGACGCGCAGGGTTTCGCGACAGATCTCCATCAGGGCATCAGAGGTGTAAGGGATCGGAAAGCGATAAATCTTGGCGGAGTTTTTCAGGCGATCCATGTGCTCTTTGTGGCGGAAAACGGCCGGACCTTTCGGGGTGTTGTAGCAGCGGATCCCTTCAAACACCGAGGTCCCGTAATGCATTGCATGGGTGAGGACGTGAACGTTGGCCTCAGCCCAAGGCACCATCTCACCGTTAAACCAAATATAATCCGCAGTATTTGCCATTGTTGTTCCTTCCTTAAAAACGAGTCTGCTCAACGAGCGTGGTTTCGACAGTGCGAATATCCCAAAGCTTCTCAATTTGGTTTATCAGCGTGGTGATAGGACGATCGCTGTCGACAAGTATTTCGATACTGGCGATTTTGCTCTCGTGGTTTTGGGTCGCAGTCACTTGCTTGATCACAAAACCCCGGTGACGGATCACGCGCAGGATCCGCTCTAGTAATACTGGTTTATCATCAGCCTTGATGTCGAGTAAATATCTATCCATTAGGTATTCTCCAGCATGTCTTGGTTGGCGGCGCCCGGCGGAACCAGCGGCCACACATTGTCTTCTTCGGCGATCAGTACATGCAGCAGATACGGGGTCTTGCTGGCCAGCATCGTTTCTAAGGCTGGCTGTACTTCTTCTTTACGGGTGATGGTCTGGCCCGGAATATCAAAAGCCTTGGCCAGCATGACAAAATCCGGGTTGTCATCGAGGATGGTTTCGCTGTGGCGGCCATCAAAGAACAGCGACTGCCACTGGCGCACCATGCCCAAACGCTGGTTATTGATGAGGACCATCTTGACCGGGATCTGGCGGCGCTTCAGGGTCGCCAGCTCTTGCACATTCATCATGAAAGAGCCATCACCGGAGATCAGAATGGACTCGTCATCCGGCCGTGCCACTTTGGCGCCCATGGCCGCCGGCAGGCCAAAGCCCATGGTGCCCAGACCCGCAGAGGTGATGTAGTTTTGCGGCGCGCGGGGCTGGATGTGTTGAGCGGCCCACATTTGGTGCTGGCCTACATCGGTGGATACCATCGCACTGTCCGGCATCATGTCGGACAACTGCTTCATGAGCAGCGGCGCATAGATCAGCTCACCCGGATGGTCGTAACGCCATTTGAATTGCTGGCGCAACTGTTCGCTGTAGTGCACCCAATCGGCGATATCCTGACTGAGTTCTAGTTGCGGCAGGATGACATTGATATCGCCGCGCAGTGGCGCATGGGCATGACGCAGCTTATTAAACTCCGCTGCATCGATGTCTAAATGGATGACTTTGGCATGAGGCGCAAAGGTGTCGAGTTTACCGGTCACGCGGTCATCAAAACGGGCGCCGACCACGATCAACAAGTCACATTCCTGCACGATCAGGTTGGCCGCTTTGGTGCCGTGCATGCCCAGCATGCCTAAATAGTGTGGATCGTGGCGGGCAATGGTGCCGAGCCCTTTCAGGGTGCTGACCGAAGGCATCGGGTTCATGGTCAGGAATTGACGGACGGTGTCGGTGGCATGGGCCAGTTGCACGCCGCCGCCCACATACAAGACCGGACGCTGACTGGCTGACAGCAAGGCTTGGGCGTCACGGATTTGTGTCTCGGTCACGGTTGGGATCGCCGGTGGCGTGATAGGCGTGACGATGCGATCGGTTTCCGGCACTTGGGCCAGCTGCACATCTTTGGCGATATCGACAATCACCGGACCCGGACGGCCACTTTTGGCGACCACAAAGGCTTCGGCCAAGGTCGGTGCCAGTTCGTGGATGTCGGTGACTAAGTAGCTGTGTTTGGTACAGGCCAGTGACATGCCGATCACGTCCATTTCCTGAAAGGCATCGGTACCGATATGGGAGCTGGCTACCTGGCCGGTGATCGCCACCAGCGGGACGGAATCCAGAAAGGCGTCAGCAAGGCCGGTGACGAGGTTGGTGGCACCCGGTCCGGAAGTGGCCATGCACACGGCGACGTCTTGCGTGGCGCGTGCCATGCCGATGGCGGCCATCGCGGCCCCTTGTTCATGGCGACATAAAATGTGCTCGACCCCGCCGTCATATAAGGCGTCGTAGATCGGCATAATGGCTCCGCCCGGATAGCCAAAAATGGTGGTGATACCCTGCTGATGCAGCGCGGCTACGACTAACTCTGCTCCCGTCATCGCTGCTCTCCCTGTTCCGTGGTTGCGACATGCTTGATGGTTTCTGGTTTAAAACGTGTTTAAAAAAAAGCCCCCGAGCCTAGTGGCTGCGGGGGCTGATTTGCGTGCGTGTTGTTCGTTACGATTTTCCGCCTGCTCGCCCCCCTCGCGGCAGAATAATCACCACGATGACGTTGAGAATGAGAATAAGAGTGCTGGCGGTAAATCGCATTGACTGTCTGTCCGGTTTTTTGTGTTTATACGTTGTGTTCACTAAGTGGTAACACAGAGGTTGCTCACATGACAAGCAAAAAGTATAAATTATTTCCCATCTTCGCTGCATAAATAGTCTATAGGTGAAACTTATTTTAAGTAATTCATTAACTTATTTGATGAAAGTGTTATCAGGATGGAGGCGTCATGAACCTAGCTATCGTTCACAGTCGTGCGTGTGTCGGGGTGGAAGCGCCCGCCGTGACGGTTGAGGTACATATCAGTAACGGGATGCCGGCTCTGGCCTTGGTGGGCCTGCCGGAAACCAGTGTGAAAGAGGCCAAAGATCGGGTGCGCAGCGCCATTGTGAATGCCGGTTTTGAGTTTCCCTCGCGTCGGATCACGGTCAATTTGGCACCGGCGGATCTGCCCAAAGAAGGCGGCCGGTTTGACTTGCCTATCGCACTGGGGATTTTAGCGGCATCGGAACAAATACCGATGGAAGTGCTTAATAGTTATGAGTTTTTAGGTGAGCTGGCTCTGTCGGGAGAACTGCGTCCGGTCAAGGGTGCATTACCGGCGGCACTGGCGGCCAAACAGGCCAAACGGTGCTTGGTGGTGCCCGATGATAACGGCGATCAGGTGGCTCTGGTGGGAAGGGATTTACACAAGTCGGCCCCTTCGTTGTTGGCGGTGTGTGCCCACCTGCATGGGCAAACCGCATTGGGGTTAACCCTGTCGCCGCCGAGCGTAGCGGAAACGACTGGGAATGAGCGAGATATGCAGGATATTATCGGTCAGCAACAAGGTAAGCGGGCGCTGGAAATCGCTGCTGCCGGTGGCCACAATTTGCTGTTTCTCGGCCCGCCCGGTACCGGAAAAACCATGCTGGCTTCGCGCTTGCGGGATTTGTTGCCGGAGATGAGTATTGAAGAAGCCTTGCAAACGGCGGCCGTGGCGTCGTTAACGCCGCAGCGTATTCATGAAGGCAACTGGCGACAACGCCCGTTTCGCACGCCGCACCACTCCAGCTCGATGGCCGCCTTGGTAGGCGGCGGCTCGGTACCGCGTCCGGGGGAGATCTCCCTGTCACACAACGGCATTCTCTTTTTGGATGAAATGCCGGAATTTGAGCGTAAAGTGCTGGATTCTCTACGCGAACCGCTGGAATCCGGTGAGATCGTGATCTCGCGTGCCACCAGCAAAACCACCTTCCCGGCTCGTTTTCAGCTTATTGGCGCGCTCAACCCCAGTCCGACCGGTTATTACGAAGGGAACCAGTCGCGTACAAACCCGCAGGCCATTTTGCGCTACCTCAGCCGCTTGTCCGGTCCGTTGTTAGATCGCTTTGATATGTCGATTGAGATCCCTGCTCTGCCCCGAGGCACACTGGCAGAAGGCGGCGATCGCGGCGAGCCCAGCGCGGTGATCCGCCGGCGGGTGCATACTGCCCGGGATACCATGTTAAGCCGGGCGGGCAAGGTCAATGCTTTGTTGTCGACCCGCGAGCTGGACAGCCACTGTGCCTTGGCACGCAGCGATGCGGAATTTTTGGAAAGTGCGCTGCACCAGCTCGGGCTGTCGATTCGGGCTTATCACCGGATCATCAAAGTGGCCCGCACCATTGCCGATTTGGCTGGCAGCGCCCAGATAGAGCGAGGGCATTTAGCCGAAGCCTTGGGGTATCGTGCGATGGACAGGTTACTGCGTCAGCTGACGGCGCAAACCGTGTGAGAGTGATGAGACGGATGAGCGCGCCGTGAAGCCGGTAAACGACAGACAATAAAAAAGGGCCGAACGGCCCTTTTTTGTTCCTGAGAGGCAGGATTATTTGGTCAGCAGGAAGTTCACCAACTGGAAGTACTCGTCCGCCGAGCGGATCTTGCCGGTCTGTACCACATACTTGTTGTTCACCACAACGGCAGGGACACCGGTCAGATCGCTGTCCTGGAACGCTTTGTTGTAACGGTTCACCATAGAGTTCACTGCAAAGCTGTTGAAAGCACCGTCAAAGTCTTCCGCTTTTACGCCTTCGTCAATGAAGATCTGACGCAGCTCGGCATCGTTACGTGGCGGCTTTTGCATGTCATGGATACGGGCAAACAGCACAGGGGTGATTTTGTCTTCCACACCCAATACGACGGCTGTCGCGTACGCCTTACTCATGGACTCACCCATGCTGCCACCCATGAAAGAGACGTGGTTTTTCTGGAACTTGGCGTTGTCCGGCAGGGTTTTCTTCAGCTCCTGGATCATCGGCTCAAAACGGTTACAGGCCGGGCAGTAGAACGAGTAAAACTCTGTCACCAGTGGGCTGCTGGATTTCGGCAGATCCAACACTTTGTAGTGATCGCCTTCTTTGAACTGAGCCGCCTGAACAGAGACAGAAAACAGGATTGCGCTGAGCAGAACGAAAAACTTTTTAAACATGTCGCGAGTTACTCCCTTAAAAAGGATTGAAATAACGGGGTTACTTATCCATTGATATTATAGGTATTATTACCATTGTGGCATCAGTTGCAACGTTGGCTCCTGAAGGGCCGCCAGTTGCTCTTTGAAGGCCAGCACCTGCCCTTCCCAATACTTGGCGTCGGCAAACCAAGGAAAAGCCTGAGGGAACGCGGGATCTTCCCAGCGTCGGGCCAGCCATGCCATGTAATGTACCATTCTAAGACCGCGCAAAGGCTCAATGAGTTTCAATTCACGTGGGTCGAAATCTGAAAATTCGTTATATGCGTCCAAAATTGTGTCTAACTGAGCCAGTTGATCGGCACGCTCACCGTTAAGTAGCATCCACAAATCCTGTACCGCCGGCCCGTTACGTGCATCATCCAAATCGACAAACAGCGGGCTGTCACGCCATAAAATATTACCCGGGTGGCAATCGCCGTGCAGACGTACCGGTGTCCAGTCAGTCTGCCAGTGTTGGCTCAGCTCACCGATCAGCGTGTCGAGATCGGCAAAAAAGGCGTGCTTTAAGTGATCCGGGATCAAGTCGGTGTTTTCCAGCACCTGACGTGGCTGATGCAGGTATTCGTCCAGTCCCATGGTCGGGCGGTGGGTAAAGGCCTGTTGCTTGCCGACCTGATGAATGCGGCCCAAGTAGCGGCCGACCCACTCCAGTTGATCAAAATTGTCTACTTCAAACTGGCGTCCGCCCAGACTCGGGAACAGGGCAAAACGGTGACCGTTGAAGTGGTGCAACGTCTGGCCATTGAGAGCGATGGGCGCCGCGACCGGAATATCTTGCTCGGCCAAGGCTAAAGTGAACTGGTGCTCTTCCGCGATCTGCTCATCAGTCCAACGCTGTGGGCGGTAGAATTTGGTGACATAGCGGGCACCGTCTTCGGCGGTGAACTGGTACACCCGGTTTTCGTAACTGTTAAGCGCCAGCAGGCCGGACTCGGCACGAATACCGGTACTGTCGAGGGCATCCAAAAGCTGATCGGGGCCGAGATCAGCAAAACTAAACCCGTTCTGTGCTGTCATGAAGCAACTTCCGCAAGGTAAACAAAGAATGTGTTGTCGAGTATAACCGCATTGCTGTCAAACCGGCAGCAATGCGGTGCGAGGGTGGCGTTAACGCAACTCGCCAATAAAGCGGCTTTCGGCGTGGATCTGATGGCCATCGCTGGGTCTTAACAGCGTAAAGGTGATCTCGGCGATCGGGCTGTCCAGCACTACCGGATCGACCCCTAAGCTGATCGGCAGGGTAAACACCTCGCCGGCGGCGACAGAAATGGTTTGATCGCCATACCACTGCACATCTTCAAGGCCGTGCACGCTGAGCTGGTAGTGCGCGGCGTGCTGGGTTTTATTGAGGATTTTCAGGGTATAGGTGTTTTCCACCAAGCCTTCGCTGTTGATTTTGAACAGCTGGCTGCGATCGCGCAGCACATCTAGCCCCATGGGTTGGACAGCTTGCAGCAGGTAGAAAAACAGGCCGATCATCGCCCCCATCACTGTGCCATAGCCGATCAGTTTCGGGCGCAAAATGGTGGTTTGGTGTCCTTCCAGTTTGTGCTCCGTGGTGTAGCTGAGCAGGCGGGTTTCGTAGCCCATGCGCGCCATGGTCTGATCGCAGGCATCGACACAGGCGCCGCAGTTAATGCACTCGTATTGTAGGCCATCCCGAATATCGATACCGGTCGGGCACACTTGCACACACAGGTTGCAGTCAATGCAGTCGCCCAGCCCTAACGCGTGGTGATCTTGTTTGCGTGAGCGTGGGCCGCGCTGTTCGCCACGTGCCGTATCGTAGCCGACGATGTAGGTGTCTTTATCAAACATTGCCGACTGGAAACGGGCGTAAGGACACATGTGGATACAGACGATGGTTCGCATCCAACCGGCATTGGCATAGGTACAGGCCGTGAAAAACAGGACCCAGAAGGTTGGCCAGGTGCCTAGGTTCAGGGTAAAGAAGTCGCCGATCAGGTTATGAATAGGCAGGAAATAGCCGATGAAGGTCAGGCCGGTCACCAGCGCGACCGCCAGCCAGGCCAGATGCTTGAGGGTTTTTCGCACCATCAGATGACGGGTCTGCGGCAGGCTGTCTTGTTTACGCCGTTTGTTGGCGGCCCCTTCCAGTTTTTCTTCAAACCAGATGTAAATGAAGGTCCAGACCGTTTGCGGACACAGGTACCCGCACCAGACGCGGCCTAAAAAGGTGGTGATAAAAAACAGGGCAAAGGCCGCGATCATAAACAAGGTGGCCAGCAAGGTGAGATCTTGCGGCCAGAAGGTGGTGCCGAAAAAATGGAACTGTTGCTGTGAGATATCCAGCAAAATGGCTTGCCGGTCGCCGTACGGGATCCATGGCAGTCCCATAAACAGCGCCATCAGCAGCCAGCCCATGCGGCGGCGCAACTGTTGGTAGATGCCTTTGACGGCACGGACATAAATGCGGTTATTAGGGTTAAACCGATCCGCCTTGCCCTTGTGTGTTTGCGGGTTGGGGGCGGAGGTATGGCCGCTCGGTGGGGTGACATCCTTGATAGCAATTTTTTCTTGGCTCATGACATGGCTTCCTTGAAGACCGCGCTTTCGGTGAGAAGAGCAGGCGGCAATCGCCGAAACGAGGTCGGCGTCCCTGTTAGCAGGTGTTGTAATTTAGCAGTGAGAATGCAACAAAAATGTTACTGGCTGAGTATATCGCAGACCGGGAAGCGACAGGGAGCAGGCGCGTCAGAATTGAGATCTCGCTGGAATTTAGCGATACGAACGGGGGGAATGGATAAGGCGTAAATGGATAAGGGAGGTATTAAGAAAGCGGGAGAGAGTCGCAGTGCGCCAGCCAGCACGGGGCTGACTGGCAAAAAAAGGGCTTACTTGATGATGCCACGGGCGCGTAGGATCGCCGTTTTGAAGTCATCTTCACAGTCTTTAGCCAGACCTGGGATCATCTCTTGCTTGTCACTGTTGCGCATTTTCAGGTGGTAGATCAGCACGTCGTCAGTGAGCTCTTCGAGACGGCCTTCGTACTTGGCTTCTTCTGCCAGTTTCAGCAGGAATTTCACCAGATTCAGATCCGGATCTTTTTGCCACTCAGGGTGCAACAATTCGATAAGTTCGTTTACGCGATGCGTCTTCATAGATCACTCCACAAATAAAGGCTGATGAATATTATTGTCATAATTTTTGTGGGGGTAACGGTATAACAAAGCGGGGCGTGATACAAATAAAAGGCAGCGCGAATGGCTGCCTTTATGCACGCATTATGCGGCGTGCTCACCCTGCACAGGGACCGTCGTCACAGGTGTGACAGCTGGGGTTGGCAGCGGTGCCACCGTCGCGGTTTGCGGCTTGGCTTTACACGTTGGCGCATGAGAGGTCGTGCGAAAACGGGATGGGCTGCGGGGTGTGCTGGAGCGAGCGTAAGAAGCGGGGCGCATGATTCACCTTTGTGATGAGGCGCATCCGTGGCCAGAAATAATTCCCCTACTGCCGTGTGTGCTGTTGGCTGAGCCGTTCCTCGCCGGAAATAAGGGTATGTGCTGTTTTTTTCGCCGCGAGAATAGCAATAACCTATTCTTAAGTCGAGTGATTATTAACCATATTTCGAGATGGTTTCATCCCCTTCTCTGTACGGTGACCAGAGGGAACTGTTAAGGATATCGGCATCTGTGAAGATAAGCCGTTTCTCCGCCGTCGCTTTATGGTCTAATGCAGCCATGTTGGCAACTAAGAGCCTGTCGGCCTAGGCCAGACAGGGCAATAACAAAAGCCTTTGGAGGAAGTCAATGGAGCAAGCGCAGCAACGGCAGGTCACCAGCCGTAATCTGTCGTATAAACTGGCTGAGTTGATCGGTCAGCAAATCCTACGTGGCGAAACGGCCCCGGGTGAGATTTTACCGGGTGAAGTGGAGCTGGGGGAAATGTACGGAGTCAGTCGTACTGCCATTCGCGAAGCCATCAAAATGCTGGCGGCGAAAGGAATGGTGTTGCCGCGCCCGCGCATTGGTACCCGTGTACTCCCAAAACATAATTGGAACTATCTGGATCAGGACTTACTGGCCTGGCTCAATTTTGATGAGCACGAAGAGCTGGTGTACGAATTCCAGCGCGTGCGCATGGCGCTAGAGCCGGAAGCGGCGGCACTGACGGCGATGAATGCCAGTGATGCTGAGCGTGAAGAGCTGTGCCAGTTGATGGCAGAAATGCATACGCTGGGTCAAACGTTCGATCAGGAGCGCTGGATTGATGTGGATACCCGCTATCACCAGCTGATCTATTTTGCTTCCGGCAACCATTTCATCAGCCCGTTTGGCAATTTGTTCAAAGCGGTGTTTGAGAACTACTTCCGTGTGATCACCCGCGACAAGGTGCTCAAGCTCGAGCTGCACCAGCGTGTGGTGGACGGGATCATGGCCCGCGATCCGGACGCGGCCCGCCAAGCGGCGATAGACCTCCTGAAATAATGCAAAAAACGAAGCCTTGAGCTTCGTTTTTTTGTTTGCCTAGCAGAACCTCATGATGGGGGTTGCAGGCAGGGCGCATTCCTTGCTATACAAATCTCATTTCATATTATTCTGTCATATCAGTGAAGTATGCCTGAGGCGGCAAGGGAGGGGCTTGGATGTCATTATTTCGCAAGAGTTTAGCCAGTTTAGGTATGGGCGCAGCACGCGTGGATACCGTCATCCAGCAAGATGTACTGATCCCCGGCGATACGCTCAAGGTGGATGTACAGGTCCACGGTGGCAAAGTGGCGCAGCAGATCGACAATATCGAATTGGCGCTGTGTTGCCATTACAAAGAAGACGTCCCGACCAGTCGCGGGGACAGCCAACACCGAGTCGAAACCCTCACCCAAACCTGTGTGTTGGCGGCTTGGTCCCTGCCCTATGCCTTTAGCATTGCCCCTAATGACGTGCGCCATTTTGAAGCCAGTTTGGCCCTGCCGTTTAATACTCCGATCACCATTGGTGAGTCTAAAGTCTGGCTCGATACCCGCTTGGATATCGCGCTGGCGGTTGACCCCCGAGATAAAGACCGGCTGACGGTCCGGCCCGATCCCCTGCTCGATGGTGTGTTTACCGCGCTGGAGTTAGCGGGCTTGCGGATCCGTCAGGTGGAATGTGAAGCGGCCGACGGGTTTGCCCTGCCGTTTGTGCAGGAGTTTGAGTTTGTGCCGGTGTCAGGGCCGTATCATGGTCGCTGGCGGGAGCTGGAAATTGTCGCTTACCGCGATGAAGAGAGCTTGAAGCTGTGGTTTGAGGTTGATCGCCATCAACACGGGTTATCCGGCATGTTGGCCGGGCTATTGGGGCGCGGCGAGTTACACCGCTATTGTGAATTACCCGCCAGTTTGCATCCGCAGCAAGCCGGTGAACAGGTACTGGCGTTTTTAGACAGCTATACCTGATCGCGGCGGCTCATGGGGCCGATCGCTGAAAGACGCAGGCGCTCAAATCTGCTTACACAATTGAGAATAATTTCAGCTTACACATGTAAGCTAAGTGTGCCATACTGGTTTTCTATCCGTTCGGGGCTGCTGCTGCGTGGCCCATTCCTACGATTTAGGGAACACAGACATGGCAAAACCCCACGCCGCCGATGCGGCATATTCGGTTGCAGAAGAAGTGGCCAACAGCGTGACCCATGGGATCGGCATGCTGTTTGGTATTGTCGGCTTGGTATTACTGCTGGTACAGGCGGTGGATGCCAAGGCTGACGTACTGAGCCTGACCAGCCTGAGCATTTATGGCGCCAGTATGATTGTGCTCTATCTGGCCTCTACCTTGTATCACGCCATTCCGTTTCAGCGTGCGAAACGGGCGCTGAAAACCTTTGATCACTGTGCGATTTACCTGCTGATCGCCGGGACTTATACCCCGTTCCTGCTCATTACCTTGCGCACCCCATTGGCTATCACCTTGATGTCGGTGATTTGGGGCATTGCTCTGATCGGCATAGTGCTGAAAATTGTCTTTGTGTACCGCTTTAAGCGTCTGTCACTGGCGACGTACCTGACCATGGGATGGCTATCTTTGATTGCGATTTACCCGCTGGCGATGTCACTGGCGACCGGCGGTTTGGTGTTATTGGCGGTCGGCGGAGTGCTGTATTCGGTGGGCGTGGTGTTTTACGTCAATAAACGCATTCCTTATAACCATGCGATTTGGCACCTGTTCGTCCTGGGCGGCACGGTTTGTCATTTCTTGGCGATTTACTACTACGTGCATCCGGTGGCTTGATCCACCGCCCGTCATCGAACATAAAAAAAGAGAGCCATTGCGGGCTCTCTTTTTTATTGGGGGATCAGTGTGGTTGCTGAAGCGCTGGCTTAGTTACGCCAGAACGCCGGTGAGAACACCACCAGTACCGTCAGGATCTCCAAACGGCCCATCAGCATACCAAAGCTCAGCGCCCATTTGGCCAAGTCCGGCAAGGTTGAGAAGTTACCGGTCGGGCCGATAATGGTGCCCATACCCGGACCGACGTTTGCCACCGCTGTTACGGCACCGGTGATACTGGTAACCGCATCCAAGCCCATCATCCCCAACACCGCTGCGACAAACACAATGGTCAGGATAAAGGTCAGTGCGAACGCCACGACTGAGCGCACGATGTCATCGGTCACCGGACGGCCGTTATAGCGTTGAATGAACACGCCGGATGGGTGGATCAGCTGCATCATCTGTTTACGCAGCAGCGCAAACGCCACCTGGAAACGGAAGATCTTCAGGCCGCCAGCGGTCGAGCCGGAACAGCCGCCAACCAGCATGATGAACGCAAACACGATCATCGGGAACGGGCCCCAGGCCGTGAAGTCATCCAAGCCAAAGCCGGTGGTGGTCACGACAGACACGATGTTGAACATCGACACCCGCAATGCATCCAGGAAGTGGTAATCCATGGTCAGCGTCAGCCAGATCGCCACGGCTAAGCCCGTCGCCACCACCAGCAAGGTGTAACCCCGTACCTGCGCATCATTGACCAGTGCCCCCGGCGCTTTCTTACGCAATGCCTGCACAAACAGCAGGAACGGCAGGCCGCCGGCAAACATGAACAACGTCGCAACCCAGTGGGCACTGTGCGAGAAGCCGTTCATGGAGCTGTCGGAGGTGGAGTAACCGCCGGTAGAGAGCGTGGTAAAGGCGTGGTTGATGGCATCGAAGGTGTCCATGCCCGCCAGCAAAAAGCCGAGGAAGCACAAGCCGGTCAGGCTCAGGTACACATTGACGATGTTTTTGGCCACGTTCTTGGTACGTGGTGAGCTTTTGTCTGACCAGTCGGACGATTCGGTTTGGAACAGACGCATGCCCCCGACATTCAGCATCGGCAAGATGGCTACACCCATTACGATGAACCCGATCCCGCCGAGCCATTGCAATGTGGAGCGCCACAGCAGAATACTCGGCGCCATGTTATCGAGGCCGCTTAACACGGTTGAGCCGGTGGTGGTGATCCCCGACATGGTCTCGAAATAGGCATCCGTAAAGCTGATGTGGTTGATGAAGACAAACGGCAGCGCGGCAAAGGCACTGGCGATGGTCCAGACCAGCGTGGTGATGAGGAACATGTCCCTCACCCCCAGTTTAAAGTCGCTGGTACGGCCAAATGTCAGACACAAAAACGCCACACAGTGCGTGATGATCACGGACGTGGCGAAATCAATAAACCCTTCAGTACCGGTGAAAAAGGCCACCAGTGTGGGCACATACATGAACAGGGCGATCTTCGATAAGACCAGCCCGATCACGAACAGTATAGGACGATAGTTAACCATAATAATTACAGGAAGAACGGACTCGGTTGGAACAGGCGTTCAACGTCTGGAATGTATTTCTTATCCACCAGGAACATCACCACGTGATCATCTTGTTCAATCACGGTGCGGTCATGGGCGATCAGCACTTCTTCACCGCGTACCACGGCACCGATGGTGGTACCCGGCGGCAGTTTGATGTCTCCCACGGCACGGCCCACCACCTTCGAGGTGCTGGCATCGCCATGAGCAATGGCCTCAATCGCTTCGGCTGCACCACGGCGCAGGGACGATACATTAACGATATCGGCTTTACGCACGTGGGTTAACAGGGCTGAAATGGTGGCTTGCTGCGGAGAGATCGCAATATCAATGGTGCCGCCCTGAACCAAGTCCACGTACGCGCCGCGCTGGATCAGTACCATCACTTTCTTCGCGCCCATGCGCTTGGCCAGCATGGCCGACATGATGTTGGCTTCGTCGTCGTTGGTGACCGCAATGAACACGTCAATTTGCTCGATGTGCTCTTCGCTGAGCAATTCCTGATCAGAGGCATCGCCACAGAACACGATGGTGTTTTCCAGCATTTCTGACAGGTTTTCAGCTCGCTCAGGGTTGCGCTCAATCAGCTTCACGCTGTAGTTTTGCTCTAAGCGACGCGCCAGACCGGCCCCGATGTTACCGCCGCCGACAATCATCAGTCGTTTGTACGGTTTTTCCAGACGCTGCAACTCACTCATGACCGAGCGGATATGGTTGCTGGCGGCGACGAAGAACACCTCATCATCGGCTTCAATGATGGTGGTCCCGCGCGGGCGGATAGGACGGCCTTGGCGGAAAATCGCTGCTACACGGGTATCAATGTGCGGCATGTGCTCACGCAGTGCAGACAGGGCGTTACCGACCAGCGGGCCACCGTAGTACGCCTTCACTGCCACCAGACCCACTTTGTCTTCAGCAAAGCCGACAACCTGCAAGGCACCCGGGTATTCAATCAAGCGCTCGATGTAACCGGTCACCAACTCTTCCGGCGCGATCAGGTGATCGACCGGCACGGCGTCGGACTGGAACAGTTGCTCTTTTTCTTTGAGGTATTCCGGCGAGCGGATACGGGCCACGCGGTTGGGGGTGTTGAATAAGGTAAACGCGATTTGGCAGGCGATCATGTTGGTTTCGTCGGAGTTGGTGACAGAAACTAACATGTCGGCATCTTGGGCGCCCGCTTCACGCAGGGTGCGTGGGTGGCTGGCGTAGCCCTGAACAACCCGAAGGTCATATTTGTCCTGCAGCTCGCGCAGGCGTTCGGGATCCTTATCGACGATGGTGATATCGTTGTTCTCGCCAACCAGGTTCTCGGCCAGGGTGCCGCCGACTTGGCCAGCACCGAGAATGATAATTTTCATAGCATGTGCCTGATTAATTTACTCGTTGTAGGTTACTACGCTTCTGCAAAAGGGTCATGCAGAACGCTCACCTTGTTACCCTGCCCAACGTGGGCTAAGTGTCATGATTAATCGTGAATTTTCAATATTCTTAGATGAAAAAGCGGAACTTGGTGGCCAAGTTCCGCTTTAAAATAGCATCAGGATTATGCGGATTTTTTCATGACTGCATAGTAGAAACCATCCATATCCTGCTCACCTGGCAGAATTTGACGGCCCGGATTGTCCAGTTCGCTGCCCATCAATGTTGCATCCGCTGTGCGGCGCAGGAAGGCCGACACTTGGTCGCGGTTTTCCTGTGGGGTGATAGAACAGGTCGCATACACCATGGTGCCGCCCGGCTTCAGTTGCTGCCACATCGCATCGACAATCTCGGCCTGCAATTCGGCCAGCGCCGCGATGTCATCGGCACGGCGAAGCCATTTGATGTCAGGGTGACGACGGATCACACCGGTTGCTGAACACGGTGCGTCCAGCAAGATGCGGTCAAACTGCTCGCCCTGCCACCACTGCTCCGGATAACGGGCATCGGCACACATTACTTGAGCCGTGAGTTTCAGGCGCTGCAGGTTTTCGTGCACACGCTTAAGGCGGTGATCGTCACAGTCAATCGCCACCACACGGGTATCCGGCTGACGCTCCATGATGTGTGCGGTTTTGCCGCCCGGTGCCGCGCAGCAATCTAAGATCAGCTCGCCAGCCTGTGGTTGTAAGTACTCGACAGACAGCTGTGCTGCCGCGTCTTGTACGGAGACCCAGCCATCGGCAAAGCCCGGCAGTTTGGTCACATCACACGGGCTGTGCAGCTTCAGGGCATCTTGTGCTTCAGGGTGAAGATCGGTCGCAATGCCCGCTTCATCTAACAGCGCACGGTACGCATCTCGGGTGTGGTGCTGACGGTTCACACGCAGCCACATTGGGGCCTTGGTGTTGTTGGCCTCGACCACACTTTCTAACTGATCTGGGTAGCTGGCTTTTAACAGCTTCAACAACCAGCTTGGGTGGCCATAACGGCCGGCATCGTGGCTGACGGCTTGTTCATCCAACGTGGCTTGCTGGCGCTGGTAGTTACGCAAGATGGCGTTGATCAGGCCACGCATTTGCGGTTTTTTCAGGGTTTTGGTGGCGTTAACGGTTTCTGCCACGGCCGCATGGGCAGGAATGCGCATGTAGCCCAGTTGGTACAGGCCAACCAAGATCAGGTGGTGGAACACACGCTGTTTGCCTTTTAGCGGTTTATCCATCAACTGGTTGGTGATGGACTCTAGGCGAGGCAGCCAGCGCAATACACCGTAGCAAATCTCTTGCAACAGTGCCTGATCGCGCTCTTTAATTTCTTGTTGTGCGGCTGGCAGGGCGTTCGATAAGGACTGGCCTTGATCGACAACCTGATAGATCACTTTCGCCGCAGCGGCTCTTACATTCATGCGGGTTTCCTGCAGTCGGTCCCTCACGGTGGCGGGTTGCCGGTGGGGGAACGGAGGGAGAAAAAGTAAGGCCAGTGCTAGCACTGGCCCTTTAACAACTTACAGTACGGAACCAGGTTCAAACCATTCTCGGCGTGAGTTCAGGATATCCTGTGCACCCATGGCTTTTTTCCCGGGAGGCTGCAGCTCCAGCAGACGCAGGGCGTCTTTACCGGTCGCAACCACAATGCCGTGTTTGTCGGCAGACAGGATCGTACCGGCTGGCTGGCCGTGCTCCCCTTCTACCACTTCGCTGCGCCACACTTTGACGTTCTGCTCCGCCACCGTGAAGTAGCTCATCGGCCACGGGTTAAAGGCACGTACGCAGCGCTCAATCGCCGCCGCATCCATGGTCCAGTCAATCTGGGCTTCTTCTTTGCTCAGCTTCTTGGCGTAGTTGGCTTGTGCATCGTCTTGTTTCACCGGTACCGCAGTACCATTAGCGATGTCGCTCAGGCACTCAATCAGCGCCGTTGGGCCCAACTCGGCCAGCTTTTCGTACATGCTGGCACTGGTGTCGGTCGCGTCAATAGGCAGGGTGGCGATGCTTAGCATGTCGCCGGTATCCAGACCGATGTCCATTTGCATGATGGTGACGCCCGTTTCGGCATCACCGGCCCAGATAGAGCGCTGGATCGGCGCGGCACCACGCCAGCGTGGCAGGATAGAGCCGTGTACGTTGATACAACCCAGTTTCGGGGTATCCAGTACCGCTTGTGGCAAGAGCAGACCGTAAGCTACTACCACCATCAGATCGGCATTCAGATCGACAAGGGCCTGTTTGGCTTCATCAGATTTGAAGTTTTCTGGCTGGTAAACCGGAATGTTGTGCTCAAGCGCGATCTCTTTCACCGGGCTCGCCGTCAGTTTTTTACCGCGACCGGCAGGACGGTCTGGCTGGGTGTAGACCGCAATGATCTCGTGCTCCGAAGACAACAACGCCGCCAAATGACGGGCGGCGAAGTCCGGAGTACCTGCAAAAACAATTTTCAAAGGTTTGCTCAAGGTACGTTTCCTTTTTATGTCACTGACTTAGTTAGCGTGCTTTTCGTTAAAGCGTTTGATTTTTGCCAGTTTGTCCTGGATACGCTTACGTTTTAGTGGTGACAGGTAATCGACAAACAGTTTGCCGTTTAGGTGATCCAGTTCGTGCTGCACACAAATAGCCAGCAAATCATCGGCGTCAAACTGGAACGCATTGCCGTCACGGTCGATGGCTTTGACCGTCACTTCTGCTGCGCGCTCAACCAGAGCACGGGCACCCGGTACCGACAGACAGCCTTCTTCGATGCCGTCTTCACCGCGTTTTTCAATGATTTCTGGGTTGATCAGCACCATTGGCTCATTGCGCTCTTCAGAGATATCAATCACGACGATGCGCTGGTGGATATCTACCTGCGTTGCCGCGAGACCGATCCCTTCTTCGTCATACATGGTATCCAGCATGTCATCGACAATTTTCTGGATCTCGGGTGTAACGGCTTCAACGGGTTTCGCCACAGTGCGCAGGCGGTCATCAGGGAATGTTAATACTTGCAATACAGACATAGATACTCGTTTTAAAAGACAGTACTGATAGGTGGAGCGTTTAGTTGGTCTAATTCTAGTCATTTTACCGGTCAAATAACAGTACCCCGGCGAATCGGCGCCCAGGCTGGCACGAAGGGGAATGGGCCGATTGGGTAAACATCTTGCAACGGTCGCGGATAAAAGGTGAGACAGACCGAAAACTCGATGAATATTATGGTGTTGCGCTAGACAGCCATTGCCACCAATGTCAGCCTACAAAGTTGTGGGAAGGGTCCCCCATGGTGGATGGGACACAACGGAGTTAAGAAAAGGACGTGATGCATGTGGCTGCGAGTCATGATATTGGTGCTGGCCGGTCTGAGTGCGAGTGCCTGGGCTGCTGCCCAGCAGTTAAAGCTTATTGAGGGCGCCCCCGAGGTCTACACCGTGAAAAAAGGCGATACCTTGTGGGATATCTCTGCGCATTTTTTATCGAATCCATGGTTATGGCCCGAGTTATGGCAGGCCAATGACTACATCAAAAACCCGCACCTTATTTACCCGGGCGATCAGCTGCATTTGATCTGGGTTGACGGTCAACCCCGTTTGAGCCTGAAAAAGCGTGTGCACCTGTCACCCAAAGCCCGTGTGATCCGCGCGCCAATCACCACTTTGCAATCATCCCTGATGATGCCGTATTTGGCACAAGATAAGCTGATGACGCCGCAACACCTTGAGCGTCTACCGCGCGTACTGGGCGAAAGCAGTGCCCGTGACTACATGTCGCAGGGTGATACCGTGTGGGTCGACAGTGAACTGGAAAAAGGCAGCGAGTGGTGGATTTACCGTCCGGACATGGTGTTTGAGCGTGATCTGGAAGATGGTGAAAGCCGTGAAGTGAAGGTGATGACCTTAAAAGAAATCGCACGCGGTACAGTGAATGGCACGGAAGAGGAAATGAGCGCCCTGACGCTGACGAACTTCTCTTATGAAGTACGCCAAAATGACGTGTTACTGCCAGCTCCTTTACCGAGTGAACAGCTGAACCTGAGCTTCTCACCGTCTGCGCCGCCGGCGGAGTTAGCGGCGAAAGTAGCGGGGCACTTCAGTGGCATCAACTACATTGCGACCCATGAAACGGTGGTGATCGACAAAGGCCATTTGGATGGTGTGATCCCGGGCCATGTGTTCCAGCTGTACCGTGACGGTGCGGATGTGGTGGGCCGTAAAGGGGATTACGAGTACCAGAAACTGGGCAGCCAGAAGAAATTCACCTTGCACCAAATTCCGGTCGGTGAAATTGCCATTATCCGCCCTTATGAACACTTCAGTATTGGGGTGATCACCAAGTCGTCAGAGCCGATTGCGCCGGGTACCCTTGCCCTGCCGCCAAAGACGAATGACTGATCCTTATGCCTGGCTAAGATTAGCAGCGGTGCCGACCCTCGGTGGGCACCGCATCTCCCGCCTCCTGCAACACACGACACCACGCGACCTGCTCTCTATGTCAGCCGCCGATCTGGCACACATTGGTCTGACCGCTGCCCAAATTCAGCATTACCTCAATCCACCCGACGCGAAAATTGCGCACAGCTTGGCTTGGGCCGACCAGCCGGGACACACCTTATTGACCTTGGATGATCCGGCTTACCCTGCGCTGCTCAAAGAAATTGCCTCTCCTCCGCCACTGTTGTTTGTCAAAGGGGAAACCCGTTGGTTGCATGAGCCGCAGTTGGCGATCATTGGCAGTCGCTCGGCCAGCCTTGACGGACGGGAAGCCGCGTACGAGTTTGCTGCCGCCATGGTGGCTGCGAATTACGTCGTGACCAGTGGTCTGGCACTGGGCATTGACGGGCAGGCCCATTACGGCGCACTGAAAAACGGCGGGGCCACGGTAGCGGTACTGGGTTCGGGCCTAAACCGCATTTACCCGGCCAAGCACCGTGACTTGGCGGCGGCTATTGTGGAACAAGGGGCCCTGGTCTCTGAGTTTTGGCCGGATGAAGCCCCGCGCCCGCAGAATTTCCCACGGCGTAACCGGGTGATCAGCGGATTATCCGTCGGCGTATTAGTGGTTGAGGCGGCACAAAAGAGTGGCTCGCTGGTCACTGCCCGTTACGCGTTAGAGCAAGGCCGTGAAGTGTTTGCCCTGCCGGGGCCGATCCGGTTTGCCGGTAGCCGAGGGTGTCATGCATTGATTAAAAATGGTGCGAAATTGGTAGAAACCCCGGTCGATATCTTTGAAGAGGTAGGCGCACTGACAGACTGTGTGAAAAATAGCCATTCAGGCCTGCGGGATGAGCAACCTGAAAATGAAAAATTGCCATTTCCAGCGCTGTTGGCTAACGTAGGCAGTGAAGCAACACCCGTAGATGTAGTTGCTGAACGAAGTAGGCAACCCGTACATGAAGTCATGATGCAGTTGTTGGAATTAGAGCTGCAAGGGTTGGTTACTTCCGTGCCAGGTGGCTATATCAGAACGAGGAGGGGCTAATTATGATGGATATCCTTATGTACCTGTTTGAAACCTATATTCACAGCGATGTGGATCTGATGGTGGATCAGGATGAGTTGTCTGAGGAACTGCTGCGTGCCGGTTTCCATCAGGACGATATCTATAAAGCGCTGAACTGGCTTGAGAAGCTGGCGGCGCTGCAAGAAACCGAAACCACACCGTATGTGCACAGCAGTGCGGTGACGTCGATGCGTGTGTACACGCCACAGGAAATGGTGCGTCTGGATGTGACTTGCCGTGGTTTCCTGACCTACCTTGAGCAAATTCACGTGTTGGGTGCCGATACCCGTGAAATGGTGATCGATCGCGTGATGGAGCTGGAAGCGGCCGATTTCTGTTTGGATGATCTGAAGTGGATCATTTTGATGGTGCTGTTTAATGCACCGGGTAATGAAAGTGCTTACAGTCAGATGGAAGAGCTGCTGTACGGCATGGAAGATGGGAATATCCATTAAGGGGCGAGCCTTTCGGACACCCCTTTTCGTCTGCCCGTTACCTGGCTTGACCTGTCATGCTTTGCCTGTAACGTTGCCTGTAAATAGTTGAGTCGTATGTCTGGTAAAATTAATCCGCAATTGTTTTCTGCTCATGAGCAGGCACTGGAGCATGAGCAAACATGCCCGGCGTGCCAGCAACCTTTGGTATTACGCCATGGCAAGCGCGGCCCGTTTCTCGGCTGTAGCGGTTACCCGGATTGCGATTACATCAAGCCACTGCATCAGAATGATGGTCATGTGGTGAAGCATTTAGCCACGCCCTGCCCTGACTGCGGGGATGAACTGGTGCTGCGTCAAGGACGCTATGGCATGTTCATCGGGTGTTTAAGCTACCCGTCCTGCCATTACATTGCTTCACCCGAGAAAAAAGCCGAAGCGACCCAGTTGGTGTGTCCGGAGTGCCGAAAAGGCCACTTGGTTGAGCGCAAGTCGCGCTACGGCAAAGCCTTTTATGCCTGTGACAGCTACCCAACCTGCCGTTTTGCGGTGAACCAAAAACCGGTGGCAGGCCAGTGTCAGCAATGCGGGTTTGGTTTGTTGCTGGAAAAGAAATTAGCCAGTGGTACCCGTTTACAGTGTGCCGATCGCCGCTGTCACGCCTACCAAGATGAGGCGCAATAACCCGCTGTCGTCGTTGGGAGCATGCATGAAAAAAGCCAGCAGTTGCTGGCTTTTGTCGTTTTTGGTTGAGCACCGTTGTGCCGGTTTAGTTTCGCTGCAGCGCAGGAAAGGCCACCGGGTCGAGATGTTGCGCCACATTACGCAGCGCATCTTGCAGCGCTTCAGGGGTTACCGCACACAGGTTGATGTGGCCCATTTTGCGGCCCGGACGTTTTTCTTTACCGTACCAATGGATGTGGCAATGCGGATCCGCCAGGATCGCAGTTGGTAGTTGATCCTCGCCGAGGATATTGATCATCGCTGTCGGGCGGATCAAACTCGTGCTGCCCAGTGGTAAACCAGTGACTGCGCGTAGGTGGTTTTCAAACTGACAGGTTTCCGCCCCTTGTTGTGTCCAGTGCCCGGAGTTGTGCACGCGGGGGGCGATTTCGTTGACCAGTAGCTGGCCATCGACATCAAAAAACTCAATCGCCAGTACACCCACGTAGTTCAGGGTATCGGCCAGTGCCTCGAACATCGCTTCCGCTTGGGCTTGCAGGGCGTCGTTCCCCACCAGTGCGGTCGATAGGCTTAATACGCCATGGGTGTGGACGTTTTCTGTCAGCGGGTAGATGGCGACACTGCCGTCTTTGCCGCGTGTGCCGATCAGCGACACTTCCCGATCAAACGGGACGAACTCTTCGGCCACAATGGCTTGGTTGTCCGTCTGGTTCATGAAATCCGCCATTTCTGCCCAGATCCCTTCGACCTCATCGGTGTGCTTTAAGCGCCACTGCCCTTTGCCGTCGTAACCGCCCAACGCACTTTTCAGTACCATGGGTAGCCCGATATCCGTGATCGCCGCGTCCAAATCCGCACGGGTGTGTACGGTCGCGTAACGGGCATTGCGCACGCCTGCCTGATCCAACAGGGCTTTTTCCAGACGGCGATCGCCACCGGCTTTGATTGCCTCGGTCGTTGGCAGGAACTTTTTGCTTTGGGCGCAAACCGCCAGAATGTCATGGGGAACATGCTCAAACTCTGCCGTGATCACATCGGCATAGGTGATGGCCGTATTGAGTCCTTTGAGCATGACTTGCTGTGTCAGTGGGTGCACGACATTGCCAGTGGTAATGTCGTAAGCAAACACCTCAATATTCAGGGGAGCACCTGCCAGAGACATCATGCGGGCCAGTTGTCCGGCGCCCAGCACTAAGACTTTCATTCTGCGTCCTCGGCTGGGTTCGGGTTACTCAGTACCGTCTCTGTTTGTGCTTGGCGGAACGCTTCGACCGCCGCTTGTACGTTGGCATCTTGCGTGCCGATGATTTGTGCCGCTAACAGACCGGCATTGGCGGCGCCAGCTTCACCGATTGCCAGGGTGCCGACCGCAATCCCTTTTGGCATTTGCACAATAGAGAGCAGAGAATCCATGCCTTTCAATGCGCGCGATTGCACGGGTACACCCAGTACCGGCAGGCAAGTGTACGCCGCTGTCATGCCTGGCAGGTGGGCCGCACCGCCAGCACCGGCGATAATCACTGTGATCCCTCGGGCTTGGGCGCTTTCTGCGTATTCAGCCAAGAGGTGTGGAGTTCGGTGGGCTGAAACCACCTTGGTTTCGTAGGCCACATTGAAACGATCTAACATTTCCGCAGCATGTTGCATGGTTGGCCAGTCAGACTTTGAGCCCATGATGATTCCCACTTTCATCCCGATCTCCTTTGGGTAGCTAAACGTTGAGAGTACCAATGCGTATCGGCGCATTATACGGTGAAAATATGTGAAGGAAAACGTTTGCGTCGGTGAAATTGAAACAAAGCTTAACGGGCGTGGAGTTGTGGGAAAGGAGTCGGTAAGATAGGTAACAAGAACGTTAAAATGGCGTTGGCCAATGAATCAAAACGAGGAAAACGTGGATAACCTGAATCAAGTGGTCGCTGCGTTGCAGCAGGAAGAAGTCATTGCCTACCCGACTGAGGCGGTGTTTGGCGTGGGATGTGATCCTGACAGTGAGAGTGCGGTGCAAAAACTGTTGGCACTGAAGCAGCGTCCGGTTGAGAAAGGACTGATCCTGATCGCGGCAAATTATGAACAGCTGGCCCCGTATGTGGATGACAGCCAATTGAGTGAAGCGCAAAAGGCCCGTATTTTTGCGTCCTGGCCCGGCCCGGTAACCTGGGTGATGCCAACCAAGCCGGGCGTGCCCGCCTTTTTGACCGGCCAGTTTGATACCATTGCTGTACGTGTGACGGATCATCCTCAGGTGCAGGCGTTGTGCCTGGCGTTTGGTAAGCCGCTCACCTCAACCAGTGCGAACTTAACCGGCCAGGAGCCGGGGCGTACGGTAGAGGAAGTGTCGGCGCAGTTGGGGGATCAGCTGGCGGCGATTTTGGTGGGCGACACGGGCGGGCGTGATAATCCGTCTGAGATCCGTGACGCGCAAACCGGTAATGTATTCCGACAAGGATAAAAACCATGCAGGCAGTGGATAAAGCGGCAGTCAAAGCCTTCCTTTTAGATCTTCAGGATAAGATCTGTGATGCCCTCGCCGCACAAGACGGGGGCGCGACCTTTGAACAAGATACATGGCAACGGGAAGCCGGCGGCGGTGGTCGTAGTCGTGTGTTGCGCCAAGGTCATGTGTTTGAGCAGGCCGGGGTGAACTTCTCTCATGTGTTTGGTGCACAGATGCCCGCTTCTGCCACGGCACACCGTCCGGAACTGGCGGGGCGCCGTTTTGAAGCCATGGGCGTCTCGCTGGTGGTGCATCCGAATAACCCGTATGTGCCGACCTCACACGCCAATGTGCGCTTCTTTATTGCCGAGAAAGACGGTGAAGCGCCGGTGTGGTGGTTTGGCGGTGGGTTTGATTTGACGCCGTTTTATCCGTTTGAAGCCGACTGCCAGCATTGGCATGACACCGCCAAAGCGCTGTGTGCGCCTTTTGGTGAGTCGGTTTATGCCGAGCACAAAGCGTGGTGCGATAAATACTTTTTCTTGCCGCACCGTAATGAAACCCGGGGCGTCGGTGGTCTGTTTTTCGATGATCTGAATCAGTGGGGCTTTGAGAAGAGCTTTGCGTATATGCAGGCGGTTGGCAATGGCTATTTAGCAGCGTATTTGCCGATTGTGGCGCAGCGTCATGCCCTGCCCTACGGTGAGCGTGAACGTGAATTTCAATTGTACCGTCGTGGTCGCTATGTCGAGTTTAATCTGGTGTATGACCGTGGCACCTTATTTGGGTTGCAAAGCGGGGGCCGCACGGAGTCGATTCTGATGTCGATGCCACCATTGGCCCGCTGGGAGTATGCGTATACCCCTGAGCCGGGCTCACCAGAAGCCGCACTCTATGAGGACTACCTTGTGCCGCGTGCATGGTAGTGGCGATGATTGCGAGAGAAAGCGTGTAATGATGACGTGGCGTACGGCTAATACCGTGCGCTATCACGGTTGGCGATGGTATCGTGGCGGTAGTATCGCCGGTAAACAATAAAGGGATAGGTAGCATGGATAAGTATGTCGTCTTTGGTAATCCGATCGAACAGAGTAAATCACCGTTTATTCATACCCTGTTTGCCCGCCAGACGGGTCAGGTGATGACGTATCAGGCGCAGTGGGTGGCGTTGGATGGGTTTACTGCAGCGGCAGATACTTTTTTTGCCGAAGGTGGCCGGGGCTGTAATATCACCGTGCCTTTTAAAGAGCAGGCGTTTACCTATGCCGATCAGCTGACAGAGCGCGCGCGTTTAGCAGGGGCGGTCAATACGCTGAAGTTGCTCGATGATGGCGTGGTGTTAGGCGATAACACCGACGGTGAAGGGCTGGTGCAAGATTTACTTCAGCACGGTGTATCGTTGGCAGATAAGCGTATTCTATTAATTGGAGCGGGCGGCGCAGCGCGCGGGGTGATTTTGCCTTTGCTTGCACAGCAACCTGCCGGTTTAGTCATTGCCAATCGCACCGCCGAAAAAGCCGAGCAATTGGCCACAACCTTTGCATCGCATGGTCGCATTGCAGCGCTGGCATTGGATCAACTGGACGGAGAGCGCTTTGATATTATCATCAACTCCACCTCAGCCAGTTTGAGTCAGCAGCTGCCGGGTATTCCCGCAACCTTGATCCAACCGGAAACGGTCTGCTACGACATGGTGTACGGTACGGGTATGACGACATTTAATGCATGGGCCAAAGCACTGGGCGCTCGTGTGGTGATGGATGGATTGGGGATGTTGGTCGGCCAGGCAGCTGAAAGTTTTATGCTGTGGCGTGGGATCCGTCCGGGTGCCCGACAAGTGCAGCGTGAATTGCGTCGTACCTTACAGTGTTAGGCTAACGGGCCTTGTACCCCCCGTCCGGATTAAGCCTGCTATATAAAGAAGAGAAACATGAACCAAGATATTTTATTTGATGATCGCCAAACATGGGATGAGACGCGCCAAGCCGTAAGCTTCCCTGCCCTGCAAGGCGGTCAGTTGATCACCTGTTGGGTAACGCGTGCATGGTTGGAACAATACTGCCAACGCACACTGGCGACCGAAGAGGCGGTATTGGTCGCATTCAGTGAGTGTCGGTTTGATATTGAAGACGAAGCTGAAGCGCTGATTGAAGATGAAGCCTTTGATCAGGATGGCGATATCGTGATTGGCTAATCGTCCCGCTTCGCTTGTCCGGCCTTATTCGGCATAAGTGTTTTTCAGTTGTACATAGTTATCTGCTGAACGCGGGAGAAAAGCGCGCTCTTTATCGGTTAAAGGGCGCGCTTTTTTGATTGGGCTGCCAATATAGAGGTAGCCACTCTCCAAATGCTTATTGGGAGGCACTAAGCTACCCGCACCAATAATGATATCGGCAGCGATTATTGCACCGTCTAAAATGATGGCCCCCATCCCCACTAATACGCGATCGCCGATCTGGCAGCCATGCAGCATGGCTTTATGTCCTACGGTCACGTCTTCCCCGATGACTAACGGGTAACCTTGCGGATTTTCTTCTGTCGGACGACTGACATGCAAGACACTGCCATCCTGAATATTGCTGCGCGCCCCAATCGTAATGGTGTTCACATCACCTCGTGCGGCGACCAGTGGCCAGATGCTGGTGTCGTCGGCTAACGTAATGTCACCAATCAGTACCGCAGCAGGGTCAACATAGCTGGTGGCCGAAAGCGTTGGAAAGATCCCTTTATAAGGGCGAAGGGAAGTATTCATGGGGTCAGGCCTTATAAATCAAAATTAAGTCAGTATCCAAAAGCTATCATTGATGGCATTAACATCACAAAATGCAGGCTTTGTTTGATAATTGCACACTCGAACTTAAAAGATGAAGTTTTTTTGAAAACCCCCTTGCCAATGTGATCGAACTCTCTATAATGCGACCTCACTGACACGGACAACGGCATCGCCGGTAACGATAAGTCAGTTTGTTCTTTAACAATTTGACCATGCAATCTGTGTGGGCACTCGTTGAATAGATAGTCAAAAAGATTTATCAATGAAACTGAGTGACCAATCGATAGACCTTTAGCAATAAAGCGAAGTCGGCACAGTCAATTCATTCATTACTTCGGTA
>NZ_LDOV01000001.1 GCF_001029435.1 Photobacterium aphoticum | reverse complement strand
CACAGTCCCACAGTCCCACAGGTATAATCATGCCTACTGACCATATATCAACAACTTAAGTGTACTCAATTCTTTACAGTTGGGTGTGTTTTCAGCCGGAGTGAGTAAGGCCGGTATCTGGTGAGGATCCCATAAAGTTTGTATTATAAACCTCATTGGAAACGCCGCTTTATCGATATTTCGTACTCCATAAAGTCGGTGTGAAGTTTTTGTTTGGTCACTAAAACTTCAAAAAACGGCATTTTTGTTTGGTCGCATCTTGCCCATTTCCACCTCGCTTTACCTCTGTCTATGCAGAGATGTATCCGCTTAATCGACTTAGCATTCGGCACAATACCGTTGCTGAGTTCACTTTTCGCGCATACAAAAAAGGGCGTTTACTTTCGTAAACGCCCTTTTGTCGTGCTTTCAATCTTTCAATTCTGTCTTATCTCTTCGCTGATACAGATGCGGTGCTTATACCCACTCCGCCATCAGCAAGAAACAACCGAACAAGAAGCTCAAGCCCATTGCTAGCTGACCACCAGCGGCTTGATATACCACACCGGTTGCATCCACTTCATAGCTCTCTTCGTCGTTATCACGACGTAGCTTGATGATCATTGCCATTGGTACAAAGACCGCCAGGAAGACAAGAATGATACCCGCGTAGCTCAATACTGACAGGAACTGGTTCGCCGCGAACAGCGCACCTAACAGTGGCAGAATGAAGGTCAACACGTACGTTACGGCGCGATTCTGACGGAATGTATCAACGTTCTGATCAAACAGTGCCATGGCCACACCCAAGAAAGAGGTCAATAGCGCTAAACCTGTGAATACTGACAGTACCGCGTTAATCATGCTGTGCTGTGCGCCCAGGGCGGCAATAAGCTCAGACACATTACCCATGCTTACCATCTGCTCTGCTGTCAGGTTACCCATTGCCGCGTATAACCACAGCAGGTAGCTCACTAACGGAATCGTCGAGCCCAAAATCACCATGTTACGCAGCTGCTTGTGCGTCGCTTCTTTGTTGTAGGTCACCAAAGATGGGATAACTACCATGAAACCGAAGCTGGTGAACAAGACTGAGCTGGTTTTGATCAACGCCATCTTGTCTTCGTTGGTTGCACCCAGCAGGTTATCGAATGACATTGTTGGTACCAACGACATTAACGTTACACCCAGCATCACCACCATGATGATGAACAGTACACGGTTGATTTTATCAATCACAGCCGTACCTGCCGCCACTACCGCACCCGCCAACAGCGTGAACAGAATCTGGCTTTGCATCACTGGCAAATCAACACCAATGCCGGCCAGCAACTGCTTCAGCAAGTCGCCAGCACCGATAATGTAAGCCATCAACAAACATACTAATAGCGCGTATAGCAGGCCATTGGTCACCAACTGGCCACCTTTACCTAATGTTTTGCGGGCAATGGTGTTCATACCCATACCGCCACCGGCTTTAATACTGGCTTCAAGCAACAGTAACGCGGCGTAAGTGGTACCCATCCAGATCACCAGCATTAATGCGGTACCCCAGAATAAACCGAACTGAGCCAATACCATCGGGATAGCCAGCATACCGGCGCCCAGTGCCGTACCGGCAATGATCAATGAACTTCCAAGTAGTTTAATATTCACAATTTTGTCTCTGATATTGAGTGCGCATACCTTGTAACTGACAAGCTGTGCGACAAATTTAATAAAAGTGGGGTGTTAAAGCCGGCCCTGCGTGTAGCAAAGCGAAAATTAACTAGTGACTAAATCGGAATGCAGAAAAATACCCAAATAGCAGATCGCTATTGGATGGAAGTGCAGAAAGGTATTGAGGGGATAAAGGTTGCGGCAATACGCACGCACCGACAGAGTGAGCACTCGCTCGCCCATCAGATCGATTGTTCATGTATCGTACTCCAAAAAACGATATGTCTTTGTTACTGAGTAATCATCCTTTGATTACCCTGCTTTTGTTTGGTCATTTAGCAACTTATATGGCTAACTCAACCACATCAACTATCGATTTTGGAATCTTATATTTCACTTTTATCAACAATGACACATACAGCTATTGAATACTCCCCTGCGCCCTGTGAAAGCGCGTTACCTCCGTGTTATTACGCTTGCCGTGTTGACTGTGCGCTCGCTGCCACAAGGGTCAGTTTATTGAAGGAAGCCGGATACACACTGATGCTGCTACCGTCATCAAACTGAATGCCATCGTAATACTGCCCTTCCCATTTTACCCGCATGAAACGGGCATAACGGGCTTTACTGTAGAGGGCTTCAAGGGTGTTCAGCGCCCCTTGCTTATTATTTTGTGCCATGATGGTGGCTGTCAGCAGTTTTTCAGCAACAGTTTTCAAATCGCGTCTCTTACTGGTAGCTATATCCTTCATCTTGTTTTATCAAACTCACTGACCATTGCAACCAGCAGCTCCAACAAGAGAGGAAGATCCCGGCCTCGTATCACAAAGAACAGGGATCACTCATACTCTGCGATGAAACCCCGCCTTTTCTTTCAGGCTCTTTGTGATTTTCCGAGCAGCTTTGCGGATTAATGCGTTTTCTGTCTCACCGCCACATGTTGGTCATACCGATTAACCAGCGACATCCCCACTAACATCGCGACCAAGAACACCACAATGACGCCATTTTGACTTGGCAAAGAGGTCACAGCGGGCCCCGGACAGATCCCCGCCAAACCCCAGCCAACACCAAACAGACTTGCCCCTGCAATCAAGCGCTTATCAATCACGGTATTCGTACTGACCGAGAAGGATGTTTCACACACAGGTTGTTGGCGTCGACGGATCACCAAAAAGTACACCGGCATAAACACCAGGAGTGCACCGCCCATGACAAAGGCCAAACTCGGATCCCACGCGCCGGTGATATCTAAAAAGCCCAAGACTTTATGTGGGTCGATCATGCCAGAGAGCATCATCCCCATGCCAAACAGCACACCCGCTATCAATGCAGATACACGATTCATCATTATTATTTCCTCATCAAAATCGGTGCATCACAGTACGTGAATGCGAATAAAAACCGTCAAGATAGCCACCGCCATAAAGACACACGTCGCCACAATAGAACGTTTAGACAACCGCCCCATTCCACAAATACCGTGCCCACTGGTACAGCCATTGCCCAGTTTCGTCCCGATGCCCACCAATAACCCGGCAAGCGCCACCATGCCCCACGAACTGACCGGTAGCGAACTGGGAAAGGTAACATCAAAGAGTGGCATGGCCGCACCGCTGATCAGCATACCGACCACAAATAGCAGCCGCCATTGCCATTCACCTTTAGCCGGTTTCAGCAAACCAGACACAATTCCGCTGATCCCGGCAATGCGTCCGTTCATCAATAGCAACAAAGCGGCAGATAGCCCCAATAACATGCCACCCGCTAATGGCTGCCACATGCTCTGCCATGAAAATTCTACGCCCATCACTGTGCTCCTGTTGTCTGGTGATACCCGTTGTCTGGTACCTGTTGTCTGGTAATCGTTGTGTAAAGCACTATTTGCTCAAATATTCATCCTGATGAATATTCGTATTCCCCTCTTTCTTTATCAGTGTGGCTTTTTTGCTCACAATTAGTCAAGACTAAATTAGAATTTACTAATTTAATATCTGTGGTACGCTAGTCCCATCAAAACGGTCATATTCATTTATCTATACAAGATTCAACATACAGAATTCGGTATAGAGAACTGGGAATACACAGCGTGTGTATGCATGAGGCGACTGTTGAACACAAATACGGAGATCACAATGGCACAGACAAAAATCATCATTGTTGGCGGTGTTGCCGGTGGCGCATCTGCTGCTGCACGCGCACGTCGATTAAGTGAAGACGCTCAAATCATCATGTTCGAGCGTGGTGAATTCGTTTCTTTCGCAAACTGCGGCCTGCCTTATCACATCGGTGGCGATATCACCGATCGCAGCAAGTTGCTGTTACAAACACCAGCCAGTTTCCTGACACGCTTTAATGTCGATGTCCGTGTCATGAGTGATGTCATCGCCATTAACCGTGATGCTAAAACCGTCACCGTCACTAACCTGCTGGATGGCACCTCCTACGAGGAAACGTACGATGTGTTATTGCTCAGCCCGGGCGCTGCCCCTGTGATCCCGCCAATCGCCGGTATCGACAATCCGCTGACCCATTCTCTGCGCAATATCCCAGACATGGATCGCATTCTAGCGACCTTAGACGCACATCAACCGGCGCACGCTACCGTTGTGGGAGGTGGCTTCATTGGTCTGGAAATGATGGAAGCCTTCCACCAGCGTGGTATCACAACCACATTGATTGAGATGGCCGATCAGGTCATGACACCGGTCGACCGTGAAATGGCGGGCTTTGTGCACGACACCATTCGAGAAAAAGGCATTGACCTACGCTTGGGCGTCGCGCTGGATGCCGTACACCCTCACGAAAATGCTCAGGGCTTAACGTTGACCTTGAATAACGGCGACACACTGGAAACCGGTATTCTGATCATGGCGGTGGGCGTGCGCCCAGAAACCTCGCTGGCAGAAAATGCCGGTCTGAAATTGGGGCCACAAGGCGGTATTTGGGTTAACGCACAAATGCAAACCAGTGATCCATCCATTTATGCCGTCGGAGATGCCGTCGAAGACATGGATTTTGTCACAGGCCAATCCACCTTCGTTCCACTGGCAGGCCCAGCCAACCGCCAAGGGCGTATGGCGGCAGATAACATGCTAGGTCGCAATGAAAGCTACCAAGGCACACAAGGGACCGCGATCTGTAAAGTGTTTGACCTTGCCGTGGCGTCAACCGGCCAAAATGAAAAGCAGCTGAAACGTGATGGTGTGCGCTACGAAAAAGTCTTTGTGCACACGGCCAGCCATGCCAGTTATTACCCAGGCGCAGAAGTGGTTTCCTTTAAACTGCTGTTTGATCCTGAAACCGGTAAGATCTTTGGCGCACAAGCGGTAGGTAAAGACGGTGTCGACAAGCGCATTGATATCATGGCTGTCGCACAACGCGCAGGGATGACGGTTGAACAACTGCAACATCTTGAACTGACTTATGCTCCGCCCTTTGGCAGCGCAAAAGATGTGATTAACCAAGCTGCCTTTGTGGCAAGCAATATCATGAAAGGAGATGCGACACCGATCCACTTCGATGAAATCGATCATCTTACGGATAATCAGCTACTGCTGGATGTGCGTAACCCGGGCGAGCTGAAGCAAGGCTATTTGGCTGGCGCGATCAACATTCCGGTGGATCAGCTCCGTCAACGCATGAACGAATTGCCAAAAGACAAAGAGATCGTGATTTACTGTCAGGTCGGCCTGCGTGGCAATGTGGCATACCGCCAGTTGGTCAACAATGGGTATAAAGCCCGTAACCTGATTGGGGGTTACAAAACCTATCAGGCAGCGACACGCTAACCGTCGTCAAAATAAAAAAGCGCCAGTGCCTTTCCGCTACTGGCGCTTACTGATTGAATCACTCAATAACCACTTTGGTCATCGTTGTGTTTATCTTTATCTGACCAATGTTCATGCCGGTATTTACGGTTATGCGAACGCTGAGGATAACGGTCATAACGGTCATCCTGATAGTGATGATGTCGATGCCAGTTATACCAATGCGGCCAGTGATATTTCACTTCTTTGAGTTTCATTGTAAACAAACAATCAAAGTGAATAGGATCACCGACAGACTGGCTAAATTGGCTTAGGTCCACCATCCCCGATAATCTCACCGGGCCTTGGTGCCATGCGTAATCACCATACGCTTTTAACACACCATTTGTGTCGCTGGATGCACCTGTGATATGGGTAATGGTATTCCCGTTAGGCGTCACCGTTTCTTGTAATACAGGCTGCACTGTCGTCAGCCCCCGCGTAACGATCACCCCATTCGATAAGTAGAAATAGGTGGTACCGATTAATTTTACCCCATCCCCCTCACCGGTGATCTCAGAGAGACAATCAGTCGCATAACCAATGGATTCACCGGTTGTGGGATCTTGTAAATCCACATCAAAACACATCGCAGGATCGGGATTTTTATCACCATCGATATCAGGCACATCCTGCTCATACATGTAACCAGTACCCACCAGATTCAATACTTTTATTTTGTATTCATGTCCACTTTCGTGTTCATATTCATGCTCCTCGTCATCAGTATCATCATGATAGTCATCATAACCATCGTGTTTATAAGAAGAGCTCTGATAATGAGAAGAGTAGCGATGAGAGGTAGACGCCTCATTAGATGAGTAATCCTTATACCCTCTACTGTCGTCATCGTCTTGCTTTTCGTATTCGTAGGCCATCGCCAGCCCCGATACACTCGCACTCAAAATAAAGAGCGCTATCGGTTGTATTTTCATTGTATTACTCCACGAACTTCAATGGCATCACTGGAGTCTTTGCCGCCAACTGACAAATCCGCACCACCCGAATCGCTGGTTATGCTGTAAAGACAGAAAAACACAGTCAATAAAGTGGCATCGTGGAGTAAGTGTAGATGAATTGAGAAACTTGTACGGGTAATAAGAAAAGTCGACTTATCTCTAACTCATTATGAATTAAAGCAATTGGGATCCCCGCGCCCTTATCGACGCGAGGTTTCTGTCTTAATTCTTATTTTTAAGAGAGGAAACGCCCCCATAACCCATCACGTTATGCGGATAAAACCGGACTTGCCGGTGGCATATCACCGTATTGATTAGCCTCAGGCTCAGTAGGTTGTACGAAGAAATACACCAACACTAAAAAGCCAATCAATGGGATCAGACCAATCAATAACCACCAACCCGTCCGTCCGGTATCATGCAAACGGCGTGTTGCTACGGCCAAACTCGGTAAAAGCACCATCAACGAATACACAAACCCCAGTACACCGCCCCCTTCACCGCCGCCCGGATTTCCCAATATATGGTTCACAATCGCTAGAACGACACTGATGATGATATTACATAGCACGAAATACCAATATTCAGGCCTGCTAGCGCGTCCTTTAAAGACTGCATACTGTTTCAACACAAACAGATACCACTGCATAAAAAAGCTCCTCTGTGAATAATCTCAAGCTAGGTATATTCTATTCGATATATAGTGTCTCTGTTATTAAACAACAGAACCACCCTTTATCCCATAAAATCATGGAAACCGTCTTTCGTTGTCATAAAGGTAAATTATGCGCCCGTTGATCTTATTACAAATTGCTCTTTTTGTAGGATTTGGTTTGGTACAAGCAAAAACCGGTTTCAACGAAACGGTCTATTCACCTGACCGAGGTGTTATTTGTGATAAAAAGGCAGGCTTTTGTGTCGATGGATATGGCATATCCATGGCATTCACGGAAATGTTCTTAGGGAAAGAAGCACAAGATAAAGTCATGGCGATGATTGATGAGGTCGGCGCTGATAACTTCGATACCCAACGTTTTTCCTTCAGCAATAAAGTCTACTGTGATACCAAAGCCAAACAGTGCACGACTGACCGCTTCAATACCACCCCAGAACCTGAATATAACGAGGTGCTTTTTGCACCATCGGAATAAACGCGACTCGGGTTATTCTGCGTTACTCGTAGGCTGACTGGGGGCAAAACTGCGCCGACGCAGCGCCTCCACCCCAGTATCTTCAACGGTTTCAAGATTTCCCCGTGACACCACGCCTTTCACTGCCGAAGTCGATGGCTTCTTTTCTGATTTGTCATTCTCTAACGATGATGACGCAGGAGGCACAGCCGTCACCGTTTCCCCGGAAATTAAATCGGCTTCTTGTCTAAATTGGATTGGCTGCACGGGTGTCACAACCACATTCGCCTTGGAGACTTGTGGAGTCTGAGGGGCCGAACCAGTTACGGGTAGAACAGATGGCTCGCGTGTTTTATCTTCTTCCATTGATGATGCAGAGGGATCAACGTGGCCCGATTGTATCACTAGCGGCTTAACCGGAAACGGGTTAACGGGATCAACCGGAACCGATTCTGCTGGTGAGTTTGCGTCTTGTTGGCTATTTGTCTGGCTATCTGACTGTGTCTCTGAAATGGGATGTGAGTGATCCGTCGTCAATGCTTTGTCTGCCGCTTCTGCATCAGGCCCCGTGATCGGCACCGTCATAACTCTGGCCTTATTCTCATGAGTAAAGCCGGTATTGATACCGCTTAGTTTTTTTCCTGTCGGTGACGGTGATGGGCGAATATATCGCGGCTTTACTGGTTGTGTTTTCAATGACGCCGCAGCTTGCTGACGCATATCTTCCATCCCCAATTTAGGCGCAGCAAAACTAAATACCGTTAATTTTTCATCCCACACCTGCAACTGACTCAAGGTTTGTTGCCATTCAAGATCCACACTGCTGGCGACATCTGCGACTTGCAACTGCGTTGACAGCAAGGTGTTAGCCTGCTCAAAACGACGATGCAGTTTTTTTCGCATTTGCAGCCAGTCAGTCCCGCCCGTCATTAGATAACGAGTACTGTCGGCCCAATATTGATAAGCCATTGCATCATTGGCTTTATCTGCCGCCATGGCCGCCAATGCTTCTGCAGTGCCCGCATACTGCCACATCTTTTTGCGTCCCAACTGCGATTCTGCGCTCAGGAATGCCAGCGATAACCGATGCCATTGCTCCGCCGCTTGGGTGTAACGCCCCTGACTCACCAAATGGGATCCTTTAGCAAAGGGCGATAAATCCAGCTCTATGGGTGACGCCATACTCCACACACTACCCAGTAAGAGCCAAACACTGATGATGAGGCGTAACCCTTGCCGCTTACACCAACTGACATCATCACACCAACCCACCGGTCTTTTCATCGAAAGGTCTCCGCCAAACATTTCCCTGGATGATAGAAACGCGAATTAAACTGCACGTCCCTGTATTCCTTTTCAGTCGTACGCTGGTACAACTTCCCGTTCGCTTTGTACAACAAGGCTTCCAATACGCCCGCATTGGTCTGCAATGAAATGGTTTTCTCGTACGCACTGGTTAATTCGTAGCGGCCTTCATACCAACCGCGATTAGGATCATACAACTCTTGTACCAATGTCAGCAGCCTGTCAGTGTAATCCGTTTTCCATAATGCCCACATTTGAAAAGCCACCCGCGTCGACACCAAGGCTTTTTCATCGTGATCACTACCGTCTTCCGCCACTGTGATCCATGGCGTGCCTAACGCATAAATGCTGTCATAGACAAAATACGGCTCACCGCTGACCGAATGTTCCCCCCGAGCGGTATAAATGCGCTCCTGCTCCCACCGTGACGCCTGTAAACGGTATACCGCATCAGCCATCGCGGATAACGTATGATTGGAGTGCACGGCATCACTGGAACGATAATCGGTGATCTCATCCCAGTTAAACTCCATCCCCAACAATAAATAAGGCGTGCTATACACAGGACGCAACACATCGTAATGACGGGGATCGCGGCCATCGAATAACAAGTCGATCCCATTGATGGTGACCACTTCATAGGGCTCTAGCAACATGGCCTTGGCTGGCACAATTTGCCAGTCGAGGTAACCGTAAGCTGTGTACTCTTCAATGCCTAACCGTCCCTCTTTATAGCGAAAGACTTGCCCGTTATTGATGGTACCGCCAAAGAGCTCACCATCCTCACTGACCAGTTCACAAAAATTCCAACGCAATACAGCTTTGTCAATATATTCAGAGAATGTGGGATTACGCTGCTTGGTCATCGCCAGCACAATCAGCAGTCGACCAATATCAATGGACGACCACCCTAATTCAGCGGGTTGGTTGGCGTAATCGACCATTTGGCCAGTTTGCGTGCTGTACACCTTATTCGGCACACCCAACATACCCAGCGGCATTTTATTCAGGAAACTCAACACTAAGGTCAAACGCTCATCGTGCGCTTTACTGGTGATAAACCCCATTTCATCAGCGGCCATCAACGCAATGAGGTAATCAGCAATATTAGACAGGTTGGTGGTGGGATAGTTATCAAGGGCATTCACCAACCCGGTGGTCGGGTTGGTGTTGTTTTCTACATAGGTCCACGCCGTTTTTGCCCATGCCAGTTCGTCTTCGGTTAATTCACCGTATCGCCCCTGTCGGATTAGTTGTGAGGTATTGACCGATGTCATGCCATCTTGCACGCCTCGGTACACCACCCCACATGCCGCAATATGGCAAGCCACCAAAACAACCAGCGTTTTTTTTAACATGGGCAATCCTTACCAAACCACATTACAGCTTAAATGGCTTTTTCCGAGGCAAACATTGCCCTTCATAACCAAACGGCGTTTCCAGGGCTTTCTCCCACAGACTCGGGGCGACGTTATCTTTATAACGCAGCAATTTACCTTGTTCTTTGTATAACAAGATCTCAAGCGTGATCCCGTTATTATTCGAGGTAAAGGTATTGATCAAACCAGTTCCGTTTTCAAAAATCCCCTCATAGAACCCTTTTTCACGGTCATAACTGTGGGAGATATGATCAAACAACAGATCGGTGTATTCGGTGTCCCACAACACCCACATGCCCATCGCCCCTTTGATCGCAACGGCAGCATACTGAGGCAAAAATTCACCCACTTCCGAAATCGTGTTCCAGGCAAATCCATCGGTATAAATGGTGTCATACACAAAGTATGGAGGTCCCGCTAACTGGTGTTCCGTACGCGCCGTAATGATCCCCGTTTGTTTATAGCGTTCTTCTTGCACGCGATAGATTTGCAGGGCAAATTCCGCCATCCATTCGTTGGAATACCGATAATCGTGCGGTGAACGGTCTTCCACCACATCCCACCCCATTTCGATACCATCCAGTACATAACTTTCGGTCACAACATAACTGTGAGCTTTCAATTTACGTGGATCGCGGGTGTCATACGGCACATCATACCCATACAAGTTGATGGTGCTGTACGGCTCAGGCATTGCCGCTTGTGTGGTATCAAACCCCCACAATTCAAACCCTTTGGCGGCATATTCTTCATAGCCTAAACGGCCTTCCTGCAAGTACTGCACGGGCTTGTCTTTTTCTAACAGCGCCCCGAACATGGTGCCGTTTTCATCCACTACGTTACAGAAGTTCCAGCGCAATACCGCCGAATCAATGCCATTCGCATATTCCGGATAACGGTGTTTGATAATGTGTAGCCAAATCAGCAAACGTCCTAAGTCCAGCGCAGAATAGCCGATTTCACCCGGTTGGTTACCGTAGTCCACTTTACCCGCAGTTTGGGTGTTATAGGCTTTATTGGGCAACTCATTGCGGAATAAATCCAGCTTATTGAGTGTGGTGATCATTTTGCGTAAACGGCGATCAAACTCTTCTTTATCAATGATCCCCAATTCATACGCACTGACCATCCCGGCCATATAAGATGCGGCATCCCACCAGGTGACCGACGGATAATTATTTACCGCATTCACCAACCCCGTTGACTCCTGGTAGTTATTTTCAAAATACTTCCAGGCAATTCGGGCCATATCCATTTCTTTTTCAGTCAGCTTACCCTGTCTGGCTTTTGGCACTGACCAGTGATTCTTCCGATCAACCACTTCATCAGAAAACTGGTTATATTTATTGCCACAGCCAACAGCAACAAGCCCAAGCAAACCTATGATGATATAACGCATCTTACACTCCTGACGCTACTGCTTACTGGACACCGACACTCAACAGTGATCCATTTTCGATATAGGCTAACGATTCCAACACAATGCCGTTGGTGTTAGCGGTGATCGCTTTATTTACGCGACCATCCACTTCATAGCGGCCTGAATACCAGCCGTCTTTTTCTGAATAGAGGCTCTTCGCATCATCAATCAGCAACGCGGTATAGTCGCTGTCATACAAGGCGTACCAGCCAAAGGCCGCTTTCGTTGACAAGGATTTCAGGTGTGAAGCGTCTTCGCCTTTATCCGTGATTGCATTCCATTCTTTGCCATCAGAGAAGACCGTGTTGTACACAAAGTACGGGGCTTCATCGGTATTATCTTCACTGACTGCCGTTAAAATACCGGTTCGCTCATAACGGTTTTCTTGCGCTTTATACACGCGATGGGCAAAAATTTTGGATACGCTGTCGGCGCCGAATTCCAAGCTGTCGAGAATGTAAGATTCACTCACCACATAGTTGTGAGCATGGAATTTAGCCGGGTCACGCAAGTCCGTCGGGATATCGATACCATCAATTTCTCGCATTTCGAGGTAATCGATGTACTTCATGGCATTGAAGACATCGCGCCCCATCAATGACATGGCTTTAGAGGCGTATTCTTCATAGCCGATACGGCCTTCTTGCACTAACTCCATGCCGTCATCATTTCTCTTTGACGGGCGAGAGCCGTACAGATAGCCGTCGATGATCATTGCGCTCACATCCCAATGGTTGAGCACATCATTCACTTGTTTATTAAATTGTGGGTACTGCCATACCATGATATTGAGCGGCACCAAAATGCGGCCGATATCAATCGCAGACCAGCCAATACCGGCTTTAACTGGGGTATTGTCATAATCCACCATTTCCAGTGTTTGGGTGTTATACGCTTTATTCGGCAGCTTCCCTTCCACCAGCGGTAGACGTGCTAAGGTATGCAGCGCTTTTTCCATCCGTAATTCAAAGGTGGAATGGCTGATCACATTCAGTTTTTCCGCTGAAATCAGCCCCATCAAATACGACGCTGTATCCCACATAGTGGTAGACGGATACCCGTTCACCGAATTGACAAGACCGGTATTCGACTGGTAGTTATTTTCAAAGTACTGCCACGCTTTATTTGCCCACTCAACTTCTTCTTGGGTTAATACCCGATTCTCTCGAAGTGGGATGGTCTCTGTCGCTTCAAAGGTGATATTCCCGAGTACGCGGCCGTAATCTCGCTCCTCCACCGAAAAAGCAATCACCAATGCGGTGAATAACCCGAGCAAAAACACAATATGATGCCGGGCATTTAATGCGGCTTGTTTAAATCCCATATTTTAATTCCTCTGTACCTGATTCTTCTTCCGTGTCTGCTGCAGGTGGTGGCGACCAATACGCCGCTGCAATCATGCCCCACATCGCCATCATGTTATTCAGGGTCCAGAAGCTGTTAAAAATCAGGCCCCCCATTGAATAATTTCCATACCCGCCGAAGAAGTAACTGCCCCATGCGTAGATCATGCTGATCAGACTGAGTCCGAACACCAGCATCTGAGGCAGCACTAAGTGGCCAAATGTTCCGGTTTGTCGCTCTTTAGGCGTGGTCGGGAAACTGATTTTCCGCCCACGCAATACTGTCCAGAGCGCGCGGAGGTTCACTGGGAAAAAGGACAGGAAGTTTGTTTTGCCTTTATAGCCCGCTACACCCCACGTCCCGATCATCATGGCCAGTTCAGCCGTTAAGACGAACGGAATAAAATGCAGGTAAAACGACACATCGTAGGCACTGACCGGCGCAATACTGGTGAGGAAATAAATGATCGGACAGGCTAAGAAAATGATGTTCCAAATCGCCGATAAGTTTGACCAAAAGCTCGCGCCATACATCAGCTTTTGCTTCAGGTTCATACCTTTACGGAAAATGGGGTTGTCATTCATGAAAATATCAATGGACCCGCCGGAATATTTAAAGCGCTGTACCGTCCAGGTTTGCAGATCCTGTGGCGAAAGCATTTTACTTTCCACATTAGGATGCATGACGGAGCGCCAATTGCGCTCACTGTCAGAATGGAGCACGATAGAGGTATAGATATCTTCTGACACGTGGAATTTATACGGGGTAAATTCCGTATCAAAAATCAGCTCTTGGCGCAGGTTGTCTGAGACCGATTTATCCACCTGTTTTTCTTTGGTGATCTTGCGGATCTGCTTTTCGACTTCAACTTGCTCTTTGCTGATCTGCTCACTGTAGCTGCGCAGGGCCGCTTCCATGACCGCTTCACGACGGTGAATCGAACCCGCGCCACAACAAAATGACGCATTCACCCAGTTACGGCGACGCTGAATCACGTCATAGAACATTTGCGGATCATTCACATACGGATCTTGACCGATAGTGACGGGGCCATACAGTTTTTCTGCCACTTTACCCAGCCACTGACCGGTTTTACCGACTTTGCGATTTAACCAAACCGGCAGACGCTCCCCTTCCGGCAAGTCAAAGAACCACTGTGGTGTCTGTACCCATGCCACGTTCGGATCGCGGAAGTACCCCATGGTATGTTCTAAAATGGTAGGGAACGGACGGGTATCGGCATCGCAAATCACGATAAAATCGCCGTAGGTTTGTTCCAAAGCGTTTCGCAGATTCCCCGCTTTAAAACCAATGTTGTTTTCACGGGTGATATATTCCACGCCCATTTCTTGTGCCATCGCCGCCATTGCCGGACGCTTACCGTCATCCAGAATGAATATTTTCATTTCAATGTCGTGGGGATAACGAATTTTCTGCGCATCAATAATGCTGAGTCGAACCAATTCCGGTTCTTCGTCATAGGTAGGAAAGAACACATCAATGCTGATGGGGCGGCCTGAACCGGCTTCTGGGCTGTCCTCCGCCACGCATTCATCAATCAAATACGGGGCAGGTTTGCGTGGTTCGTCTTTCGTTTTCCACAAGTTAAACGTAAATAACACCGAACCAATAAACGCACACGATTCTGCAAATACAAGTGGAAAAGAAAACCACATAGCGTCGTAATTCAGGGCGTATGTCCATCGCCACCATAAATACCAAATCCCCAGCGTTAAATTACAGGTCGCAAGGTATTGGTATAATAACTCTCTCGACATACTGTAAGGCACAGGTTCTGGCGGTTGGCGATGTTCAAATTGCTTAAAATAAAAATCCATTTAGCGCCTTCCAAAATATGTTCTGAAGCATGAACAGGCGATAACGATTGAGGATAACGTGGGTATTATCCTCAATGCATTATCCATACAGATTAAAAATCGTTATTGATTGGCGCGTTTTAATATCTTAAACGTATTTTTATCGCCAACACTGTTATATTCCAATCCATCAGTTAACTGCACAACAATGATGAATCCCCGGCCCGACGTCGTCCATGTTTCCGGATCATCCGGATCGGGTTCAATAAACTCCCCCTGTACCGCCCGGCTGAACTCTTCTTGTGACATCGCCTTACCGTAATCCGACACTTCAATGACTAATTCATCTTCGGAATTAAAAAAGCATGAAAAATCAATCGGCAATTCATCCGAATATTGATAGGCATGCTCATACGCATTATTCACCACTTCCACTAAACAGAGTTCTACTTGCTCAATCATTTCATTAGAAACCGATTGGCTGTTTAAAAAACGCTGCATGTCTTCTGCTATATAGCGTGATACCTCGGATGAACTTTGATACTGCTTGCTAAAACACCCACTGACCCTTTCCATTAGGCAAGCTCCTATTGATTTAAAATGTCTTCCTCTGTACTAGCCGGATCGGATGGAACATACGTTGGGATACTGCCTATACTGCCCACCATAGGCTGCGTTTGTCGGCGATCTTTCAGCATATGTACGGCATCCAGCTCACTTAGCGACTGGGTATACCCATCATGACTAATGAAATAATCACCAAAGACCGTTTTATTATCGACATAGGCGGCACCCGCCACATGGATATAATCGCTGATCAAACTCTGTTTAATTTCTGCACCCGTTTCGACTTTACAGTTCGCACCAATCACCGCAGGCCCTTCAATTTTGACCCCCGGCTGGATTTCACAGCCACTACTGATAATCACAGGCGGTGTGATTTGGCAAACGTACTCATCAAATACGGTATTAATACCCACCCAAATACCCGGTTTCACCTGCGTTCCCGGAATCGGGTAACCCGGTACCTTGCCGTGCAAAATTTCACTGGTTACGCCCCAGATATCACTGATGTTACCCACATCTAGCCATTGAAAATCCATGCTGGTGGCATAAAAAGCGACCTGCTCTTCAACCAGTTTCGGGAACAATTCACTGCCGATATCGTATTCCTGATCTGCCGGGATATAGTCAAAAATGGCCGGTTCAAAGATATAAATCCCAGTATTGATTTCCGTTGATAAGGCATCTTCAATCGCCGGTTTTTCTTGGAAACTGGTCACTTTTCCTGTTTTATCCGCCACAACGACACCGTACTTACACACTTCTTCAGGGGGCACATCACGGGTAACAATGGTAGCAATCCCCCCCTTTTCTTTATGGCGATTCATTGCTTCAGTCAAATCTAAATCGATCCACGCATCACCACACACCACCACGAACGTTTCATCGAAAAAGCCGGAAAAGTCCTGAATTTTACGCATCCCGCCTGCAGAGCCTAACGCCTTACTGACAAACTTGCCGTCAACCATTTCCCCTTCATAGGAATACGACAATTGGACATTGAAGTGATGGCCGTCACTGAAATAGTTTTCAATCACTTCAGCCAAATGACTGGTATTCACCACAATTTTCTTGATACCGTGTGCCGAAAATAACTGGATCATGGATTCCATTACCGGCTTACCCAAGATTGGGATCATCGGCTTAGGAATGGTATGTGTGATCGGTCTAACGCGCGTACCTTTACCTGCGGCAAGAATCATCCCTTTCATAGCAAGCTCCTTGTTAAGCTAGTGCATCAATGGCGCTATCAATACTGTCGTAATGGGTGATCAATTTGTCCATACGCGTCAGCTTGAGTAGTTCACGCACCGGACGCTGCGGGTTCACGACGCTGATTTTTTTACCACGCAGCATTTTGTAGACAGCCATTACTGCCCCTAGGCCACTGCTGTCCATAAAACGCACATTCGTCAGTTCCAATACAAGATGATGGCCAATTTCATCAATGTGCTGCTCAACCACGCCACGAAATTGCGGTGCCAACTTGGCGTCAAACCTTGCTTCGTTTACTTGTAAAATTGTGCACTGACCTTTGTGGATAATCTCATATTGCATGCTTGCTCTCCTTCTGGGTATCCGGTCCATTCAACAGCCATCACACTGATATCATCATCAAAATTATCAGCTTGCTGCCACTCGCGAACTCTTTTCACCAACAACTCTGTTTGCACGGCCGTTGGGTGATCTTTCAATGTCACAACCAAATCTTTAAAACGTGGTTCTGAAAACTGCATAGCGCCATTTTCAGCTTCGGTAATGCCATCAGAATAAATCCAGACTTTGTCACCGGGTTCTAACTGAATGTATGACGTTTCATACTCAGCAAAATCAAACGCTCCCACCACGAAGCTGTCCTGCCCAATAAACTCCGCTTCACCCGTTTGGCTATGCAGCCATACCAATGGCGGATGCCCAGCCACCGCAAAAGCAAGCTGGCCGGTTTTCACATTGAGCGTGGCATACGCCATAGTGAAATAGAGCATGTTCTCTGCACCACTAAGGTACAAATCATTCAATCGGGCTAACACTTCATGCGGTGCATTCAATCGGTAATAAGGCGGTTCTGGAATACTGGTTTTAACGACCGCCCCTTTATCAGAGCTCACGGAGATGCTCTGCTGAACAGAAAAAGACATGAGCGCTGAAGACACCCCATGCCCTGCCACATCCAGCAGGTAAAACGCCACGTGTTCTTCATCCAACTGCATGTAGCCCAGCATGTCACCACCGATTTGCGCACTCGGGATGGAGACATAGCTCAACTCAACACCAATCAGCTTTTTCTCCTGCGGTAACAACCGACGCAGTAAATCCCCCGCCGATTCCAAATCCTTTTTTATCGTCGCGTAGGCTTTATCAAGCTGTGTATTTTTGCTGGTGATCTCATTGTGTAGGGCAAGGGTACGAAACCCGGCTTGAATACGGGCCACCAATTCATCAATGTGGGTGTCCTTCACGACAAAGTCGTCAGCCCCGGCATTAATGCCATCAATGATCGACTGCTGATCGTCTTTCCCGGACAAGAGCACAAAAAACAGATAACGCGCATAATGTGCAGACTTTACACGTCGGCATAATTCAATGCCGTCTATGCCCGGCATCATCCAATCACTCAGTACAAATTGAATATCTTCCCGCGCTTCCAGAATCTGTAATGCCTGCGCACCATCATTGGCTGTTGTAATACGGTAGCCGCGCTTCATTAGCTGCGTTTTCAGTAGTAACAGCATGGTTCGGTTGTCATCAACAAGTAAAATTTCTGGCATACCGCTCACCATTAAAATGCGCTTTAAAGAATATAATCAACATGTTGTATATTTGTTTGTATTCTGTCAACACATATATTAAACCATTCACATATAACCAAGAGTCTAGTAACCTTTACCTGTGCCAACAAAGAATTAGACAGATTTTGTTTACAAGATCATAAAAATGGATGAGAAGCCTGTAAGCGGCTCAATAAAGCAAGGAATGAACGTGCACATAAAGGGATGGTATGGCGTTTTTTTCATCATGTTTTCACTGCCAATTCAGGCCAGTGAGTACCTGTATGAAACGCGTAAACGTGCCCCTGGCCCTCAATCGCCTCACTTCATTGATGATCAAGTCAATCATGAGGAAGAAGAGCCAGAGCCCTCTGACATGGATGTGATTTGGAAAGGTGTGTCGAGCTCTTTTGCGTTGCCTTTTGAAGAGTGGGAAGACAGCGACGACAAGACGTTTTTACATGGTTTAAGTGGCAACATCGGCGCGGGTTACCCTTTACTGTCAACGCCTGCGGCGAACATTCCCGCCAATGCCACCAGCGGCCCCACCAATAACAACGCGACCGCCACACTTTCTTTGAAATATACCCTACTGGGCAATTGGTTTGTTTCCGGCACGTTTTATTACTATTTCGATACTGATCAACAACAGCCGTGGAATCCGGATTTTACCTATGTGTTTGGCTACAGTGACTGGCGGCCTTACACCCTCAGCTTGGTCTACGCCAACTATGGTGGAAACCGCTTTAACGCTACTGACGAGCAACCCATTACTGAGTTTCGACAAGGCACTTGGTCACTCGGTTGGAAGTTTCCGGTAACGCCTCCTTTGCTTGATTGGCTTTCCGCCACGGATGATGGTGCTATTGGCTGCCAATTGGATTTTAACTACACCCCTGAGTATTTTGATCTGGCTTCTACTACCTATAAAACCAGCCATAAAACCCTCAGCTTAGGGTGCAAATATGCCATTGTGGGTAACTGGTACATCAACGGTACGGCTTTTTACTACTTCGACAGCAAACAAAAACAACCGTGGAACCCAGATTTCACTTATGGCTTTGGCTACTTTGACTGGCGGCCTGGCACCATTACCCTGCAATACAACAACTATTCGGGTAATCGCTGGCATCCTTCTGACCGAGGAGAAGACACAGGACGCTTTAAAGACGGGGCCATTACGCTCGCCTACTCCTTTGCCTTCTGATTTATTCATCCTATTTTCCTTCTTCTCTCATTCCCTCTCTCCGCTCACGCATTTCATATTCGCAATGCACTTTGCAATAAACATAGGCACACATGCCTACTTATCCGTCTATGCTTCATTCATACCCATAATGTCTTTGTTGCATATATAGGGTGCTTGGCAGCACAAGCATTGTCCGCCCGCTTCGCACCATCCCGAATGGGATCAACACTGCGACATCTAAATAGCGGTATCTATACAGCTATGCCTATAAAACTGGCATACGGTATGCAGCATGTATACAAGGCCCCTTTGATATAGCAACGCGGCACACATCAAGCCTTACCATCAAACGAGGTGCAATATGACAGGAACAACGTTCAATGACTCCGTCACAGGAACCGATCAGGATGACAACATTAACGTACGCGCGGGTAGTGATGAGGTTATCGCTAAAGCGGGTGATGACTATGTGGTTGGTGGTGAAGGTAACGACCGTTTAGCCGGTAATGAAGGCAATGACACCATTTTTGGCGATCTCGAATACACCGAAGAAACGCCGTCCACGCCATCAGAAAGTGATGACTGGGGCACCGCCCAAAACGTCTACCACTATGATGCGGCGCAAGATAAAGGGGAAACCGTCAGCCATAGTGCGCGATTAGGGAATTACCTTGTCGATAACAGTGGCCTCGTGAGTGCATCGTTTACTACCACCGCTGTTTATGGTGCGGTGACGGTCAATCTTGTCGATGAAAATGGTCAGGTGGTCGACAGTGTGCCAGCCACCGTTAACCGTGATGGTTCCATTACCCTTGAATATGTCTACTCCCACGAGCAATTTGATAACGACGATTTAATCAGCTTCCGGTTATCCGACGAAAATGGCGACCCGATTGAGGATATTCAAACCGTCAATCTTGTTGCACACAACATTTATGATGACACCATCAGTGGCGGTGAAGGCGATGACACCCTGTTTGGCCAACAAGGTGCAGATACCCTTTTAGGTGGCGAAGGTAATGACTTCCTTGATGGCGATATCAACAGCGATACCCTGCACGGGGGCGATGGCGACGATGTGCTAATCGGAGGCAATGACAACGATACCCTGTACGGTGACGACGGGGCCGATACCCTGCTCGGCAGTGACGGCAACGACACCCTATACGGCGGCAAAGGGGATGATACCCTGCTCGGCGAACTGGGCGACGATACCCTTTTCGGTGGTAAAGGTGCCGATATCCTGCTCGGTGACGACGGTGATGATGTACTCGATGGCGGCTTGGGCGACGATAAACTGTTTGGTGGCCTCGGCAACGACACCATTGCCGGCGGTGAAGGTCACGATGAAATTCACGGTGATGCCGGCATCGATATCCTGAGTGGGGGCGACGGCGATGACTTCATCATGGGCGGAGCCGGCAACGATGAGATCCATGGCGATGATGGCGATGATCTCGTGCTTGGCGGTGACGACGATGACCGCGTTTACGGTGGCGAAGGTAACGACCAAGTCTATGGCGAGTTAGGTGATGATATTGTCGATGGCGGCAAAGGCGATGATCTTGTCTTTGGTGGCATGGGCGACGACACCTTAACCGGCGGTGAAGGCAATGACTTCCTTTATGGCGGCGAAGGCACCGATAAACTCGACGGCGGCGAAGGCAATGACCACCTCCATGCCAATGAAGGCGATGACATCATTGTTGCCGGTGCCGGGGATGACTTTGTGTTTGCGGGCGATGGTGACGATCACATTGACGGTGGGATCGGGAACGACGTGATTTACGGAGAAAGCGGTAACAACACCGTGATTGCCGGTGAAGGTGATGACATCATCTATACCGATGCAGGCAATGACAACATTGATACAGGCGAAGGCTCTGATGTCGTGTTTGCCGGTGCAGGTGACAACACCATTGATACCGGCGCGGATGGCGATACGGTTTATGCCGAAGGCGGCGACGATCAGATTGCTGTGGGTGAAGGTGATAACACCGTCTATGCCGGTGACGGACACAACACGATTACCTCAGGGGCTGGGCACGATAGTCTCTATGCGGGCAGCGGCGATGACACTATCACCTCTGACGCAGGTAATGACCAAATATTCGCGGGTGGCGGTGCCGATACCATTGATGTGGGTGCCGGCGATGATGCGGTTTACGCCGGTGCCGGTAATGACACCATTTTGGGGCAATCCGGTAATAACCAACTCTTTGGCGAAGACGGTGACGACACAATATCTGCTGGTGCCAACGCCTCTAAATTGTATGGCGGCCAAGGTGAAGACGTCCTGACAGGCTCAGTCGAAAATGACTACCTGCACGGGGGCGAAGACAGCGACACCCTAAAAGGCGAGCTGGGTGATGACACTCTTGAAGGCGCAGCCGGTGATGATGCCCTCTCTGGCGGTGAAGGCAATGACGTGCTGCTCGGCGGTATTGGCGACGATATCCTTGATGGCGGTACCGGCAACGATACCCTCGTCGGCGGGACGGGTAATGACCAGTTAACGGGCGGCCTTGGGGATGACGTACTCGCCGGTGGTGCGGGCAACGATACGCTTGATGGGGGCGACGGCATCTCCCAACTTTATGGTGAAAGTGGCAATGATACCCTGGTTTCTGCTGACCAAGATGACGTACTCAGCGGCGGTGCGGGCGATGACACACTGACGGCCAATGCCGGTAATGACATTCTGTTTGCTGGTAGCGGTGACGATAAACTGGATGCTGGCGAAGGTGACGACATTGTTTACGGTGAATCCGGTAATAACCAGATCCACACCGGCAAAGGGGATGATGTGGTCTATGCTGGTATCGATAACGACACCATTGTGACCGGCGAAGGCAACGATACCGTTTATGGTGAAGCCGGTGCTAACACCATTGATACCGGCCTTGGCGATGACCTCGTCTACGGCGGGATCAACAACGATACCATTACCACTGGCGAAGGGGTCGATCAGATCTTCTCGGGGGATGGTGATGACACCATTGATGCTGGCGTTGGTAACGACCATATCGATGCCGGAGCCGGTCACGATACCTTAAAAGGTGGTGAAGGTGATGATGCCCTCTTTGGCGGTGCCGGTAACGACACCCTGATTGGTGGCGCGGGCGCTGACTACCTGGCGGGTGGTGAGGGCAACGATACGATTACCGATGACGGCAGCGATACCGTTCTGGGTGAAGGCGGTGACGACATACTGACCGCTGCGGCGGGTGGTAGTCATCAAATCTTCGGGGGTGAAGGTAACGATACCCTTATCGGCAGCGAAGCGAGTGATACCCTTTATGGGGGCGCGGATAACGACACCATCACTGGCGGCGGCGGTAACGACACCCTATTTGCTGGTGACGGTAAAGATACCGTTAACGCCGGTGAAGGCGACGATATTGTTTACGGTGAAGCGGGCAATAACACCATCGACCTCGGTAGTGGCGACAACACTCTCTTTGGTGGTGCGGACAATGATACCGCTATCGCAGGCGACGGTACGGATACCTTCTATGGCGCAGCCGGTAATGATGTGCTGGATGGCGGTGCCGGTGACGACATGCTCGATGGCGGCGATAACGACGACACCCTTGATGGTAATGACGGTGCCGATTTGCTGATTGGGGGAGCCGGTAACGATACCCTGCGTGGCGGAGAAGGCACTGACAAACTCTTCGCTGGCGAAGGTAATGATGCCTTGTACGGCGGTGAGGGGGATGATGAACTTCACGGCACAGCCGGTACCAATACCCTCTCCGGTGATGCCGGTAACGATACGATTTACGGCGGTACTGGCCGTGATATCGTGGATGGCGGGATCGGTGATGATAAAATCGAGACCTTTGCGGGCAACGATGATCTACAAGGTAATGCCGGTAACGATACCCTTGATGCGGGTGAAGGCGATAACATACTCGACGGTGGCGAAGGTGACGACATCCTCATCGCCGGTGACGGTAACAATATCGTCAATGAAATCAGTGGCGGGGATGACACCATCACACTGGGCGACGGGAATAACACCGTATTCGCCGGTGCAGGTGCCGATACCATCACCACAGGAGCCGGTAACGATGTGATTGATGCGGGTGACGATAATGATACCGTCAATGCTGGTAATGGTGATAACACCGTACTTGGCGGATTAGGTAACGACACCATCATTACCGGCAGCGGCACCGACCGCCTAGAAGGAGGGGAAGGCAACGATACCCTGAAAGCCGGTGACGGTGATGACCGACTGATCGGTGGTCTGGGTAACGATAAGCTCTATGGCGAAGGCGGTACCGATACGCTGGAAGGTGGCGAAGGCAATGACAGCCTCTACGCGGGTAGCGGTGATGACACCTTACTCGGTGAAGCCGGGAATGACTTCCTTAAAGGGGAAAGTGGCAACGACACCCTGTATGGCGGCGAAGGTAACGATACGCTACGGGGGGGGAACAATGACGATACCCTATTTGGCGACATCGGCGACGATAAGCTGTACGGCGAAAGCGGCGTTGATACCCTATACGGCGGCCTTGGGGATGACCGACTCAGTGGGGGATCTGGCGATGATACGTTGAGTGGTGGCGAAGGCGACGATACCCTTGCGGGCGGTAATAACGATGACTTCCTTGATGGCGGGATCGGTAATGATACGCTCAGTGGGGATGCCGGTAGTGACTTCTTACTTGGTCAGGAAGGTAATGACACCCTGGACGGTGGCAGCGGCATTGACCAACTGTTTGCCGGCAGCGGTAACGATACCCTGATCTTTGATGCCGATGACATTGCAGGCACCGATGGTGGCACCGTTCACTTCAGTGGGGGTAGCGGTTTTGACGTCCTCAGTGTAGGCACTGATGGCGATAATCAAATCATCGACATGACAGCCACCGCCTTCCAAGAGCTGGAAGCCACCGTGATCACCGCCACTGATGCAGAGCTGAAACTTGGCTTGGATAAGATCCTGGCTAACAACACGGCTGAAGACAGTAACGCACAGTTTGTGGCAACAGGCGCAACCAAGCTGGATCTCGAAGGGTTCGGTTGGGAGCTAACGGCCAACATCAACACGCTACCGGATGCGTTACAAGGGGTCTACGAAGCCAGCAACATTGATACGCAATCCCTACAGGGGTATACCTTCACCAACGCAGATGGCAAAGAAGTCACCATCTGGAGTGACAACGACAGTGATGATATCAGCTTCAATGGCAGTGATATCTAACCCATAACCTCCACCATCACCTAAAAAGCCCGGCATGTCCGGGCTTTTCTTTACACAAACAAATAACCCTACCCCAAAAAAACAGACTCCCCCCACCTAATCACAATCATGCGTTCAGATAGAGGGAGCAGAAACAACACTCAAGAGATAAGCGGCGAAGCGGCACGAATCATCATCAATCGACTTTCACGTGCCCTCTCACTTGTGCGCGACACATCGGACAATAATACGATTTATGGTGAATTTCCGCCTCACAGGCAGGACAGATAATATGCTTTTTATCTTTACTGAAATACATCACGAGCGCACCAATTGGCCCCAATACGTAGCCCAATAACACGCCTGCGATAAAGTGCCCTTTTTGATAACCAATCAAAGAGGAAATCACTAAAAAGACCATATAGAAACAAAACCAAAATAAGGTGGTAAATTCCATCTTTCCCCCTCCAATGTCTTCTTTATCTGTCAAATGAATCTGACTATGCCAAACTGACCCACCACAACATCTACGCTGTGGTTTTTTTCATTACTTTGTTACTACGTTTCTCTAAATGCGCGGTAATACGAGTTAAACAGCGGCGCCGTGAAGTACTCCCACAAGGTTTGCTGTTCAAGCAAAATAAACACTTCGGTTGGCATCCCCGGATACAATTTGATGGCATCCAGCGAGGCAATTTCTTGCTGATCTAACCGCACTTTCACCCAATAGCCTGAGGGTTGTTGCTCTCCCTTGGCATTAGCGAGATTTCCTCCCACACGATCTGCGGCTACATGAATCACCTCGCCTTTCACGGGCGGCGTGCGCCTGATGTTATAAGCGCTTAACCTTACCTTCGCCTGCAGGCCGTTATGCACCACATCAATGTCTTCAGGACTGACCAATGCTTCAACAATCAAATCGTCGCTGTCCGGGACGATTTCCATGATCACATCGCCAGCATTGACCACCCCACCCACCGTATGGACATTCAACCCAACAACCGTCCCCGTATGTTCACTGCGGATCGTCACACGTTCACGCACATCTTTCGCCGCTTTCAGTGACTGGTTCACATCACGCCATTGCGCATCCAACCCTGTCAGCTCAGCCGCCAATTGTTTTTCAATATCAAACAAGGTGGCAGCATATTCTTGCTCAAGCGCTTGTAATTGTCCGGCCAACACTTCTTTCTCGGCTTTTAACTCCGCCAGTTGTACATCTACGCCGGCCTGATGACGCTGCAATTCAAGCATCCGTGTTTTAGACACAAACCCTTTATCCAGTAGTTTTGCCGTCATTCGGATCTCTTGATTAACCAAACTTAATTGCCGTGTCACCGCTTTAAGCTGAAAACCCACACCGCGCAGCTGCTCGTCTAACACCAACTTGCGTTGTTGATACTGGTTTTCTTGTAAAGACAAACGCATCACTGCTTGTTGAAATTGCAATTGCTGTGCATTCAGGATGTTATTACGTTCAAGCTGCACATCAGGTGCATCATAGGCCGCCTGAAAAGCCGTCCAGTTAACGGTTGATGCGCCCTCTAATTCGGCCTGAATACGCAAACGTTGCGCTTGCAGAGCCATCGCTTTCAGGCGCAAACGGTGAAAATCGGATTCTGCTTTGCTGTTTGCCAATTCCAGTAACACATCTCCCACTTGCACATGCTGCCCTTCACGGACATGAATGGCTTTCACCCAGCCCCCTTGCAAGTGTTGGACTTTCTTACGCTGGGACTCCACCACTAAGGTACCCGGTGCAATCGTCGCCGCACTCAGCTTGGCTGTCATGGCCCAAAATAGAAAGCCTCCTACCGTCAGGGCAATAAACACACAACCAAATACAATAAGACTTCGAGTATTGAAGTTATCCATGCGTGGCATCCTTCTTCTTCGCAGAAACGGCTCTCTGCTTGGTCGAGCCCGTATTCACCGCAGGCAGATCACCCACCACTTCCGTGACATTACCCAGGAACTGATCGCACGTACCGGCTTTTTCAATTTTGCCGTCTTTCAATACGATAACCCAATCCATCTGACGCAAAAATCCCGGTCGATGACTGATCATAATGACCGTGATAGCGTGCTCTTTGCAGTACTGCAGGACAATGGCGAGTGCCACTTCCCCTTCGGGATCCAAATTGGAATTCGGTTCATCCAGCACCAATACGCTGGGGTTGGAAAATATCGCCCGTGCTAAACCGATACGCTGCTTCTGCCCACCAGACAGTTGAATACCGCCTTCACCTAAATAGGTGTCATATCCTTGCGGTAAAGAAATGATCAGCTCATGAATACAGGCTAACCGCGCGGCATGAACAATATCTTTCGCCTCTGCGCCCGAGAAACGGCAGATATTTTCGCCCACCGTGCCCGCCAACAGACCGACCTCTTGAGGTAAGTAACCAATTGACTGACCAAACTGGGCCTCTGGCCATAGTTCAATGGCGGCACCGTCAATTTTGATCGAGCCCATCGTGGGTTTATGGATCCCCATGATCAATGCCGCTAACGTCGATTTCCCGGAACCACTGTTACCCATAATGGCCAATGCGTTACCCGCACCTAATTTAAAACTGATATTTTGCAATACCGGTTCATTCCTATGCTGAAAACGCAAACCAACGTTGTGCAATAACAGTTCGCCTTTTGGAGCGGGGAGCGTTGTTTTGTTATCAGGCATTTGCTGAACGGGATATGCCTTCAACCGTTGATAAGCACGGTATGCACTTAACCACGTTTTCCAGCCCGTCACCGCTTGTTCAAACGGTGACAACACCCGCGCCATAATGATCGAACTGGCAATAATGGCACCGGCACCAAGGGCATTTTGCAATACCAGAACCACCCCGACGGTTAAAATGACCGCTTGTAACAGGGCTCGGAAATACCGGCTCACCGCCAGCAATTGCCCTGTTTTGGCATTCAGCGCCCACTGCATATTCAACAATTGAGTATTACGTTGGCTCCACAACCTGCCAATGCTGTCCGCCATCCCCATCGCGCTTAACGTCGGCGCATTACGCAAAAAATCATTCAGTTCCATGCTGGTTTTATTGCTTTGGACTTTCACCGCCTCAGTTTTATCTTTCGCGGTATACAGCATGGCAACCGCCAGCACGCAAAACAAAGCACTGCCGATACAGGCCACTAACCAGATATAAGGATGAAGTAAGAAAAGGATCAGGAGAAAAAGAGGAACCCAAGGAAGGTCAAAAATGGCCGATGTTGATGGGGTAACAAGCAGTTGCCGTAATTCCGTTAAATCTTGCAGCCCTTGCTTTTCAATACGGTTCTTTTGAGAGGAATGCCGAATACTGTCTGCTAACAGTTTCGCATTTAAGGCCACATCCAACTTTAAGCCTGAACGTTGCAGCAATAATGTTCTGACATGTTCAATCACAGCTTGTGCCGTCAACAAGCCAACAACAATCACAAACAGCGCCACCAAGGTATCCAGACTGCCACTGCCCAATACCCGGTCAAACAACTGCAAACTATAGATGGGGAGACTCAATACCAAAAAATTGATCGCTAAACTGAACAGCGCGACAAAGAAGATATCCCGTTTACAATCCTTTATTGCTGATATGTATGTTTGATCACCCAAAATGCCGCTCCACGTATCCATCCGCAATACATAAAGTATAGACAGGGATATCGATAAAAATAGGCAATCAGCAGGTGAATTTAGCGAATATTCATAAGGTTAAAGGCGGGATAATAAGCAAGAAAAACAGAAGAGCAGCAGAACGTGATCGTTCTGCTGCTTACTGAGAGAATTTTCGATATATCAGTCGGCGTAATGTAAATGCACGTATTGATCGCGCCCCTGCTCTTTGGCTTGATACAGCGCCTTATCGGCAATATTCATCAACGCATGACGTTTTTGCTCGGGCATCGCTTCACCACTGGCAATCCCGATACTTAAGGTAATTCTGTCACTGACATCAGACATCGCGTGCGCAATGTTCAACGCACCAATCGTCGGTTGGATACGGTTTTTCACTAACGTGGTCACGGCATCACCACTCATGCCCGGCAACACCATAATGAACTCTTCGCCGCCATATCGACCCACAAAGTCTCCCGGACGACAGCAACGTTGCAACGCTGCCGCCACGCGTTTTAATGCCTGATCGCCATCATGGTGACCATAATAGTCATTGAATCGCTTAAAATAGTCGATATCAATCATGATGATGGCACATGCCGATAACGTATCATCTTTACTGGTTTCCCACGTTTGCCACAACTGATCCAGCGCATGACGGTTTGCCACTGACGTCAAACCATCGGTAAAACTGATGGTTGCCAGAGATTTATTCAATTCAACAATCCGTCTGTTTTTGTACTTTAAGGTCACAGTGAATAGCACCATGCCGAACAACAACAGCAGAGATAACAATAAAGAGATCCTCGATGTTTCAGACTGGGACTGCAACTTCTGAATCCGCTCTTCTTTATTTTTTACGTCAAACTCACCATAGATATACTGTGAATACTGCGCGTTGTGATCGTCACGTTGCTCTTTGATGATTTGATTATTTTTCTCCAAGTAGGCAATGGTCTGCGCCCACTCCCCCAAGGCTTTATAACTCTTATAGAGACGCTCATTGATATCATCAATCAGGTAAAACACGCCGCGATGGTGGATAAAGGTTTCCGCCTGCTTATAATATTGCAAGGCTTGTTGGTGCTCACCCCGTCTTTGATAGATATCACCATACGTCATATTCATTTTTATATCGAAATGGTAAATCTTTCCTGCATAACCGCTTTTGAATCGGTCTTCCGCTATTTCAATGTGATGCAGTGCTGCCTCACTATCCCCTTGCCGAGATGTAAAATCCGCTTTAATCAGACTCAAATACGTCAGGTGGTTATCCTTTACATACTGGCGTTCAATCTTAGCGACTTCTTCTTCCGCTAATAGCAGATATTTTTCCGCCTGTACTAAATCACCACGAGACGAATGCGCCGTATACAACTGGTTGGCAATGTAGTAAATGGACTCACCACCCGGCTCATGCCCATCAATCTCATACCCGATGGCATCCGTTAAATATTTAATGGCATTGGTGGTATCGCCCATAAACAGATAATCAATACCGATATCCGTTAAGATATGGATCACGTCTTCATGAAGCTGCTTATCCATATACAATTCGAGGGCTTTAATTTTGTAGTTAATCCCTTCTACAATCCGCTTACCGTTCCAGTAATTCAATCCCAGCGTGTAATAGACATGCTCAATCTTTTCATAATGTGTTGATTCTGCCAGCGCCAGTGTCTTTTCTGTTTGCTGAATTGCCAATTCAGCGCCACGTTCTGAATGTGACAGGTCGTAAGCACGAGCCAATAGTATTGGAATCAACAAGTTCACATTGGATGTGCCATCATAATATTGTTCAACTTTTGAAAAGCTTTCTTTCGATAACGTCACCAACTTCAAGTGCAGTTGTACGTAGCTGAACTCATAATGATAGCGGGCAAGGATATCCACGCTCATTGCCTCATCGATATACCGATTGGCTTGATTAAGATAGGCTAAGGCTAAAGGATAATTCGCTTTGTTCGATTCACCATAGGCTTTGATGAAATAGCTAAAGAAACGAACGGTATGATTCTCATCCTTAAACCAATCATTGTCATCGATAACCGTAATAATATCGCTATAACTTCCCTTTCGCATTGTCGGGTTCTGATTGATTATCCCCGTAAATACCGTCAATAATTCCTTTGGAACATCATCATAAGAAAACGCAACCTGAACAACCTCTTCATTCTTTTGAGGTATATATTTGTAGCGTGCAGCACCTAGCAAAACAGTGATCATCATCACTGTTAAAATGAGCATTTTTTTGCGAATTGTCATTGTTATATTAGCTATAAGTATTTTTCTTCAACCATCAATATTACGTATCAACAAGAAAAATATAATTGTTTGTTATCGATGATTTAAAAGCTTCCATGTTCAGATGCCGATAATAATTTATGCATTTAATAAATTGAAGTAATTATCGACATTTTTATCAACATGAACCACCTGCTACAGTGGGTTAACAAACAAACATAATAATCACAACATAATGTGATGTTACTTCAAAAGTACACAGATCAAATGAGGCAATAATAACCGATTTGGAGTTTCGTCTTTTCCTGTTGAACAAAGAAAACAATAAGATTGAGATATGGAATATGTCTGTCTTTTATCAATGGTTTGTATTGAAGCCCCATTAAAGATATAAACAATAACTAATTTGATATTCTTCACATTCTCATCGGGCATTTTTGCAATTTCTCAAAGGAATGGGGTTTTTAATGATAATGGTCACACGTTTAGACGTCCTTTCATCATTTCATTCTACCGTGTCTAAGAATTGATGCATGCCTTGACGGCGTTATACCTTTATAACACTATAATTCATACGTTAACCGACTGTTTTACCACCCTATCGGAGTATCAATGGCTGAAGGATCGCGCCATTATTCATACCATCATCTCGGCTTGTTTCTGCTTTCCTTGCTATGCAGTCTATTCGCTTGGGGTGAAGTGCCTGAAGGTCGCCAGCCAGCTACTGTGATCGCCAATAAGGTCAATAGCGCATCGGATGCGCCCAGTTTTTATGGCCATCGCACCATTAAACAGCAGCCACTCAAAGAGGTACCTGCGCCTATTGAATTTCAGCGCCGCGCTATTGCGCCACCGATCATCGAAGAAGCGGAAATGCTGAAAATTGAGGAAGCGAACCTTAATCACGCCACCTTGTCCGTTTCACCCGATGATGTCCCCCTTAAACAAGACACACTGCCGCGTATCACGCTCAGTCGAGATGAACAACTGCTTGCCAAAAAAGCCCAATACTACATTGATAGAAATTGGCAGGATAAAACCGGGTTCATTGACTCTGTACAAGGCTATCCGCATAGCACCATGTGGGACGTAGCCAGTGGGTTATCTGCTCTACTCGCCTTAGAAGGCCTCGGGTTATACAGCACCGAACAAACCGATAGTAAGATTGCCCGAACCCTGAAAACCCTTTTTACCTTCCCGCTGTATGATCAGCGCCTGCCCAACCGTGAATACAACACACACACCGGATTGCCGTCAGGGCGACTCAGTGATAAAGCCCGCAATGGTAACGGTTGGTCTGCATTAGATATTGGTCGGTTGCTGATTTGGCTGGAAATTACCTCTCGACATAAGCCACACTTTAAGCCGGATATTGACCGCATTTTATCGCACTGGCAGTTAGCTGATGCTATTCACCAACAAACTCTATACGGTGAGCTTTATACGGGGAAAAAGCGCTATTACCGCCAAGAAGGCCGCTTAGGGTATCTGCAATATACCGCACAGGGATTTGAAATGGCAGGTTTTGGGGTGGATAACGCGTACTCCCAAGCGGATACCCGTTCGGCTAAGCTGGATGGCCACACGGTGTTTATTGACGAGCGTAACCTGCCCTATTTCACGTCTGATCCTTATGTGCTCAATGCCGTTGAATTAGGCCGTAAAGGCGATTGGTGGGATCAGTTGGATACGCTGTTTGCCTTACATAAAGCACACTCAGCACAGCAGCAATCTCTCTGGGTGTTTGCAGAAGATGCGCTGAACCATGTGCCGTGGTTCGCCTATAACAATATCTTTATCTATGGCCGAGCGTGGCTCAGTACCGCACCAGGCGGGAAGCCGATCGAAAATCCGCAAATTTTCAGCAACAAGATGGCACTAGGGTTTAGCGTGTTATATCCCGATGATCCCTTTGGTCAACAACTGCACCAGCAAGTCATTGCAAACAGCCTGCATTACCGCGCAGTACCCACCGGCGTATTGCGTAATGATGCCCCCAATCTGGCTTTCAATATCAATACCAACGCTTTCGTGCTCTCCGCACTGTGGTATAAACACCGCAATTATCTGCCTTTGTTCTTCACAAAGCCGCTGTCAATCATGCCATCACAAGCTTTGGCGCAATAGTTTATATCCCCAAAGTCATCACCACGAGTGCATGATCTCGAATTCATCGCCCCAAGTTCATCAGGCCACGTGACACACGTACCAATAGCGCGCCATCCTGCCCACCAGTTAACGGGTTTCATGGTATTGCATAAAAATGAATACCCCTTCTCAAACGATGGTTTTATTTGCCCCCTCCCCCCTCAAATTTTTTCATTTTGCTAAGATCAATTAGACAAGCCTGTACGCTTTATTTGCAGAATACAAATCTGTCTCATTGTTGCTACATCATTGAGCCGATCTGCCAAACCTTGACTGCTAACTTAGTAATCACACATTTGCATATTGCTTGTCAGGGAAAGTCAGCCATGAAGAAACCACACCGATTATCCACACTCCTTATTGCCATTCTCAGCGCGTACAGCGGAGCCGTTATGAGCGAAAACCTCAATTTCGATGATCCCATGACGACGCTTAATTCTGCGCTTTGGTGGAAAGCAGATGGATGGAGTAATGGGTTCCCCTTTTTAAGCCGTTGGGAGGGAGAGTCTGTCACGTTTGATGCATCTGGCATGCAGTTGCATCTTGTGCATGACCCGATACCGGAGAGTCACTTGGCCTATCGGTCCGGGGAGATACGGACACACGGCTATTATGACTATGGGTGTTTTGAAGCGGAGATTAAAGCCATCAATGCGCCAGGCGTTATCACTTCATTCTTCTTATTTGCAGGCCCCTACGATACGCCACCGGGCGGGAATGGCCGACACAATGAAATCGATATTGAGTTTCTCGGCCACAATACCAATTTGCTGCAAGTGAACTATTGGACCAACGACGATAATTATCAGTATTCCAATGAGCGGATTATCTTTTTAGATTTTGATGCATCTGAAGACTTTCATCACTACAGCATCAAATGGACGGCAGATGCCATCCGTTGGTATATCGATAGAGAGTTGGTGTATATGGTGCATCAAAATACGACATCACCGATCCCCAGCGCAGCAGACAGCCATTTACGCATTATGGCCAATGTCTGGGCAACCGATCCGGCGATTGCTAATTGGGCAGGACACTTTGATGAAGCCAGTCAAAACAATTACCACGCCAACTACCGCAACATCCGGTTTACGGCAGGGAACGATTGTGTCCTCTCGCCACCGGCTGAGTAACGCTTGATGCGATAAGCCACTCATCTTTACGGCTACACGCTTTGCTTTGAATATCAGCACCTTTGATGACTCGCGGATCAATACCGTTTGATCCGCACCACTTTCATGTATTCGATCTCAAAGCCCGCAATCACTTCCGTGGCAGGGTAATACGTCATGTTCACCTTCGCCCCTTTTAAGCTCTGGTATTTTTTCTGACGTTTGAACTTAAACGGTGCATCTACGCCTGCAATCATCAGGGTATGAAGGATCCAACCGCCATCAACACGCTGGGTATGGGACACCACAGACAGTCCCTCGGAATGCACCAATTGTGCGTGCGCATTCAGTAGCTTATCAACATCGGTTTTTTTCACAGATGTATCCCAGTATTAAAAATAAGACAACGGGTAATATCTTATCTCACTAAGATTACCTTGTCCTTAGGTCTTACCCAAGTAAGCAAAACGGTCGATATCTGCTGTTGTCATATCCGGCGATATCCCTATGCGCTTTTCAGCGCTATAAACAAAAACAGAGTGCCGAAGCACTCTGTTTTTTATGTCATTCTTTTATTTACTTGCCTGTGTTTGCGCGTCTTACCACGCTCAACAAGATAACAAGCGATTAGAAAGACAGGAATACGCCCGCAATGGTTGCGCTCATTAGGTTAGCCAATGTCGCGGCAAAAATCGCTTTAAAGCCAAGGCGTGCAATGTCTGGACGGCGGCTTGGTACCACACCACCCAGGCCACCCATCAACATAGCAATCGATGTTAGGTTAGCAAAGCCACACAGTGCGAACGTCACAATCGCTTGAGAGTGTGCACTTAGCTGATCTTTCACTGCCATCAGGTCAGCAAAAGCAACGAATTCGTTTACGGCAATTTTCTTACCAATCAGGCTTGCTGCAACAGTTGCTTCAGACCATGGCACACCAATCAGCCATGCCACTGGCGCAAACAAGTAACCAAAGATCAGCTCAAGGCTCAGATTATCCATGCCCAACCATGTACCCACATGGCCAAGACCACCGTTAATCAGGGCGATCAAGCTGATCACTGCCAGCAAGCTCGCACCCACTGCCATCACGATTTGCAGACCGCTCAATGCACCTTGGGTTGCGGCATCGATGATATTAACCGGTGCGTTTTCATCTTCAACGTCGTCTTCTTGTGCATCATCGATCTGCTCAGTTTGTGGCACGAGGATTTTTGCCATCATCAAACCTGCAGGTGCAGACATAAAGCTTGCTGCGATCAAGTAGCTGATTTCCACACCCAGACCGGCATAACCCACCAGCGTACCACCGGCTACAGATGCCAAACCACCTACCATGACGGCAAATAGCTCTGAACGGCTCATTTTCTCAAGGTAAGGACGCACCACCAACGGTGCTTCTACTGAACCCACAAAGATGTTAGCTGTTGCAGACATTGATTCCGTACGGGTTGTACCCAATACGCGTTGCAGCAGACCACCGATAGTACGGATCACAAAACCCATTACGCCAAGGTAGTAAAGCACAGAGATCAATGCTGAGAAGAAAACGATGGTAGGCAGTACGTTAACTGCAAAAATGAAGCCCAGCTTAAATTGTGCAAGTTGACCGAACAGGAACTCAGTACCGATACGACCGTAGTCGATGATGCCTGAAACCCCTGATGACACGCTGTTTAAGATCTCACGACCCACAGGGACATAAAGGATGAAACCGGCGAAAATCAATTGAATTGCAAACGCACCACCCACGGTACGCCAATTAATTTGACGACGATTTTCAGAAAAAAGTACTGCAACCGCAAAAAGCGTAATCACGCCTAGCGCACTGACCAGATAATTCACGGTCAAACTCCACAAAATTGTTAGTAAACGATTGCGGAGGCATTCTATGCATATTCAAAACCGTGACAAGGATCATGTTGTTACACCTATTTACAGTTTTTCTACATCAAGGCGGGATATGGCGTATTCTTCAACGAATACGCCCCAAAATGTGAGATTGGTTCAAATACGGGATACAGTTGTCACGGAGAGTGATAATGGTCACAGAATTTCACGCAAATGACACAGGTAAACGTTATCGCCATGATTAAATTCCATACAGCGATAACATTTGATACCTAATTGGATTACTTGAGCACTTTGTCCCAGTAAACGGGCTCACCAATGTGGTGACGAATGAACTCTAAAAACGCCTGCACTTTTTTAGGCAGGAATTTGTGTCGTGGGTAAACCGCATAAAGAGGCATGTATTGAGACAGCGTCCAATCCGGCATTAACCGCACCAATCGCCCCTCTTGAAACTCTTTGTCTAACAGGTAGGTTGCCAAGTACCCCACCCCGTGCCCGGACACGGTGGCATCTAAAATAGCGTCTGCCGAATCCACCCGAAAATTACCGGTCACTTTGACATTGAGGGAAGACTCCCCCTGACGGAAGCTCCACAGGTTGTCTTTTCGCTCCCGGCTGTAATAGGTAATGCAGTTATGCTGCGCGAGATCGTCCGGATGATAAGGCACACCGTGTTTGGCCAGATAATCCGGACTGGCCGCCAGCACGAAATGGCAATCAGCCAGATGGCGCGCCACAAACCCTTCCGGCGGCGAATCGGTCATCCCAATCCACAGATCCAATTGCTCGGCGATCAAATCCACACGGTGATCAAACAAACTCATTTCCACATCTAACTGCGGATATTGCTGATGGAAGTCTCCCAAATAAGGAGAGATATGGTGACGCGCGAAAGATTGCGCACTGCCCACGCGCAATAACCCTTGCATGTTATCGCTGCTTTGCAGTAACTCACTTTCTGCTTCGTTAATTTCATCAACCATATTGGCGCAGTGAACGGCAAACCGCTCGCCGGCTTCCGTTAAGGCAAACGAGCGGGTGGTGCGTTGCACTAACTGCACGCCAAGCCGCTCTTCAAGTTGCTGGATTTGTTTACTGACCTGGGTACGGGAAATATCAAGAAGTTGGGCAGCTTTGGTAAAACTACGTTGGTGGATTAAGGCGTTATACACCACCATTTGTTGGGCTTTTTTTATCATCATCGGCCGTTTTATTTGTCGCTCTTAAGGCCATCATAACGCATTTCCTGTCATCGCGACCAAAAGAAAAGGGCCTTCCGAAGAAGACCCTTTATCATCTTTTGTTTAAGCTCACTTACAGCTTAAAGAATGACAGCTGTTGTTTCTGCTGCTCTGCCAAACGAGATAGCTCATTACTTGCCATCGCGCTCTGGCTGATACCGGCAACGTTCTGATTGATGATTTCAGACATGTTGCTGACATTACGGTTAATGTCTTGCGTCACCTGAGACTGCTGCTCAGCGGCGGTTGCCACTTGAGTGTTCATGTCACTGATTTGCAGTACAGACTCTGTGATACCCACCAGCGCGTCATTGGCCTGGCTCGCCAGCTGCTGGTTACGATCCAGCATTTCAAGGCTCGCTTGCATGCTGTCGTTCGCATTGTTGGACTGCGATTGCAACTCTTCAATGATGGACTGAATTTCTTGTGTCGAAGACTGCGTACGCGCCGCCAGCATACGGACTTCATCGGCGACCACTGCAAAGCCACGGCCAGACTCACCGGCACGAGCCGCTTCAATCGCGGCGTTCAGCGCCAACAGGTTGGTCTGCTCTGAAATACCACGGATCACTTCAATCACTTTGCTGATTTGCTCAGACTGATCACGCAGACGTGTTACCACGTTTGCCGCTTCAGACAAGGTTTCAGACATCTGCACGCTGGCTGCGCTGCTTTCTTCAAAGATATCCAAGCCCTGACGTGCCAGCGCATCGGTCTGCTTCGCGGTCTCATCTGCCGCTGTGGCGTTATCACTCACATTATCAGCCGTGCTCGATAGTTCGTTCACCGCAGACGCCACTTGATCAATCTCGTTCTGCTCAGACTGTGCATTGGCTTCAGACTGAGTCATCACTGCCGCTAACTCTGTAGCCGCTGATGCCACGTCTTCACTGATGCGGATCATTGAATCAACCGTTGTGCTTAGCTGCTGAACCGTGTTGTTCACATGGCCGCTTAGCTGTGCCATTTCATTGGTACCGTCTTGTTCCGCACGTACCGTCAGGTTACCTGCCGCCACCGCCTGCATCACTTGCTGCAGTTTCAAAATAGGATTAACAATCAGGCCAGATAACCACCATGCCATAAAGGTGACCGCAACAAACAGTGCGCAAATCACCATGGTCGCCATCGACATCACAGCGGCATTATCTTTCGTGCTTTGGTCAAGTTCACGGTTTGACACTTCATTCACTTGCTGAGACAGCTGATTAATCGCCGTCACCATGTCATTACCCACGCTGCGGTATTGATTGGTGAAGTTAGTGAACTCTGCGCTGGTTGCTTCACCGCGCTGGTAGCGCTCAAAAAACGTCACTGCACGCTTAGAGTAATCAATATAAGCATCAATGGTTTTACCCACTTGCTGGGCATAAGTGCGGAATGCCGGCTCTTGTTCCATGATCTGAACATCATTACGCAGCGCTGAAGTCGCGGCGGTCAGTTCATTCATAAAACTGGTACGACGGTTCGCGTCATAAATCGCGTACACCGCACTGATACGTAGGGGATAAACACGATCGCTGATCTGCGCCAATGTATCTTTATAAGTGATTAACTGTTCGGTCGTTGTTGAAACAGACTGTTGTTCTTCAACCAGTTTGCTCTTAGTGGTCAATAGTGCAGCAAACAACACCACCACCATTAGCATCACAGGCATCAATACCTGAAAGCGAATAGAAATGTTTTTTAATGAAAAGTGCATGATAGTCTCAAAAGAGTAATGTTTTTTGTCGCTTCCATGCGTCTGTTTGGCGTGTATTTCCGGTGTAAGAATATAGATCTTGATCGCAAAAATGTCTACATATAAACACAGTGTTATCAATAAGATAGGGTAACAATTCGTGTCAACTTTCACTATTGTTAACGCCATTTTTTTGACTTCGAATTAAATATCTTTACATATCATGCATATAGAGAATGCCCATTTATAAATTGATGCTTTATTGGTCATAAATATAGGGCGTCATAGAGTGTTCAAACTTCTGAAACATGATTGTCATATTCCTTCCCTAATCTTTGCCTCGTTCATTCAAAACCTAATGGCAATGTAGCCAAACTATTTAAGGATTAGGAAAATGAAAACACAGGTTATTGGTGCACTAGCCCTAGCAGGTTCAATGGTATTCAACCCAGCTGTCGCGAACGAGACAGTGTCTGTTGTAGGTTCGAGCTCCGTATCCCCTATCATGGAAGTGTTGGGTGAGACCTATGCAAAATCACACGATGTGACTGTTGAGGTACAAGGCCCTGGCTCTTCTGCGGGTGTACGTGCTGCCCACGACGGTTCATCAGACCTAGGCATGAGCTCTCGTGAACTGAAAGACTCTGAAAAAGCCGACAACATCAAAGAAGTAGTTATCGCGCGTGACGGCATCGCCGTTGTCGTTCATAACAACAACCCTGTGACTGACCTTTCTAAAGAAGAAGTAGCAAAAATCTACAAAGGCGAAATCACTAACTGGAAACAAGTCGGTGGTGATGACAAGCCAATCGTTGTGGCAACCCGCGATACCGCATCAGGCACACGCGGTGCTTTTGAAGACATCATGAGCCTGAAGAAGAAAATCAACGGCATCAAAGTGTCAGCCATTTCTCAGCGTGCACAAGTAGCAAGCGGTAATGGCCAGCTAAAAACTATCGTTGCCAACAACCCATTTGCTATCGGTTACATCTCGCTAGGCTCTGTTGACGGTTCTGTTAAGCCGCTGTCTATCGACAACCACAAGCCTTCTATTGCAGCGATTAAAGCCGGTGAGTACAGCGTACAGCGTCCATTCCTTGTGGTTTACAAAGATGGCCGTCCATCACAAGCTGCGCTTGACTTCCTGACATGGGTGAAAGGCCCAGAAGGTCAGAAAATCGTTGCAGACAAAGGCTTCATCACTGTTAAGTAAGTTATTTTTCCGGTCATCGTCAGGTGACGGTGACCGGCTTTTATTTTGATTCCTTGGTATTGGATTTAACAGGATTACCCCTTGGTTTCCCGATATCTGGAGTAAGAACTATGACCATCGCGAATAATATTGCTACTTCATCGAAAAGCACGTCGCTAAAAGCCAAAGATAAAATTGATTGGCGCGAACTGTTTTTCAAGTACCTATTCCTTTCGAGTGCCGCACTCGGCATTCTGTCTCTGATTTTAATCGGTTACTTCATCTTCCGTGAAGGCTATGCCGCCTTTGAGCACGCTGGCGTAAGCGCCATTGTGTTTGGCCAAGACTGGCTGCCACCTGCCCTTTACGGTATTGCGCCAATGATTGTGGCCTCTATCGTCTCTACCGCCGGTGCGGTGGTGATTGGTGTACCGGTTGGCGTACTGACCGCTATTTTCATCGCGGAAGTCGCACCGAAGCGTCTGGCAAGCATCATCCGCCCGATGATTGAACTGCTGGCAGGTATCCCTTCTGTGGTATACGGCTTCTTTGGCTTGGTGATCATCGTGCCATTGATTCAGGACGTGTTTAACGTACCGGCCGGTAACACCGTACTAGCAGGTATCGTCGTACTGGCAGTGATGATTCTGCCAACCGTTATCACCGTATCAGAAACCTCTATCCGTGCCGTGCCACGCAGCTACAAAGAAGGCTCTTATGCCCTTGGCGCGTCACAGATGTTTACGATTTTTAAACTCCTTGTTCCAGCTGCTCGCTCCGGCATCATGACAGGTGTGATCCTGGGTGTGGCACGTGCACTGGGTGAGACCATGGCCATCATCATGGTAATGGGTAACTCACCTGCCATGCCTGAAGGTATTTTGGAATCTGCCCGTACGCTAACGGCGAACATTGCGATTGAAATGTCGTACGCCACCGGCCTACACGCAAGTGCCCTTTACGCTACAGGTATTGTACTGCTCGTGTTCATCATGATGCTAAACGCCGTCCTTCTGTATCTAAACCGTGAGCGTGCGAGGTAATCACCATGGCTCTACAAGGAACAAATACCGCTAAGCAGCAAATGAAAGATAAAATTTCAACCGCCCTGATTTGGGGTGCTGCGACAATTACCGTTGGTTTTCTCGTGTGGGTGGTGTGGTACATCCTGAGCAACGGACTTTCTCATGTGAATTGGTCATTCATTACCAGCGCCTACACCACCATTGGTGAAGAATCGGGTATCTGGCCGATGATCGTCTCTACCCTGTACATGGTTGCCGCGTCTATCGGTGTGGCGGCTCCACTGGGTATCATGACAGCGATTTACCTGACGGAGTACGCCAAAGTCGGCAGCCGTCTGGTCAAAGTGATTCGCTTCTGTACCGAATCACTCGCGGGTATTCCGTCAATTATTTACGGTCTATTCGGTATGACATTCTTCGTCGTGGTGATGGGCTTTGGTTACTCGATTCTGTCAGGGGCACTGACACTGAGTATCCTGATCCTACCGGTGATTATCCGTACCACAGAAGAAGCATTGATGGCGGTACCACAAACCTACCGTGAAGGTTCATACGGTTTGGGTGCGTCAAAGATTTACACCATCTGGCGTTTGATTTTGCCAAGTGCAATGCCAGGGATTGTAACGTCCATTATCCTCAGCGTCGGTCGTGTTATTGGTGAATCAGCACCGGTATTCATGACAGCAGGCATGGTTGCCCGTATTCCAGAGAGCATGTTTGACTCTGGCCGTACGTTAACCGTTCACCTGTATAAGTTAACGCAAGAGCTTTACACCATTCACGAATGGAACCAGGCCTACGCAACGGCCACCATCCTGATTGTTGTTGTCCTTGTGATTAACCTGATTACCAAACTGATTGCTAGCCGATTCAATACTGCGACTTACTGATTTTTGAGGAAGAGAAACCATGAACAAATTTAATATCGAAAACCTAGATCTTTACTACGGCAACAACCAAGCACTGAAGTCAATTTGTCTGCCAATCCCAAACCGTCAGGTGACGGCACTGATTGGCCCATCAGGCTGTGGTAAATCGACCCTGTTGCGCTGCTTGAACCGCATGAACGACCTGATTGAAGGCGTAAAAATCAACGGTAAGCTGACCATGGACGATCAGGATGTGTACGGCAATATCGATGTGGCGCAGCTGCGTATTAAAGTGGGGATGGTATTCCAGAAGCCGAACCCGTTCCCGATGAGCATCTACGAAAACGTAGCTTACGGCCTGCGTGCACAAGGTGTGACAGATAAAAAGCAACTGGATGAAGTGGTTGAGCAGTCACTGCGTGGCGCAGCCCTATGGGACGAAGTGAAAGACCGTCTGAAATCACACGCATTTGGTCTGTCAGGTGGTCAGCAGCAGCGTCTGTGTATTGCCCGTACCATCGCGATGCAGCCAGAAGTGATCCTGATGGATGAACCAACCTCTGCCCTTGACCCGATTGCGACCAAGAAAATTGAAGATTTGATGGAGTCACTGAAAAAAGACTTCACCATCGTTATCGTCACCCACTCCATGCAGCAAGCGCGTCGTATTTCAGACCGTACTGCTTTCTTCCTGATGGGTGAACTGGTTGAGCACGATGACACACAAGTGCTGTTCAACAACCCACGTGATGATCGCACCCGTGGTTACGTGAACGGTGACTTTGGTTAATCCAGATTATAACAACTGAATTCCACACAATAAGACCTTCCTCAATGTCTTATATCGCGTGAAACGAATAATAACAGCGATGGTAAAATTTGCCCCCACAGGTTGGGGGCCTTTTTTTATCTGCCAATTGCCCTTCCTTTCTTTGTCGTCACATCTGCGCATACCCCATTACCACACTGAATTTGCGGTTATTTCTTTTTCATTTTGCTTGCCCAGTCACCAAATAATCCTCTCTGACAAAATCGGAATTCACTACAATTAGTGTTTATTCTGTCAGTGTCAGTCGTAGAGGTATAACAATGCGCTGGTCGTTACTTTTCCTACTCTTTTTCAGTTTTCATCTTTATGCCGAATCGGCGCCGCCTGCAGATCCATCAACAGCTACCGAAGCCGTTGAAGAAACCGTGACGCTCACGCCGTCAGAAAAAATCATCAACACCATTGATACACTCGATGACGATCTCAAAGTCTTAGCCAAACAAGCGGCCGGCAAAACCGGCACGGCCAAGAATGTCATTGATATGCAGATGCTGAAGAAAAACGATGAAATTCGTGCCGAGGTACAATCGTTACTCAATCAGTATGACGAAGAACAAAAGCCACTGGTGATCAAGCTCGTCAATGAACAAGTGGCTTATTTAAAATCCGCCATTGATTTTTTATATAAGCAGCTTACCGCTCAGCAGGAAGAAATCGATAAAGCCGATCCTGAACAAAAGCTGCTGATGCAAAAATCCTTGCAGGAAACCACCGGGCTATACCACAAGATGCTCAAAGAGCAGTGGATTAACTTCCGCTGGTTAGACCGCCTTGGCGTACCCAAGCCTAAGGAAGCCGCAGCATTAGTCGAAAGTGTTCGCCAGCGCTTGGACTTTATGTCAGCCATGCTGAGTTTTGACAGCCAGCAAGAAGAAACATTGTCAGGCCAGCTCAAAGCCGCTGCCGAAGGTGAAAAAGCCACCTTACAGCTGCAACAAATTCTGGCGCAACGTAAGGTCGAAAACGATATTGAGGCGGTGCAATACCTCGCAGATCTCGGTAAAGAAATGGGATTGGAAACCACCGACTACACCAAGCAGCTGTTTGAAACCACGGGTAACCTGACCAACGAACTGCTCAACGTCAAAGTGATCATTTCAATCTTGTCGGGCTGGTTTGACAACATCAAATCCTGGTTGCTTGAAAACACCCCGCAGATGTTGTTCAAGTTGTTCATTTTCTTATTGATTGTCTTTATCTTTAAGATTTTGAAAAACATCACGCGTCAAATCGTAACCCGCGCCGTCTCCTCTCCGACCCTGCGCATGTCGCAGTTGATGAAAGACTTCTTCATCTCGATCACCGGTAACGTGGTGCTGTGTATTGGTCTGCTGTTTGCCCTCGCGCAAGTCGGCTTAGATCTCACCCCTATCCTGACCGGTTTCGGGGTTGCCGGTGTCATCATCGGTTTCGCGTTACAAGATACCCTGTCTAACTTTGCCTCTGGCATGATGCTGCTGATTTACCGCCCGTTTGATGTGGATGACTTTGTTGAAGCCGGTGGCACCTCCGGCAAGGTAAGCCACATGAGCTTAGTCAGCACCACGATCAAAACCTTTGATAACCAAATTTTGATTGTGCCAAACAGCAAGATTTGGGGCGATACCATTAAAAACATCACACACGAACGCGTACGCCGAGTCGATATGGTGTTTGGGATTGGTTACAGCGATGACGTTGAAAAAGCCGAGAAAGTGCTGCACGACATTGTTGCTGAGCATCCAATGGTATTGCGCTCCCCTGAAGCCATGATCAAGCTACACGTGCTTAACACCTCATCGGTGGATTTCATTGTGCGCCCTTGGGTAAAAACCGAAGACTACTGGGATGTGTATTGGGATGTTACCCGCGAAGTGAAAATGCGCTTTGATCGCGAAGGGATCTCGATTCCGTTCCCTCAGCAAGACATTCACATTATCAGTATGCCGGAGAAGAAAGCGTAAACAATATCCATACGCTTTTACTATCGCACGGTTATTTTCACAGGGCTGCTCGTTCAGCCCTGTGTTTTTAATAAAACGTTTGATATGAAACCTGTATAGGTCCCAGTTTTCATTCTTATTCACACAGGCATGACATTACAGACCAATATTTCTATTTCTTCTTTTGTTATCCTGCGATATATTTGCTTGTAAGCAATAAAAAACAACGTGCAATTGTGCTTCGCTCAACGATTCGTCGATATGATGCACAAGTGCATTGGATTTCTGTCTTGATGCAGAAACCACACACCGAAGCCACTTTTTGGGAATATAATGATGAAGAAACGTTTTCTTGCCGCGCTAGTACTACCAATGATGCTAGCAGCTTGTGCATCTAACGACAGCAACAACGAACAGGCACAGACGATGACAAACCAAACTGATATCGCTGCACAAAACTGGGTACTGACTAAGATTGACAACCAAGCAATCTCTACAGAAGCAGTAGCGCCAAACCTAATGCTGTCTGAAGACCTAAACGCGAACGGTAACGCAGGTTGTAACCGTTTCTTCGGTCAGGCAGAGCTTAAAGACGGTAACCTACGCATTGAGAAAATGGGTCTGACTATGATGGCTTGTCAGGGTCCTGGTATGGAAATGGAAACGGTTGTAAGCAAAACGCTAATGGACTGGAGCGCAGCGAGCGTTTCTGGCGACGAGCTAACACTAAAAGGTCAGGCACACAGCCTAACTTTCACTCGCGCTGACGCAGAGTAATTCTCCCTCTACCGGGATGTATTGACTCACCGTCATCACGAAAAACGCCTGCGTCATGCAGGCGTTTTTGTTTCTGTATCCTCATCGCTTTCATTTCAACGTCGATGCAACTTCAGCATCCGCCTCTGTCTTAGCATCACGGCACATTGCAATTAGCCGATACAGGTCAACGTGTTCGCTGCGCGTGGTACGGTGACTTTCTTGGCGCGGATACAGTTACGACCGCTACTTTTGGCTTCATACAAGGCTTCATCGGCCAAGGCGTAAATACTGTCTGTTGTATGATGAGCAACATTTTCCAGTGAAATCACCCCAATAGATACCGTCACCAAATCACCGGAAAACGAGCCGCCATGAGCTATCCCCAGCCGTTCAACCGCTGTTCGGCATTGTCTTGCCACCACTTCGCCGTTGTTGGTATTAGGTAATATCACGCCGAATTCTTCCCCGCCTACCCGCGCTAACATGTCAGCAGGCCGCCGTAATACCCGCTCTAACTCACCAGCGACGAGTTTCAAACAACGGTCTCCGGCCTGATGCCCGTAGGTATCATTGAACGCTTTAAAATGATCAATATCTATCAATAACAGTGCCAGTGGCTTGTCCTCACGGTAAGCACGGCTAAATTCTTTGTGTAATGTCTCATCAAAAAATCGGCGATTCGCCACACCTAATAACGTATCCATACGCGTCAAACGCACCAGGCTTTTATTTTGTTCAGCAAGCTGCTGATTATTTTCCCCAAGCTGATTCCACTGCAATACATGGCGTTGCATCACGCGCCAACCATAACCAGACAGCCCAACAAAGCCGAATAAGATTGCACCGAATACATAAAAGGAATAAGCCGTACGCCGCTGTTCAAAATAATGAGCGGTTGGGGTCGCTTCCATGACCCATTCTCGCCCACCCTTGGCCAGTACGGTACGGGACACACGCTCTGATGGCTCTGGCAATAAAACAAACTCCCCCTCCAAAGCCAACGCGCTCAAGTAAAACTGTGTCGACGACGAAGCAGTGCGCGACGAAGCAGTGCGATCACCTAAACCAAATAACAGTGAGGTCGCCTCATTGGCCTGAAGATCAGCAATTCCCAAATGCATTTGTGCAAAAGACGACAGCGGGAACCACGGCGCAATCATCTCATCAATATGCCAATAGCCGACAATAAAGCCTCGCAGGGCCTGGCGACGTTCCATCCTTGTAACGGGTTGCACCTGATCATACACAGGAACCACCACCTGCACCGTTCCTTGGGTATTCGGTAAGACATCACGCTCAATACGTTCCGAGAGTTGCCATTGGCCGGTATCACGGGCTTGATTGAGCATACGTCGCTGCACCGCATTCGCACCGAAGTCGTAACCTAGTGCGGTGAGATTGTCAGTGCGAGAGGCGATATGCTGTAACGGAAAATAATCAGCCCGCTCTGTCGCGTTAACCAACTCATCACTGGCGACCCGTTCAACAATACGGTACTCAGGCATTAGGAAAGCCTGTGCCGATTCATGAGCATAACGCTGTGCGGCGGGGATCCACGGTACCCACCCCACGGACTGTAATGAGGGATAGCGCGTTAAGAGGGATTGGGCTTGGCCGGAAAAAGCCTCACGATCGGGCATGCCCTGATATTCAACAATCAGTTTTAAGTGATGTAGCGCGGCGAACTTCTCTTCAATGTATAGCGACAGTGCCTGCGCTTGCTTATCGACATCTCGTTCAAAGTCACGCTGAATTTGGGTGGTCTCAAGTTGATAAAACACTCGAAATAACCAGCACGCCAATATCACCCCGATGGTGACAGCGCTGACTGTGACGATGTACAGTCGGCGTATCATGTGATTCCTATGCTTAACGATTGATGCCCTAAGTAAAGACGACCTTCTTGGGAATTCAACTCGTTGCGTAACTTTCCCTTTGAAACTCGATTTATTTCACAGAACGAATGATATCCCATGAGCAACTTTAAGACATGAATATGTATTCATCACACTGCTATGGCATCCAGATAAGAAAAAGAGCGCCGAAGCGCTCTTACAAGTAACGGTCTATCATCGTCTTTGTGTCGAGGTTATACCGCTTTTGCTTGCCACTGCTTACGCAGTTGTTTTGCTGCTTCCACCATATTGGTGAGTGCCGCTTCTGTTTCTTCCCAGTTACGGGTTTTCAGGCCACAGTCCGGGTTAATCCACAAACGCTCCGCCGGTACCAATGTTTCAGCTTTCTCGATCAATGCCACTACGTGATCAACCGTTGGAATATTCGGTGAATGGATATCGTAAACACCCGGGCCAATCTCGTTCGGGTACGCAAACTCTTCAAATGCTTTGAGCAATTCCATGTCTGAACGTGACGTTTCAATGGTGATCACATCCGCATCCAACGCCGCAACAGACTGAATAATATCGTTGAATTCGCTGTAACACATATGGGTATGAATCTGCGTTTCTGACTCGGCACTCGCCGCTGAAATCTTAAAGGCTTTCACCGCCCAATCCAGGTACGTTTGCCACTCGCTGGCTTTCAATGGCAGCCCTTCACGGATCGCTGGCTCATCAATCTGAATCACCTTAATGCCTTTGTCTTGCAAGTCAGCCACTTCATCACGCAGTGCCAGTGCAATCTGGTTGGCAATGGCTTCGCGGGTCAAATCTTCACGCGGGAATGTCCAGCCCAGGATAGTCACAGGGCCTGTCAGCATGCCTTTCACGGTTTTATTCGTCAGTGACTGGGCGTAATGCGTCCACTCGACGGTCATTGGCGTGGCACGGTAAATATCAGACACAATCACTGCTGGCTTCACACAGCGAGAACCGTAACTCTGTACCCAACCAAAGCGGGTCACCGCAAAACCTTCCAACAACTCTGCGAAGTATTCCACCATGTCGTTACGCTCTGGCTCACCGTGTACTAACACATCCAGATCCAAACGCTGCTGGCGCTCAATCGCATCCGCGATATGGCCTTTCATTGCAGTGGTGTAATCCTGCTCCGACAAACGGCCCGCTTTGAAATCACGGCGCTGAGTACGGATCTCATTGGTTTGCGGGAATGAGCCAATGGTGGTGGTTGGCAACAGTGGCAACCCGAGAGATTCACGCTGTACTCGGGCACGCTCGGCGTATGGCAATTGACGCTCTGCCAACGCATCCGTGATCGCTGCCGTACGTTCACGTACTGCCGGGTTGTTCACCAAGTCACTGGTTGCACGGGCTTTAATTGGCGCACTGTAACGGGCACATTCGTCAATGGCCGTTTGGTCACCATCCAATGCTTTCGCCAGCAAAGTCACCTCACGACACTTCTGCTTGGCAAACGCCAGCCACTCACGCACGGTCGGATCCAGCTCGGTTTCCAGCTCCAAGTCAATCGGTGTATGCAGTAAAGAACATGACGTCCCTACCCACAGACGATCACCCAATTGGGCTTTCACGGGTGCCAGACGTGCCAGCTGTGCACTCAAATCCGCACGCCATACATTGCGCCCATTGATCACCCCTGCTGACAGCACCCAATGCTGAGGAAGGGCGGCCACGACCTCCTCCAATTGTTGAGGCGCGGTAGACAGGTCAACATGCAGACCGTCTACTTTCAGCTCAACAATTTTATCCAGGTGGTGAGTAATATGATCAAAATACGTGGTCAGTAGCAGCTTCGGTCCGCCTTGGATCACTTGGTAAGCAATCTTAAACGCATCACGCCATGCTTTTGGCAGCTCCAGCGCCAGAACAGGCTCATCAATTTGTACCCATTGCACACCCAATTTCTGTAGCTTGGTCAGGATCTGCTGATAAGCAACCAACAGACGTGGCAACAATGACAAACGGTCAAAGCCAGTTTCTTTTCCGAGTTCTTCTTTTTCTTTACCCAGCCAGAGATAGGACACAGGCCCCACCAGCACAGGTTTTACGTCTTTGCCGCTGTCCTTGGCTTCCGCCACTTCTTCAAACAGTTGCTGCCAACTGACGTTGAATTCATCATCCGCACTGAATTCCGGCACGATGTAGTGATAATTAGTATTAAACCATTTGGTCATGTCAGATGCCGCACAGGCACAGCCCGTTGGCGCTTTACCACGGGCAACACGGAACAAGGTGTCCAGATCCGGGAAACCGTGACGATGACGCTTTGGCAAGTGACCCAGCAGCATGCTGGTACCCAGTACATGGTCATACCAAGCAAAATCACCGGCAGAGACAAAATCCAGCCCGGCTTCAGCCTGATCGCCCCAGTGGCGCAGACGCAGTTCATGACCCACTGCTTTCAGTTCCTGCTGGCTGATTTCACCACGCCAGTATTTCTCTTGTGCAAATTTTAATTCACGTTGGCTACCGACACGCGGGTAACCCAAAATGTGTGTTGTTGTCGTCATCGTCGCTTATCCCTGTCATTCATTAACCGTGTTGATGGGATGTACAATGAAGCAACGTCTGATGATGAGCAATTTCTAATGCTTAATGTTTAACATGAGCATTTTTCATACAAGATCGCAAACTTTCCCCTATTACCGAATAACAAACCAGAATACAAACATTTAGCCATCCAGATGTTTACACATCCGTATTTACACTCCGCCGTTTTATCAGTACAGTTGAGGCTTGGCAGGACGCCACATCAACGTAAATAGGGATAGAGAGACAGATTTTGATTGAAATAAAGCATCTAAAAACATTGACGGTATTGCGGGAAACCGGCTCATTGACGGCGACGGCAAACACCTTGTGCCTCACTCAATCTGCCCTGTCTCATCAGTTAAAAGATTTAGAAATGCGTTTAGGCAGCCAACTGTTTTTGCGCAAAACCCGCCCGGTAAAATTTACGGCGGAAGGTGAGGTATTGCTGCGTTTGGCTGATGATGTGATCCCACGTTTGGCCAAAGCCGAACACGAACTGGCCAGTTTAAAAGAAGACACCAATGGCCGCTTACACATGGCGATTGAATGCCATTCCTGTTTCCAGTGGCTGATGCCCGCCCTTAAGGAATACCAAATCCACTGGCCAAGCGTGACGCTTGATTTCTCTTCAGGCTTTGGGTTCGAGCCCCTGCCCGCCCTCAGTGCCGGTGAACTGGATTTGGTGATCACCTCTGACATTCAGCCCCGCAATGAAGTCCACTTTGAGCCATTGTTTGATTTTGAAATGCGCTTGATTGTGTCACCGCAATCACCTTTGGCCAGCAAAGCGGTGATCACGCCAGAAGATTTGGCAGATCAAACCATGATGAGCTATCCGGTACAGAAAAACCGCTTAGATGTGGTGAAGCATTTCTTGCAACCGGCGGGGATTGAACCGGCCCATTGGAAACAAGCCGATAATACCTTAATGCTAATTCAGATGGTGTCGGCAGGATTGGGGGTGGCCGCATTGCCTAACTGGGCAGTGTATGATTTCGCCCGACAAGGACTCGTGGTCAGTAAACCGTTAGGGGAAGGATTATGGCGACGTTTGTTTGCCGCAATTCGCTCCTCCGAGCGTGAACGGCATTACCTGTCGGCGTTTTTTGCAACGGCCAAACAGCAATGTCAGCATCATTTAGAAGGTATTAAGGCTGCATAATGGGGTAACATCTGCAGCCTTAATAAAGTTATTTGAATTGATTGTTGATAGGGTCGTAATGGTAACCCATTGACTCCATCTTCTCGTTCAATTCATCAAAATCAAGCTCGTAACGGCTCACTAACTCTTCAACCGTGTTACATTCAAGGCGGAGTCGTTCATTCACAATACCCAGAACGATGTTGCCGTCCATGCCCAATAGATTGCTGATCTCCATGCCGACCTCCTGTTAACGTAATGTTACTCAGTAAGCATAGACAGTATCATCCGGAAAGAAAAAGCAGCCCATCACACTTTCGGCATTCTAATTCGCGCTTGAATAGATGATGAATGTGCGTTTACAGGCTCATCATAAGTACTGTTTCAAAGTACGCCGAACCCACCAACAATGCCGCCGCTGCCAGCAACTGCCAGCGGTTCACGGTTTTGCTGGTCAGCAAGTGCATCGCCCACACCAACAATGCCGCGACCAAGCACACTAATGCCGCAATAATGGTGCTTACCAGCGCTTGTACTTCCGCTTCACCCAACTGAGACGCCATCCACAGCACACACAGTACGCTCACCATCGCACTGGCAATACCGGTAAATGGCAACAAACGATGAAATGCCTGCAAACGGCTACGTGCTTGGGTCAACAGCAGTTGCGCCAATAGCGCACCAAATAACGGAATCGCCGCCAAGCTTAACGCCGCAGCGGGCAAAGGCAGGCTTGCCGCCATCATGATCCACACTACCGCAGCCAACCCCGTTGCGGCATAAAATACCTTCAATGGGCCTGCATCACGGGTTTTGCCGGTTTTTACTTTCATGGTGAAGTACGCCAACGCCAACAATGGCAATACCGCCAACGGTTGTGCCACAGTCGCCAACAACCAACCCACCAGCAATACCGGCAGTGTTTTATGGACTCGGCCACGCTGACCCGGGCAGATCTCCCCTTTTGTCAGTACTAACGTCAACACAAGCTGTGCGCCAAGCAGCGCGGGGATCAAAAAGGGTAAACCTACGTTCATAGAAATGATCTTAAAAAATGCGAAAAGAAAAAGAGCGGCGATAATACCAATTCCCTTGTTTGATACCAAATAGCACCCGCATTTTCGCGACCTTCATCATTGGCAATCCACCCTGACAATCAACATACCCGACGACAGTGCGTGTTTCACCACCATCCACCCTACAAGAAAGCAGCAAACCGCTCACCATTCGCTCACCACAGCATTAAACGCACATAAATGAAAACAAAAATGCTCGAACGCGCATTTTGAGCCTTTGATCACCAAATGCTCGGCGATTAAATGGCATATTGCTGACCATATTGAAAAGGAAGACACCCTTTCCTGATCCACGAACCAAACAATAAGCGAAAACGAACATGAATAGTTGGTTTGAAACAGATGTTGTGATTATCGGCGGCGGCGCGACGGGAACAGGCATCATGCGTGACTGTGCACTGCGAGGGATCCGCTGTATTCTCGTTGAAAAAGACGATTTAGCCTCAGGCACGACTGGACGCAACCACGGCCTACTTCACTCTGGCGCACGTTATGCGGTGACCGATCAGGAATCGGCCAAAGAATGTATTCAAGAAAACCGTATTCTGAAAAACATTGCCCGTCACTGTGTGGAAGACACGCAGGGCTTATTCATTTCCCTGCCAGACGATGATTTGGACTTTCAGAAAACCTTCATCACAGCCTGCCAGCAGGCTGATATCAATGTGGAACAGTTAAGCCCGCAGGACGCCCTACGCCTGGAGCCAAACTGTAACCCTGCCCTGATCGGTGCGGTAAAGGTTCCTGATGGCACCTTAGACCCGTTCCGTTTGTCCGCATCGAACGTGATTGATGCGGTCGAGCATGGCGCGAAACTGTTTAACCACACCCATGTAACTGGCTTGATCCGCGAAGGCGACAAAGTCCTCGGTGTGCACTGTCTGGATTTAAAGACCGGTCAACGCATTGAAATTCGCGCCCAGCAAGTGGTGAACGCAGCAGGGATTTGGGGACAACAAATCTGTGAATACGGCGATTTGTCTATCAAGATGTTCCCGGCCAAAGGCTCACTGCTGATTCTGGATTACCGTATCAACAATTTGGTGATCAACCGTTGTCGTAAGCCGTCTGACGCCGACATTCTTGTACCGGGTGACACCATTTCACTTATCGGTACCACTTCTGAGCGTATCGACTACGACAAGATTGACGATCTACACGTAACCAGCAAAGAAATCGACATTTTATTGGAAGAAGGCACCAAATTAGCGCCAATTATGGCCAATACCCGCGTATTGCGTGCCTATGCGGGTGTCCGTCCGCTAGTCGCTGTGGATGGCGATACCAGTGGCCGAAACATCAGCCGAGGCATTGTGCTGCTGGATCATGCTGAGCGTGATGGGCTGGACGGCTTTGTCACCATCACTGGCGGTAAATTGATGACCTACCGCATGATGGCTGAGTGGACCACTGATTTAGTGGCGAAAAAACTGGGCAATACCCAGCCTTGTATCACCCATGAAAAACCGCTGCCGGGTTCTGAACAAGCTAAACCGAAAAAAGCACCGACAGCCAGCTTGGCAAAACCTGTGTATCAATCCGCCCTATACCGTCACGGTGAGCGCGCAGAGAAGTTCCTGAGCAACGACAAGAAAAGTCAGGCGGTGATCTGTGAATGTGAAATGGTGACCTGTGGCGAAGTGGAATACGCCATCAAGGATCTGGACGTACACAACCTGGTGGATCTGCGCCGCCGTACCCGTATCGGTATGGGCCCGTGTCAGGGTGAGCTTTGCTCATACCGTGCTGCCGGTTTGTTCTCCGAATACGGCAAGAAAACCGGTAACCAAGCCAGCCACCTGTTAGAAGAATTTTTGGAAGAGCGCTGGAAAGGGATCAAACCGGTCTTTTGGGGTGATGCCCTGCGCGAAGGGGAATTCACTTACTGGATTTATGAAGGCCTGTTTGGCGTCAGCGATCTACCGGAACAAGCAACCACATCAGCAACAGACGAGGAAACAGCATGAAATTTGATAGCATTATCATCGGTGGCGGTGTCGCCGGTCTCAGCTGTGCCATTCGTTGTGTAGAAAGTGGCATGAAAACCGCTGTGATCACTGCCGGTCAAAGCGCCATGCACTTTTCGTCTGGCTCTATTGATGTATTAAGCCGTTTGCCTAATGGAGAGAGTGTCTCTACTCCGTTTGATGCCTTCCCAGCCCTTGCAGAGCAGTGTCCACAGCATCCGTACAGCAAGATCGGTGTGAATGCCTGTCGCCAAGCCCTTGCTTGGTATCAGGGCATGATGGAAGAGTCCGGGGTATTTCTTACCGCACAAGCGGATGAATCGAACCATTATCGTGTCACGCCAATGGGTACCTTCCGCTCAACCTGGCTGTCACAGCAAACGGTCCATCAGTTCCCGATGCATGCCTTGGCGGATGGCCTCAGCACCATTGCCTTGGTCACCGTCGATGGTTTCCGTGACTTCCAGCCACAGTTGGCTGCCAGCAACCTAGCTGCCTTAGAAGCATTCCGCGATGTAAAAATCAAAACCGCTAACGTGGAATTGCCGGATTTTGAAACCATGCAGCGTAACCCATGTGAGTTCCGCTCCATTGATATCTCACGCGTACTGAAAGACGAAACCAAACTGCATGCGTTTGCGAAATCGCTGATCAAACAAGTGGGTAAAGCCGACTTGGTGATCCTACCTGCGATTTTCGGCAACGGTGATGGCGCTGCCACCATCAAGCTGCTGGAAGGACTGACAGGCTTCTCGATTTGTGAAATCCCGACCATGCCACCATCATTGCTGGGGATCCGTCTGGAAGACACCATGAAGTCGCACTTCAAACAACTAGGCGGCCTGCTATTGACCGGTGATGAAGTGCTGGGCGGCGATATTGAACAAGGCCAACTGAAGCGTATTTACACCCGTCACCATGAGGACATTCCTTTGGTGGCAGAGCACTTCCTGATCGCCAGCGGCAGCTTTTTCAGCAAAGGCCTGAAAGCAGAACGCCACACCGTGAGTGAACCGATTTTCGGTCTGGATATTACGGATACTCCGCACCGTGATCACTGGTATCAGCCACAGTTTTTCAGCCCGAACAGCCATCCGTTCATGAAAATGGGCGTGGCCTGTAACGACACATTGAATCCAACCATTCGTGGTGAAGCCATTACCAACCTCTACTGTGCCGGTGCCATTTTGGCGCACTACGATCCGGTTCATGAAGGTTCAGGATCCGGCGTGGCGATCTCTACCGGTCACTATGTGGCAGACAAAATGATCCGCGCACAGCAACAACAGCAACAGCAACAGCCGAACACAGACAGTAAGACACAAGAAAGGACACACGCATGAGCCTTATCAAAAAAGACACCAGCTTCGATCAATGCATCAAATGTACCGTGTGTACTGTCTACTGTCCGGTCGCCAAAGCCAATCCACACTATCCGGGGCCAAAACAGTGCGGGCCGGATGGCGAACGTCTGCGCATTAAAAGCCCTGAGTTTTATGATGAAACCCTGAAGCTGTGCACCAACTGTAAGCGTTGTGAAACGGCCTGTCCGTCTGGGGTAAAAATCGGTGACATGATCGCCGTGGCCCGTGACGAGCACGCCAAGCTGCCCATGAACATCAAAACCATCCGTGACTTTGTACTGAGCCACACGGACATGATGGGCTCCATGGCCACGCCGTTTGCCCCTATCGTGAATACCATTACCGGGCTTAAGCCGGTCAAAACCCTGATGCACAAAACCATTGGGGTGCATGATCACAAGAGCTTGCCGAAGTACTCTCACGGCACGTTCCGTCGCTGGTACAAACAAAACTGCACCAGCCAAGCCTTGTACCCAAAACAAGTACACTACTTCCACGGCTGTTACGTGAACTACAACCACCCACAGCTGGGCAAAGATTTTGTCAAAGTGATGAATGCGATGAGCTTTGGGGTGCAACTGCTGGATAAAGAGAAATGCTGTGGCGTGCCCCTGATCGCCAACGGCTTCTTTGATAAAGCAAAGAAGAATGCCCGTTTGAACGTGAAGAACTTCTCGGCCGCGATTGAAAAATACGACAGCCAGATTGTTTCGACCTCTTCAACCTGTTCATTTACGCTGAAAGAGGAATACCCGAACGTCCTGAAAGTGGATAACAGTGGCGTGGCCGATCGCATCGAATACGTGACCCGTTTCTTGTTGAAGCAGTTCATGAACGGTAACGCGCCGAAGATGAAGCCGATCAACAAAAAAGTGGTCTACCACACACCGTGTCACCTAGAGCGTACCGGCGGCAGCTTGTACACCATTGAACTGCTGAAGATGATACCGGGCCTGGAAGTGACAGTGCTGGACAGCCAATGTTGTGGCCTTGCCGGTACCTACGGCTTTAAGACTGAAAACTACGAGACGTCGATGGCGATTGGTAACGATCTGTTTAAGCAAATCAACCGTGCCAAAGCCGATTTTGCCATTACAGACTGTGAAACCTGTAAGTGGCAAATTGAAGAAAACACTGATTTGGAAACCATCCACCCAGTGTCACTGCTGGCGATGGCATTGGCCTGATAGCCTCTTTTCGCTGACAACGAATACAAACCTTTCATCGCTCGATTTATCGCTACGTACTATTAGCGACAAAGCCATTCATCACGGTAAGGCACCGAGATGAATGGCTTTTTTCTTCTCTATCTGTGTCAATGTGAGAATGACAGCGTTAAGGCTTCAGGTTGTCGGCCATGGTCTCTGTTAACACGTTATCCGGATCGCCCGATAACTCCCACACAAACATCCCGGCATATTTATTCTGCTTCACCCAATCGGCTTTGGCTTTTATCGAGCGCATATCTTCATAAGTGATGAACACTTTTTTCTTCGGATGCCATAAGAACGGTGCATGCGCTTTCTCGTCATAGCCATTCTGATACCCTTCCTTCACCGTGTAGTTGCGCACCAAATCCCAATACATGAAATAACCCGGCTCTTTCGGATCCGTGCCAAAGGTAGCCCCTTTTTCGGAAACCAAATCTGACGCCAGTGTTTCACCATCAAAGCCTTTTGTGCCTTCCCAGCCACGTCCGTAATATGCCGCCCCGACAACCAACTTCTCTTTCGGAATGCCCAGTGCGACCATTTTTTCCACAAACACATCAGTGCCCATGCCCCACCAGCCATCCGGTGTGGCATGCAGGTTCGTCAAATGGCCCGTCTGCTGCCCCCACCCGCCCAGATAGTCATAGGTCATGGCAAACATGTTATTCATCAGAGGGGAAACCGCAGCCCAGTCGATACCTTCCGCCTTCGCACCGACACCTACCGCCGTGGATAGCTCGTATTCACGTTGCGTTTTGGCTGACAGCGTATCCAACTCTGCCCGTAAAGATTTCACCAAATGGGTAAAGGCCGCTTTTTCACTGGCTTTTTGTGCATCTGACAACTTGGTTTCAGGATTCCAAGGTGAGGTCGTCAAGCCGCCCCCGCCCGGGTACTCCCAATCCAGATCAATGCCATCAAAGAAATCATACTTGGCAATCAGCTCAACAGCAGTACGGGCAAAATGCTCAATGGCCGCGTTGTCTTTTGCCATCGCATGGAAAGGTTCCGACATGGTCCAGCCACCAAACGACGGTAAGATACGCACATTCGGATATTTGGCTTTCAGATCTTTGAGTTGGGCGAAATGTCCTCGGTAATCGACGTTGGCGTTGACTGGACCAAAATCCAGTTCCAGCGCCGCTTCTTGATCGACAACGATTGCCGTAAATGGCTTTTTCCCTTCACAGGCGTCTTCCACCTGTTGTTGTACTTTCTTACTCGCGCCATCATGGGGCCCACACATGCTCAAAAAGGCGTAGATAATATGGCTCAGCTTGTCCGCCGGAATATCATCCACGGTATAAGGATTTTGTTCATTATCGTATTGCCAGTCAGCAAAATACCCCGCCACAACCGGCGGCGAATTCGTACTGCCTTTCGCCATCGCAGAGGGAGCCAAGATGAGTGGGGCGATAGACATCGCGGCAACTGCCAGTGATACAGCCGTTTTCATGACGCTTTCCTTCTCGTCGTTATTATTGCACTGGCCTCACCTGTTCAACTGCCAACCATCGGTAATCAGGCCAACCAGCAATGGGTCTGGCGGGATGCCTTCGCTTTACCTGCGAACACATCACCAAACGTCGCCAGTGTAGCGGCAAACATGCTGCTTTTTTGTTCACATTTCGCAATTCCATTCACGCTGCCAATCCGAACCCTCAAATTGCGACACGCTATGCCGTTATTAAGTGATGAGAAAATAGTTACATGGCGAACTGTGATAATACGCAACAAGTCGTATAACCGGATGCCATTGTTACACGATGTAAAGCTATTTAACCCCTTCGCTACACAAGTCATGCTTTCTTGCCATAGGTTGCACACAGTGCCATATCATACTTTCAACCCATTGAGACAAAAATGCACAATTAATCACCAAAAACACCAATTAACCAATCACATACAAAGTTGATTAACTCTTTTTTCATTCCTGTCGCACAAGCCTAACAGGCTGCAAAAAATCCTGTCTCAGATCATAAACATGTGGAATTTCCATCGTGTAAATAGATCTTTTCCGATAGATTCAGCTGAGGTTAATTTGTAAGAAAGTGCGTCATACTGACATATTCTGACTTATTTTTTATACGTTAATGGTTAAAGAGGATGTTTTACCATGTTGGAGCTATTGATTGGCCTTGTGGTCACGATTGCCGTTGGCTACTTCATTATTAAGGGATATAAAGCCGCTGGGGTATTGCTTACCGCTGGCTTATTGTTACTTCTGATTACGGGTTTACTGGGTTACGACGTATTGCCTGCGAGCATTAAATCGACCGGTAACTTTGTCACTGACTCACTGGAATACATCAAATACATGCTGCAAAACCGTGGCGGCGGTTTGGGTATGCAGATCATGTTGCTATGTGGCTTTGCCTCTTACATGACACACATTGGTGCCAACAATGTGGTGGTTAAACAGTTTTCAAAACCCCTTTCTGTGATTAAATCACCGTACACACTGTTAGTTGCGGCGTACATCGTGGCGTGTTTGATGTCATTGGCGGTCAGCTCTGCAACGGGCCTTGGCGTGCTATTGATGGCGACCCTGTTCCCAATGATGACAGCGATGGGTATTTCTCGCCCTGCGGCCGTGGCAATCTGTGCCTCTCCGGCTGCGATTATCCTGTCTCCAACCTCTGGTGACGTGATTGTGGCGGCAGAAAAATCTGGCCTGCCTCTGCACGTGTTTGCGGTTGAAACAGTACTGCCGGTTTCTATCTCTGCCATTATCGTGATGGCGGCAGCGGCTTTCTTCTGGAACAAATATCTGGATAAGAAAGAAAACATCGTGATGGAGAAAGTCGACATTTCTGAAATGGAAGTGAAGGCACCGGGTTACTACTCTATCTTGCCATTCTTACCAATCATCGGTGTATTCGCCTTCAACGGTGAAACCATTCCTGGCCTGTCACTGGATATCTACACCATCGTGGTAATGTCTATCGTGATCGGCGCTATTGTCGATTACGTGACCAAGCGTTTCAACGGTAAGCAAACGCTGGAAGATCTTGAATCGTGCTACCAAGGCATGGCTGAAGCGTTCAAAGGCGTGGTAATGCTATTGGTGGCAGCGGGTGTGTTCGCGCAAGGTCTGATGTCTATCGGTGCGATTGATAACCTGATTGGTCTGGCTGAATCTGCCGGTGCAGGTGGTTTTGCACTGATGCTATTGCTAACTGGTCTGACTGTAGCAGCGGCGATTGCAACCGGTTCGGGTAACGCGCCGTTCTATGCTTTCGTTGAATTGGCACCGACACTGGCGGCGAAAATGGGTCTTAGCCCTGCGTTCCTGATCATCCCAATGCTGCAAGCGTCTAACCTGGGCCGTACCATCTCGCCAGTGTCTGGCGTTATCGTGGCAACATCTGGTATGGGTAACGTTAGCCCGTTTGAAGTGGTGAAGCGTACGTCTGTACCGGTATTGTGTGGTCTGCTGACAGTGATCATCGGTACCATGGTACTTGTACCAATGTACGGTTAAGTGCAGCGATGCTATTGAATGCGTGATTGACACTATGCTTTGAATCACGCATTGATATGACTAGGAGGCTTTGGCCTCCTTTTCTTTTTTACGCCTCCTATACTAAATACTTTGTCTATTCAGCGCATTTTCCTGCATCTAATCAGCCCCTCATTCAGCCACGCATAGGGACTTTTCCTTACTGATAACAGGGTTAATGAGCCACCAGCCCAGATGGGATAAGGGCTAGATAGTTGTTTTGCTAAGGGCTATAATTCCCGCCTTCAAAAATTGAGGTCAAAATATGCACACTGAAGTAACACCTATTAACAGTTATCCAAAATACTGGGCAGAATGCTACGGTACGGCACCTTTCCTGCCGACCTCTCGCGCAGAAATGGACGCCTTAGGCTGGGATAGCTGCGACATTATTATCGTTACCGGTGATGCGTATGTTGACCACCCAAGCTTTGGTATGGCGATCATTGGCCGTTTGCTGGAATCGCAAGGTTTCCGCGTGGGTATCATTGCGCAGCCAGAATGGCAAAACAAAGATGCGTTCATGTCGCTGGGTAAGCCGAACCTGTTCTTCGGTATCACAGCCGGTAACATGGACTCCATGATCAACCGCTACACCGCTGACCGTAAACTGCGTCACGATGATGCCTACACGCCAAACAACGAAGGCGGTAAGCGCCCTGACCGTGCAGTACTGGTGTACTCACAGCGTTGTCGAGAAGCGTACAAAGACACCCCTGTGGTACTGGGTGGTATCGAGGCAAGCTTGCGTCGTCTGGCTCACTACGACTACTGGTCAGATAAAGTTCGCCGTTCTGTACTGATGGATGCCAAAGCTGACATTCTGCTATTCGGTAACGCCGAGCGTGCGTTGGTGGAAGTCGCACACCGCCTTTCTAATGGCGAAGACATCAAAACGCTGACCAACATTGCGGGTACAGCGGTGATGATGAAGGAGATCCCTGAGCACTACAAAGAGATCGACTCATCACGCATCGAAAAGCCAGGTCGCCCAATGGCGATGATTAACCCGTATGCGACGGAAGAAACCTGCGCCACAAACAAAGACGCAGAAAAAGAACAACCGCAAGTGGTACACGTACGCCCGTCACGCCACGATGCTGCGACCACGGTTGTCCGTCTGCCGTCCTACGAAAAACTGGCGAATGACCGTATTCTGTACGCGCACGCCAGCCGTGTAATGCACCTGGAAACCAACCCGCACTCTGGTCGTGCGTTGGTACAAAAACACGCAGATCGCGAACTGTGGGTGAACAAAGCGCCGATCCCATTGACCACCGAAGAGATGGACTTTGTATTCGGCTTGCCGTTTGCACGTATTCCTCACCCTCGTTACGGCAAAGCAAAAATTCCAGCCTATGACATGATCAAGACCTCGGTCAATATCATGCGCGGCTGTTTTGGTGGCTGTTCTTTCTGTTCGATCACCGAACACGAAGGCCGCATCATTCAAAACCGCTCACACGAGTCGATCATCAATGAGCTGGAAGAGATCCGCGATAAAGTCCCTGGCTTTACCGGTACCATTTCTGATTTGGGTGGCCCAACAGCGAACATGTACCGCCTGGGCTGTTCTGATGACAAAGCCGAAGCAAACTGTCGCCGTCCGTCGTGTATTTTCCCGAAAATCTGTGAAAAGCTAAACACAGACCATAAACACACGATCGACCTGTACCGTAAAGCACGCAGCGTGAAAGGCATCAAGAAGATCATGATCGCCTCCGGTGTCCGTTATGACTTGGCGGTAGAATCACCAGAATACGTACGTGAGTTGGTGACACACCACGTAGGTGGCTACCTGAAAATTGCGCCAGAGCACACAGAGAAAGGCACACTGGATCTGATGATGAAGCCGGGCATGGGCACCTATGATCGCTTCAAAGAAATGTTTGAAAAGTACAGCATGGAAGCCGGTAAGAAACAGTACCTGATCCCATACTTCATTTCAGCTCACCCGGGCTCAACGGATGAAGACATGCTGAACCTGGCGCTATGGCTGAAGAAGAACGATTACCAGTGTGATCAGGTTCAGAACTTCTATCCGTCTCCAATGTGTAACGCGACAGCGATGTACCACTCGGAAACTAACCCGCTGAAGCGTGTGAAATACAAGAAGCGTGAAGATTTGTTTGTGGCCAAAGGTGAGCGCCAGCGTCGCTTGCACAAAGCCCTACTGCGTTACCATGACCCGCTGAACTGGTCGTTGATCCGTGAGGCTCTGGTCAATATGGGTAAAAAGCACCTGATTGGCGATCGTGCTAACTGTTTGGTGCCGGCTGAAGGCAGTGAAGCGGAAATGACACCGGCAGAACGCCGTGGTTCAGGCCGTCACGGTGCGAAACGCTTTGCGACCAAGCACCCGAACCAGCCTGATATCCGTAAAGACGGTAAACGTGGTACCGGTGGCAACCACAAACCGGCTGGCACAGGTGCTGGCAAAGGTAAGCCGGGTCAACGTGCAACCGGTGGTAAGCCAGCCGGTCAAGGTAAGCCACACGGTAATGGCAACCAGAGCAGCCGTAACGGCAACAATGGTGCCAATGGAAACGGGGGGAACCGTCCACAACGTAACGGTTCACGCCCTGCAGGCGCTAAAGGTCAAGGTGCTCGAGGCCAAGGTGGTCAGCAACGCTCAGGCGGCAAACCAAGCCCGTCTCGCGCTCGCTAATCCTCCAGACGCGCTCTCGCTAGTTCCTTGCTAGCCCGGACAAACAACACAAATACGGAACAGCCCGCAAATATGCGGGCTGTTTTTTATCTAAGCGTTTTTATCCCATAATTTTTATCTAATAAATGATGGGATCCATTCAGCGCATCAGCTCCGAAGCGACGACGGTGATGACATACACCACCAGCACACCGATTAAACCTAACGTGATTTTCTTCTGTGACTTCTCATCTGCGTATTTGATCGCCAAGCCACCAATCAACAGTAACAAGGCAATGACGGCCAGTTTAATCATCTGTGACTCCTTGAGCTAACAGCATCCGTGATCGGCATTCTCTCTTAACTGTACCGCCAATCCCTCATGGAACGCAAAATACCTGTCTGTTTTGTGTGACTTACACCCTTTCCCATCATGCCTTTATCGTTACGGGGTAAGAGACATGAACGATCATTGCGCTCATCTCGGCGGTCACTGCTGCTCACATTGCGTCACATCACAGCCAATCACATCACTGGCTAACCGCAACCTAGATTTCAAACATCGGGTAGTTTTTCAGTTCAGGAATGATGGTTTGCAGTTGCTGCTCTTCTTCCGCTAAACCTTTCACGGAATCACACATGTCATTGGCCTGCTCTGCCACGTCTTTGGAATGCTCCGTAATGGTGGACTGCATGCGATCTTTCAAGTCCGTCATCTTCTTCTGAAACTCGGTAAAGTTCAGTTCACCGTCTTTCATCTCTGCCGACAAGGCCGCAAAAATGGCTGCCATGGATTCCGCACTCACATGCTTCATGGCAGTTTCAAACTCCTGACGCCAATCACTCTCTACCGTTGAGAAAATATCCGCCGGCAGCACAAACTCCCCTTCCGGGTAGAATTTCGCTTTCGCCTGCGCGCTGTATTGATTGATCAATGCGTGGGTTTTGGCAAAGGCCTCTTTGTCACCCAAAGTGGTCGACAGTTCATTCACCACCTCATTGGCAATGCTGACACCGTCATCCGCCAGCTCTGCCATTTTTGGCAAATACGCCTGTACATGTTCGCGATAGGCTTCAATGGCTTTTTGCTGCGCCACATCCAAATCCATCTTTTCGCCATTAATGAACAACTGGTTATTTTCATCAATCAGCATTTTCGGCTGACCTTGCTGATACACCGCAATGTGTTCAGGATTAATATGAATATCGTTCGGTACATTCACCGGACAGCTTTGTGCTTGCACGCTCAGAGAAAAAGGAAAGAGCAGCAGTGCCAGAAATGTTTTCTTCATTGTTGAACCATGTCTTTTTATGTTGTCTTTATCGCCTATACTTTCACACGATTGAGTCATCGGGACAAGTTCACGCCATTTAACGGGCTGAATTCGTCTGAAATCACAGTGATAGCGTAACTTTGTTGACGGCATTTTTTGTGACTGTGATGAGGATCTGTTAATCTACACGCCTATTCGCGTCAAAGAAGAGTCACTGTGGAAAAAGTTGCCATTTTTGTCGATGTTCAGAACATCTACTACACCGTCAGAGATACTTACGGTTGTAATTTCGACTACAACGCCTTTTGGGCTGAAGCCACGCAAGGGCGAGAAGTGGTGGCTGCGTATGCCTACGCCATTCACCGTGGTGATGAGAAACAAGGGCAGTTTCAAAATATTCTGCGCGGCATCGGTTTTGAAGTAAAACTGAAACCCTTTATCCAACGCAGCGACGGCTCCGCCAAGGGCGATTGGGATGTGGGTATCACGCTGGATGTGATTGAACAAGCCCCCGACGTTGACCGCGTGATCCTGCTTTCCGGCGATGGCGATTTTGATCTGTTAGTCGATAAAGTGCAGACCAAGTACGGCGTGGATGTGGAAATCTACGGTGTGCCGGGACTGACGGCTGCCTCGCTGATCAATACCGCCCACTTCTTCCGTGAAATTGAAGAAACACTGCTTCTTAACTGTAAGTACTAAAGCGTCAAATCCAGATTCAAAAACAAGAAAGGCGATCATCACTGATCGCCTTTCTCTTATCTCACACGGTAAGGATAACACCGCTCATCAATATTCTCATCAATCATCAATGCGCTTCTCGGCGCTTCTCGATATTCAGCGAGTTACGATGAACGCTCATTGTCATCCGCCTGTTGTGCTCAGCAGTAAGGCATCGCACCCAGGTTTTTACTACCGCTTTCTTTGGCTTTGCTTGGCTGCTGGTGTTGGTCACGTACAAGTTGGCGTAAAGTTTTCACTGCGCCCACCACCATTTTTACCGGTACGACTACAAAATATAGAGACGCAATCACCACCATTGCTGGGTCGGCATACACGGCGTATTCACCCAAACCAAGATAAACCAATGCCGTTGCCACGACAAAGCCCATCATCACCGCAGCACTGATCACGGTATCCATCAGCCATTGTTTCGATTCCGCTTTCACTAACGCAGAACCTGTCGTTTCGCCTTTGGTTTTCATGATCCAGTATGTCGCCATACAACCGATGATGTTCACCACACCGAATGCCAATGCAAGGCCGGTATTCACTTCTCGACCACCGGCGCTGATCGCATCAACCGCTGACGCAAAGGAAATACCACACATCAGGGTGATCACCAGACCTTTAATGGCAATAACCGCTGGCTCAATCATTTTCACATTCTTGTTATCACGTGCCTTTGGTGAGCGAATGTAACTGGCTGCGACTAATGAAAGTACAGTAAGCGTCAAGCTAACCAATGAGTACGCACCGTCAAACACAATGACCAGCGAGCCCATCCATAACCCTAAGCCAATGCCCATCAGCGCAAACAGCAAAGCTGACACCGTTGATAACTGTAATAGTTTTCGCTCTAAAGATACATTACACTGCATATAAACCTCGAACCGACATGCTTTTCGTCAGTTGACCTAGACATCCTTAAGTTAAAACTGAGTATAACGCCACGGTTTACAGTAGGTTAATCACTGAGCGACAGGTTTTTCGTCGCTGAAATCTGCATGTATGATATTTAAGCAGACAGCAACCCTCTTCACAGCCCGCTTTTCTTTTGTGGACGAATCATGAAAATCAGCCAATTAGAGATGTTAATTGAAACCGGTGCCTGCGGATCCATCGCTGAAGCTGCACGTAAACTGGGTAAAAGCCGCACCACGGTCAGTGCTGCACTCAGCGCGTTGGAAGATGAATTAGGGGTCGCCCTGCTGGAGCGTTCAGGTAATCAGGTTCAACTGACCGACATTGGTGAATCCATCAAGAATGACTGCGAACGCATTGCCATGATTGCCGGTGATATTCACGCCAAATGTACCCAGCACCATCAAGGGGTAGAGTCCGCTTTACGTATTGCCCGTGACGATGCCCTGCCGGAACCCTTCTGGCGTCAGTTGGTGCATGATATGCGGGTGCAATTTCCCAATACCAGTGTCTCTGTGTACATGGCACCGCCACCAGAGCTGGATGAAATGGTAGAGCTGGACATGGTGGATGTGGCGTATTGTTTACTGCCCAACACAGACAGTCTGCCTCATAACTATCACAGTAAGCTCGGACAAATCCGCATGATGTCGGTCGCGCACAGCAAGCATCCGCTCAGCCAGCTCAGCAAAGTCGTCAGTGCGGATCTGGCCCGTTATACCGAATTTGCCTTGGCCGCCATCGACGATGAAGGACTCAAAGCGGTCTCGCCGGCGTCTAGCAATTACATCGCCCTACCCTTTTATGAACACCTGCGCAATGCGGTACTGGACGGTATTGGCTGGTCAAACGTCCCTTCTGTACTGATCAACAATTACCTGCGTGATGGCACCGTAAAAGTGCTGAACCACTATCAGGCCATGAAGTGGCAACCGTACGGGGTGATCCACAGTAAAAACCGCCCGCAGGGCATTTTAACCCAATGGCTCGCCGCACAATTAGAAGCCTATCTGGACGACGAATCCCACTAAATCCCCTCATCACTCGGCACTTGTGCCCAAACGTTGGGCATGAGTGTCGGATCTTTTTACACTCATCAACCGACGAAGCAGATTGAAGCCCTCTATACTCTCAACGGGTCTTTAAAAAGGAATCATCATCATGCTCAAGAAGTTAGTGGCAGAGTTCGTCGGTACATTTTGGTTAGTCTTGGGTGGCTGTGGGAGCGCGGTCTTGGCGGCTGCATTTCCTGATGTGGGGATTGGTTTACTCGGTGTCGCTTTTGCCTTTGGTTTAACGGTTGTCACCATGGCCTACGCCATTGGCCATATTTCCGGCTGTCATCTCAATCCGGCGGTGACTGTCGGTCTGTGGGCCGGAGGACGCTTTCCCAGTGCTGAAGTGATCCCTTATATTATCTTTCAGGTACTAGGGGGGATCTTCGGTGCTTACGTGCTGTATTTGATTGCCAGTGGCCAACCGGGCTTCAGTCTGGCAGGCGGTCTCGCCTCTAACGGGTATGGCGATCACTCCCCTGGCGGCTACGATTTATTGTCCGGCTTTATCACGGAAGTGGTCATGACCTTCATGTTCCTGATTGTGATCCTCGGCGCCACCCACAAACTGGCGACGCCAGCGATGGCTGGGTTAGCCATTGGGTTGGCCCTGACCTTGATCCATTTGATCAGTATTCCGGTCACCAACACGTCGGTCAATCCTGCGCGCAGTACCGGTCCGGCCGTTTGGGTGGGAGATTGGGCGATGTCGCAATTATGGCTGTTCTGGGTCGCGCCTTTGATCGGAGCGATTATCGCTGGTGGGTTTTACCGCTGGCTAAGTCCGGATGAAGAGTAAATGCCGATCAATATGATCATTATCGATCGCAGTTTGCATTAACACTGTCTATCCCTTTTACGATTCTCATTTTGTAGACAGAAAAAATGCGGCATCACGATGCCGCATTTTCTTCAGTATCACGCCCTTTCTCTTCACTATCACATCAAAGTCATTCAGGCTGATGCATTCAGCACCTTCAGCAGCACCTGGGTCGGGTGTTTCATTTTAATCTTCTCAAAACGCTTCACCTGACTTCGGCACGAATAACCGGTCGCCATGCAGTGTTCAGGATCGAGCTGTTCAAGGTTTGGCTGCCAACTCAGATCGTAGACCCCGCGCGATATCGCCAGCTTGTCTTTCTCATGCCCGAAGGTACCCGCCATGCCACAACAGCCGACCGCAACAGGGACTAATTTGGCGCCAAAATGATGGAAGATCGCCGCCCACTCTTTCTCTGCATTCGGCATCTTGGTTTTCTCGGTACAGTGCGCGAACAAATACCATGGGGTTTCACTGTGTGTGCTGGCGGCAGGATATGTCGACAACATCGCCCCCAGCCATTCATGGGCGGTTAGTACTTGGAAGTCGCCACGCTTATCACCCAGAATTTCGGTGTATTCATCGCGATAGCACAACACCAAAGCCGGATCGACACCCACCATTGGAATATTCAGCGCCGCCAATTGATTCAGGAAGGCCGAGGTATTGCTGGCGGTTTTGGCAAACTCACGCAAAAAGCCTTTAATGTGCTGAGCTTTTCCGTTCGGTTTAAACGGCACTAACACCGGCTTCTTACCCAGCTTTTCCGCCAACGCAACAAAGTCTGACACCACATCTGCATCGTAATAGCTGGTAAACGGATCTTGTACAATCAGCACATACGCTTGCTTCTCATCCGCTGACAATGCCTGCAGCGCAGACAAATCAAACCACGTAGCATCGTGGCCTTTCAAGGTTGTCGCCAGTGTCGGCACAGAGAGCGCCGGCATATCGACATAGCCAATGGTCTTTTCTGTCAGCATTTGTGACCAGCGAGGACGCATGACCGCATTAAAGGCCGTCGGCGCTTTAGCCATCAGCGGCAGATAACTTTCCACATACGCGACCAGATAATCTTTCACCGGACGCTGATAACGGCTGTAGTAAATTTGCATGAAACGGGCACGGAAGCTCGGCACATCTACCTTGATCGGACACTGGCTGGCACACGCTTTACAGGCCAAACAGCCGTTCATGGCTTCCATCACTTCATGAGAGAAATCGTACGCTTTACGCTGCTCGCCGAAGCTGTTTTTCAGTCGGTCGATGATCTGTTTGATCGTCGGGGCTTTCTCCATCAGATCTTTTTCAAGCTGCATCGGATCAATGCCCTGCTCAGCCAGTTGGCGTAGCCATTCACGCACCAGACCGGCTCGGCCTTTCGGGGAGTGGCGACGATCGGCGGAGATCTTCATCGACGGGCACATTGGCGAACTGGTGTCATAGTTAAAACACAGACCGTTACCGTTACATTCCATCGCCGCTTTAAAGCTGTCTCGCACTTGCACCGGGATCTGACGGTCATAGTATCCCCGCTTCACCCCGTCGACCTGAACCAGCTCCGCCGTACTGTCGAGCGGCGTACAAATCTTGCCTGGGTTCATACGGTTATCCGGATCAAATGCAGCTTTAATGCGGCGCAATTCGGTAAACAGCTCGTCCCCAAAGAACGCCGGGCCGTATTCAGAACGGTAACCCTTGCCGTGCTCCCCCCACATCAGGCCGCCGTATTTAGCCACCAGCGCCACCACCTGATCCGAGATGGTTTTCATCAGCAATTCTTGTTGCGGATCGCACAGATCCAATGCCGGACGCACGTGCAGTACGCCTGCATCAACGTGACCAAACATGCCGTAGTTCAATTGATGGCTGTCGAGCAAATCGCGGAATTCCGCAATAAAGTCAGCCAGGTTTTCCGGTGGCACACAGGTGTCTTCTGCAAAGGCGACAGGCTTCTTACTGCCTTTTGCGGCTCCCAATAAACCCACCGCTTTTTTACGCATGTTGTAGATTTTCTGGATGCCCGCTAACTCATCACACACCTGATAGCCGATGATGCCATGTTGTTGTCCCGCCAACATCTCGTCTAAACGGGCGCACAACGCTGCCACTTGTGCGCTATTTTCTGCCGGATTATTACTGGCGTATTCCACCATGTTGATCCCCAGCATGTCTTTGCCCGGCACATCTTCCAGTAAATCACTGACGGTATGCCAGACAATGTCTTGCTTGGCGAGATTCAATACCCGCGAGTCCACGGTTTCCACCGACAAGGCCTGCGCTTCCACCATCATCGGGGCATTACGCAGCGCAGAATCAAAACTGTCGTATTTGATGTTAACCAGCGTGCGGGCTTTCGGAATAGGGGTAATGTTGAGTTTAGCTTCAGCGATAAACGCCAGTGAGCCTTCTGCCCCACACAACAAACGGGCAATATCAAAATGCGCTAACGTGTCATCAAACACGTTTTTCAAATCATAACCGGTCAGGAAGCGGTTTAATGGCGGGAATTTCGCGACAATTTGCTCACGCTTATCACGACACACCGCTGCGGCGGTTTTTAATGCCTGACAGGCGAGCGTCGGTGCGTCCGGCAGTGCATTAATATCACCTTGAGTTAAGATCTCGGTATCTAACACCGACCCATCAACTAATACCGCTTTCAGGGACAGCACGTGATCCGACGTTTTACCGTACTTCAATGAGCCTTGGCCGGATGCATCGGTATTGATCATGCCACCAATTGTCGCCCGGTTACTGGTAGACAGATCCGGAGAGAAGAAGTAACCGTGTGGTCGCAGCGCATCATTAAGCTGATCTTTCACCACACCGGTCTGGACCCGTACCCATCCCTCTTCCACATTGATCTCAAGCACTTGATTCAGATGACGGGAAAGATCGACCACAACCCCTGGCGTGAGCGACTGACCATTGGTGCCGGTACCGCCACCACGGGCAGAAAACGTCACACTGGTATAGGCCGGTTGCTGACCAATCTGACCCAAGATGATCAAATCGTTGACGTCACGGGGTAACACCACCGCTTGAGGAATTTGTTGGTAGACGCTGTTATCGGTCGCAACCGCTAAACGGCTGGCATACGACTGCTCAATGTCGCCTTGAAAGCCGCCATTGCGCAACGCATGAAGGAATGACAATACCTGTGCGTCGGTACTGTCCTGATGGGTTAATGCAGGTAACATTGCTCTCCTTGTCCAGTTGACTGTCATATCCTATGACAACTGGCCTTCTCTCTGTCTATTTACGTATCACTTTACCTCACCCACCGAGGGAAAAAAAGTGTGATGTTAAGCGGGAAATCCCCGCCTAACTCGCTGATCCCTTTACTTCACCACACCCAGTTTGTGACGTAAGGTCGTGATGCTGACAATCAGCCACAAGGTGATCAATAAACATCCGGAGGCTTTTATGCCAAGCACTACCATACTTAACGTTTGCTGGGCGGCAAAAAACCAAAATGCACCGTATAAAATAGCGGTAACCGTCAGTACAGCAACGCACACCCAAGCAGCCTGTCGTGACGTCACAACAGGGGTAACTTTCAACAGCTTCGCCACCAACTCCACAGATAAAAAGATCCCTAACAAGACAGTAAAAATATACGCTTGCGCCGGTACCAAGGTATAACTGGCTGCCGTACCCACCACCATCGTCAATACCAACCAAAACCAGCGATTCAACAAATAGGTCGTTAAAGGCGGTTCATGATTACGCCAAACAATGAAAGAAGAGACAATCATGGTGCCAACCATCATGCTGATCACCACATCACTGATAAACTGCACACCATACCAAACCCGTGCCACGCCTTGGCCGAGGATCAGCACCGTGAACAATATGCCAAGGCCGATTTTCCAGCTGCGTGAACGGGAATGTGTAATGACATCCCACAACCATCCCCACAACAAGGTCGCCATTAATGTGTGCATACTTGGGAAACCAAAGGCATGCGCATCCACTTTTTGCAATTCTGGCAGAGCAAAGAATGGGCGTGGCGAAGCAATGCCGTGCTTAAGTAATGAGGTGGTAAACAAGCCAACCAACATCACAAACAACAATTCTAATAACCGCTGCGGGCCGGTAAATGCCCCGGTCAGTACCACGACTAAAAGCATGAAAACAATTTCGCCGGGCAAATTCATGATGGCCATCGCCCCTTCAAACAACGTCTGAAGTGTTTGAGGCCACTGCGCCACCGTCTGCTGCAACGATTGGATTAAGGTTAACTCATACTTGTGCAATAAATTTACGGTGTCATCAAGTCGGTCATACACCAAGACTTCGCTGTTCGGGGTTTTGGCTAACCATTCCTCCATTAACGGCACATCATCGGGATACCGATGATCCGATAAGGGCACTTTATCCGTGTCGGCGAGGTACACGCGATCGACTTCCGTGGCAAAATGCTTGGAATACCAAGATGCAACTATCGGAAAGCCACGCTGATCGCGGAATGATGACACAAAAATTGGCGATACCGCCTGACAGGCATAAATAGCAGCACGGCCTCGATATTGGATGAGATCCACCACTCGCACCGAAATCCCGGCTTCTTCTAACGCTTCGCGCGCCGCCGCTGACTCTGGTGTATCGGTTTCATCAATATAGCCGCCCGGCAAAGCCAGCTTTTGTGTAATGACTTCCGAAATCATCACTAAACTGTCGTTATGACGAATAATACATACCGCACCAACCAAATCTTTTGGTGGTGTCGACGCTACATCATTAGCTGAGACCCAACTACTTACAAGGCACATGCACAGCATGCACCACCAGCGAATGACGTTCATTGCCAAACCCTACTCTACAAACTAAAACAAAAACCGATTAAACTACGTAACACTCTGCTAACTCATTGACTATCATAACTGTTTTAAACAAACCTAAGCAATCGATTGCTTGCCGCATCCCGCAACGGCTGTTCATTAATGCCCACAAGGTCAAGGAAACGCATGCAAATTCCTTCAGCAACACACACATTGCCAACCGATTACTATCGTGAGAATTTCCTGACGCTTATCCATACCGTAGAAGCGCAATATCCTGACCTGCTTAACGAGGCAGAACTCGCTTGGCTGCACACATTCTTGTCCCTGCCGATCGACAGCCAACGGCTCTATTTACGCCTATTGACCCGCAAAGGTCCGCTGTTTCGGTTAACCAAATTACGTTACGAGGAAATCGCGGATATTGATGCAGCTGCCACGCAATTGGCTGACGTCAACTTCATTACTTTTGACGTGTTGGATTATCCACTCGACACCGTATGCGCATTATTTACCAAGCCCGAGCTGCTTCACCGATTTGAATGCCTTCAATCCATCAAACAAGCTAAAAAAACACAATTAGTTGAAACATTATGTGCACAGGGGTTGATAGCGGCCGACTTTTGCGAATCTTTAATCGCGATTTGCCATTCGACCCATTTACGGGTGTTTTTATTGCTCTTTTTTGGCAATACCCATCAGGATCTCAGCCAATTCGTATTGGCCGATCTGGGATTACACACTTTTGAAAGCTACCCGCTCGACCGTGCACATCGCTTTTTCAGTGATCGAGAGCAGATTGATGACTGGCTGGCTTTGTCCGATCTGAATGAAACCCTTTGGCAGGCCAAAGCAGAAAAAGACCTGCACCAAGTGATTGAATTAGTACCACACTTACCGACACCCTTTACCTGGGCGCCACTGGAACGTAAACGCCAAACACTGATCAACCATATCGCCCGGGACATAGAACGTATTGCAGGAGAAAGCACAGAACAGCAAGCTATTGCCTTGTCTTTGTACCGACAAACCCAACGCCCCCCTTCACGGGAGCGTCAAATTCGTCTGTTGGATAAACGACAGCAATGGCAAGAGGCGCTGGCATTAACGCAAACCATACTGGATTCACCCCATAATGAAGAAGAAGCGGATGTGGCACAAACGCTGTACCGACGCTTGGCAAAAAAGGCGGGGCTCACCGCACCGAAAAAATCCCCGCCCAGCTACCATGCCCTGTCACTGGTGCTGCCTCAAGGGACAGAGCGTGTCGAACACACGGTGGCGGAGTATTTCAAGCAACAAGGCTGGCACGCGGAATATGTCGAAAACACCTTAATGTGTGGTTTATTCGGTCTGGCTTTTTGGGATCTGATCTTTTCCCCGCTCCCGGGGGCCTTCATCAACCCTTTCCAACGTTCACCGAAAGACATGTTCTCGGAGGCGTTTTTTGCTCAACGCCGCGACGCTATCGAGCGACGTTTAGTCGATATCGAACAAGGTGTATGGCAAGAGTGGCTATCGGTTTACCAGCAGAAATTCGGGATCAGTAATGATTGGGTACATTGGTCTGCCCTCAGTGAGGCACTCTTGCTGCGGGCAATCCATGTCATCCCCCCTTCAGCCCTGTGTGTGATTTTTTCGCGGATCTTGTTTGACCCTAAGCACAATCGCAGTGGCTTTCCGGATCTCATCCTCTTTCAAGAGGACACTTACCAATGGGTTGAAGTCAAGGGGCCGGGAGATACCCTGCAACGCAATCAATTACGCTGGTTACAGGTTTTTGACCAACATGATATTCCGGCTCTAGTCGCTTTTATCACGTGGGAGCAGCAGGCCGACATCGACTGAAAATTACGGCGGATTTATTCCACTTAACCGCGATATCTCACCTATTATTATTGTTATCAACTATGACACAGTAACAAAAAGTGACATGGTGACAAAAATAAGACCCACCATGATGGGTGATATCATGATGTTGGTGGCGAATCATGACAGACACACGAAAAGTACACAGTATTCGATATGGCAAAAAATCCGGCGTTCTGACCGCCTATATCCATCCTAAAGATCACGAACAACTCAATCCCTTTGTACTCTGGGATCATTTTTCAGCGAAAGCCGTCATGCATTCAGCCGGATTAGACTACCACGGTCACTCCGGCATTGATGCCATCAGTTATCCCGTCATCGGCAAACTCAATCACCGAGATTCAGCAGGCAGTCACGTCACATTAGCCAGTGGTGACGTGCACATCATGACCAGTGGCAAAGGGATTATCCATAAAGACACCCTCACCCCTAAAAACGGTCAAATCGAAGCGTTCAGTTTATGGACCGTGTTGCCTGCCGGTTCGAAAGAAATGGCCCCCGCCTGCAGTACCAACATAGACGCCCACCACCTACCACTGGTGGAAGAAAAGTGCACCATTACCAAAGTCATTATCGGCCACTACAAAGGGGCGAATAGCCCGGTGCAGTACAGTATTCCCATAACTTACCTTGATGTGATGATCGCCCCCTATAGCTGTTGGTCGTTCCAACCCGATGCGGCACAAAGCAGTGGGTTTATCTATTTACAATCGGGTACCAGTTACGTCAGTGGCAATCAAATACAAGCGAAACAAATGGCCACATTGCAATCCTCACATCTGCCGATTGAAATTCGCACGGGCAAAATTGCGACCCGTTTATTTGTTGTCGTGGGACAACCCCTGCAACAGTCCTTTTATTCTTCTGTCAGCTCTGTCCACTCCTCAGAGCTAAATATGACAAAAGCGACCCAAAACATAGAAAATTTGTTGCAGGCACAAAAATGACTTTACGTTAATATGGCCATTTTTATGAGAGATCAATCACATTGTCTGCTATTCATTTTTTTGACGTTACAAGCCATTTTTAGAATATTTGCTCTATAGAAATAGCACAACAAAACAACATAATTTGTTATTTCGCCTTCAGCAGAAAGAATTATTATTATTTACGTCAAATTTATGCCTTCCTGTCTCCGCTACAACACCAGCAAATTGTATAAATTCCACACAATAAATTCCCAAGAAGAATATATTGTGTAAGTTTCTTCTTTTCTTGTTCAGTTTAAATCACAAGGACATACAAATTTTTTTGATAATATTCGAAGGTCTATTATTTATTAACCATTGTTTAGGTATGTCTTTGCTGATTTTCCCCCCATTTCATTCTGCCTTTCCTGTAAAACGATTAGCCCTTTTGCTGTCGTTGGCCTGTTCAACAGCATATGCAAATGCTGAAGAGTTAGATCTCTTAATGTCAATGAGCCTTGAAGAGTTATCTAATGCAGATATCAGCATGACCTCGGCGGCAAAAAAAGAACAATCGATTAATGACATCCCTTCTGCTGCCTACGTGATCACCAACGAAATGATCCGTCGCAGTGGTGTGCGTTCTATTGCTGAAGCCCTCGCACTGGCACCAGGTGTACAGGTGACTCGCATTGCTGAATATAACTGGCAAGTCTCACTACGTGGTTTGAACAGCATCCTCTTTAACCAATTGTTGGTTATGATTGATGGCCGCAGTGTGTTCAGTCCGCTAATGTCAGGTACCTTCTGGCATACCATTGATACACTTTTTGAAGACATTGAACGTATTGAAATTATTCGTGGTACGGCGGGTACTATGTGGGGGGGTAATGCCGCTAACGGTGTGATCAATATCATCACCAAAAACAGCAAAGACACCCAAGGACACTACGCGGAAATCGCGCAAGGTGAGCGCAATTATCAAGAAGTGAACTACCGTTACGGCACGCGTTTCAATGACCAACTCACCGCACGCGGCTATGTAAAAGGCGTGGTTGGCGACTACTATGCCATTAATGATGATGAGTGGCGCAATATTCGCGGGGGCGTCCGTGCAGACTATGACGATACGTCCCGTAAAATCACCGTCCAGGCGGGCGGCTTTGAAACGAAATCTGATCATGACTGGTTCTATGGCAGTTTCGATAATATCCAGCCGGGTAGCCCTATTCTCTTTAATCCGTCGATCATTGATGTGTATTCACGCGGCTTGTATGCCAGCCTTGACTGGTATGAAAGCAAGGGTGATACCGATTATGAATTGCACGCGTGGACAGACTATAATTTTACCGATGAAGCCTCCGCACAAGGTGAGTTCTACACTGCGGATGTTGATGCACTGGCTCGTACCACACTCAGTGACAAACATGAGTTAACCACCGGTGGTGGGGTTCGCGTGATCCACCGCAATACAGAACCTTATCCGGAAAATTTCTATGCCAACATGGAAGCGTGGGGACGTTATAGCCACGATCCGAAAGGCACCGATGTGATCGTCAATGGTTACATGCAGTTAGAGTCACACCTAACGGACAAACTCACCTCTGTTCTGGGTGCCAAGGTGGAATACTTTTCGCTCAATGACACCGTTGAATTACAACCCGAAGCGCGCATTCTGTATAAATACAACGAAGAGCAGCAATTCTGGGCAGGTGTCGGTCGAGCCGTGGTGACCCCTTCTTTCGTGGCCTCGAAAACGGATATGTACCAGCTTAGCTATGGCCATCCAAATGAAGACGGCAAATACCAAATTAACGGGATGTTGATAACCAAAGCTAATGAAGACTTAGGCAACGAGAGTGTTGTCACTGTGGATATGGGTCACCGTTATAGCCCTGTGCCATCATTAAATATCGACAGTACCGTCTTCTATAGCCAGTATTACAACACCGTAATGGAAGATCAACGTCGCTTGGTATCAAGCGATGAAGTGATTGGTCAACCGACTCAGCACAGCAATATTCCGGTCTATCTGGACAGCTATAATGATGACTTAGATGTTAAAAATTACGGATTTGAAAGTGCAATTCGCTGGACACCGTTTGAAACGCTGACCTTCAATACCAGCTACAGCTTCATTCAGACCGAAGCCAGCTGTACAGGATACACAAACTGTAGTGCAGATGCCGTTTCAGGTTATAAGACCAAATACATCGATCAACCTGCGCATTACGTATCCGTACAAAGCTTATGGGATTTTGCTCCGGGTTGGCAGCTTGACCTCTGGTACAAATACAAGAGCGAGGTCAGCACTGACAGCTACTATGCGGCACCGTCCATCTCCACCGTTGATCTTCGTCTTGCCTGGCAGCATAAATCAACGTGGCCACGCGTTGAAATGGTCGTCGATGGCTTTGGTGAAAACGCCTATTCCGATTTACCCGGTCTGGCACCTATTGAAGAAACCATCTACTTCAAAGCTTCGTGGAATTTTCAATAACCTCCCCACTTATCGGTATATAAACATCTAGAGTACAAAGCTTTAGGTGTTTATACCCAAACAACCTCACAGTAGATTCAATCCATTGGATAAAGAACGGGAAATTCCCTCCTCTCGTTTTTTATCCGCCATCACGTAACGACGACAACAACACGCATAATCACAACGACAACCATAAAGCGTTTCTTTTCTATGCTTTCATCCCACATCGCTATGCACATTGGTCGTGTCCTATTCAACGGGTACACGCACTACAAATGAGACATATATAACTCAAATGTCCCCTCGAACATGCAAAGCATAAAAGTGACATTAGTTCATAAATCACAATAAACAGAGATATTGATCACAATATCAATCATTCATTTTTTTGACACGCTATCGGCCGTTCAATATAAACATTGGGTCAAAAGCAACCAATAATGCCAATATACGCTCAACAACTACATCTTTATTGGTATAAAGTTAAACGCCCGTCAAAATTACGCCTAAATAAAGAAATAAGTGCATAACAATTACGCGATAATTTCAGAATTAATATTCTGTAAAGGGATATATCACTTTGCTGTATATTTTTCACCCACTCTTAAACCACGAGGAAATACATCATTTTTTGATAAAATGAATAGGTCTAATAAATGTGGATTTATGTCGGCATGTCATCACTTGATTGTTTTCAAATCAGTACATTATTCCCTGTAAAACGGCTCGCTCTTTTTCTGTCATTAATCTGTACGTCTGCCAATGGCGATGAACTGGATCTGTTGATGGCAATGAGCTTGGAAGAGTTATCCAATGCCGACATCAGCATGACCTCTGCTGCCAAAAAAGAGCAGTCGTTATCTGAAATCCCCGCTGCTGCCTATGTCATCACCAATGAAATGATCCGTCGCAGTGGTGTACGTTCCGTCGCAGAGGCACTTGCCTTAGCACCCGGCGTGCAGGTCACCCGCATTTCAGAATTCAACTGGCAAGTCTCGCTTCGCGGACTGAACGAAGTTTTATTCAATAAATTACTGATAATGATTGATGGCCGCAGTGTCTACAGCCCGCTCATGTCAGGGTCTTTCTGGCATACCATTGACACTCTGTTGGAAGACATTGAACGAATCGAAATTATTCGCGGTACCGCTGGCACCATGTGGGGCGGTAATGCCGCAAATGGCGTCGTGAATATCATCACCAAAAACAGCCGTGATACCCAAGGGCATTACGCTGAAGTGGCGTATGGTGAACGCAGCTATCAAGAACTGAATTACCGCTACGGCGCCACCATTAATGATAAATTAACCGCTCGCGCCTATGTCAAAGGGGTAACTGGCGATTACTACAGCATCAATGATGATTTGTGGCGTAACCTGCGTGGTGGGATCCGTGCCGATTATGAAGATGTGAACCGCCAATTCACGGTACAAGCCGGTGGTTATCAGACCAAGTCTAATCATTACTGGTACTACGCCGATTTCTATCAGGACCCTGCAAACGTCTTTACCTATACTGACATTGATATTTATTCACGTGGCGCGTATGCCAGCTTTGACTGGTACGAACAAACCGAAAAAACGGACTACGAGCTACACCTTTGGCTAGATGCGAATTCCACCAATGAACCATCGGCACAGGGGGAGTTCTATACCATTGATGTCGATACACTAGGCCGAACCCAACTCACCGACAGACATGAACTTACTGTGGGTGCTGGCTTACGTACCATTTACCGTCGATTTATGGATTACCCGGAAGAACTACTTAACCATGTTGAACCTTGGGGACGCTTCAGTAATGATCCAAGAGGCACCGACGTCATACTAAACACCTACGCACAGTTGGAAAGTCAGCTCACAGAAAAATTAACATCCACCATCGGGGCTAAATTTGAGTATTTCTCACTCAATGATTCTGTTGAATTTCAACCACAAGCTCGCTTGCTCTACACCTACAGCCCAAGACAACAATTTTGGGCAGGCATTGGACGTGCAGTCGTCACACCGTCATTTGTAGACACTAAAACTGATTCCTACTTTTTGGGCAATGTTGAAATTCTTGGCGATGCTGATGGTGATGGTGACAAAGAAGTTGTCGCTATAAGACCAGGTATTGTTATCACTAAAGCAAATGAAGAGCTTAAAAATGAATCTGTCGTAACCATTGATGTGGGACATCGCTTTGCACCAACCCCATCACTCAATATCGACAGTACCCTTTTCTTCAGCCAATACAACAATGTCCGTATGGAAGGGAACAGTGCATGGGAGTGCACCTTTGGCGAATGTCTAGATGGCTCAACTATTCCTAATGAAGTATTTATTTTACTCGAAAATTATAGCGACAATTTAGACGTCGAAAACTACGGCTTTGAAACGGCCATCCGCTGGACTCCTTTTGAGTCACTCACGCTCAATACCAGCTACAGTTACATCCAAACTGAGGCAACATGCAGTAATCATTTTTCATGCGATATTGACCTAACCACAGGAATTAAAACAAAATACAATAACCAACCGTCGCACTTCGTGTCGGTACAAAGTTTGTGGGATTTTGCCCCAGGTTGGCAATTAGACCTGTGGTATAAATATAAAAGTGCGGTCGACACACCAAGCCCGTATTATAAAGAGCCTTCTGTCTCAACCGTTGATCTTCGTCTAGCTTGGCAGCATCAGCCTCATTGGCCGCGTGTCGAACTGGTTGTGGACGGTTTTGGTGAACATGCCTATTCAGAGCTGCAAGGGAAAGCCCCCATTGAAGAAACTATTTACTTTAAAGCGTCTTGGAACATTCAGTAATGATTTTTACCACCCGGTATAGACTTCTGTTTTATATCATCAGCCTTTGGGGGCTGATGATGGCGCCTGCACGCGCAGAGTCTACTGCCCAGCAAGCCTTCTCTGAGTACAAAATTAAGGCGGTATACATTTACCGTCTGGCCAGTTTTATCCGTTGGGAAGACAATACACAAACCACCCCAACCTTCTGTGTGATTGGTCGTGACAGTACCACTGTGACATTGGAAAAATTGTTCGCCAAAAGCGGACAAAACACCCCATTGCTCACCATGAACACCCTGACGGAAGCCAGTGAGCAATGTGACTTATTGTATGTCACTAACGATAAACTACAGATACTACAAACATTACCGCAATACCCAGGGTTGCTGACCATCAGTGACAGCACTGACACCTTACAGGTGGGTGGCATGATTGAACTGCGTACCATGGGGCAACAAGTTAAGCCGGTTTTATCATTATCGAACATCGAGAAAGGCAACCTTTCTGTCAGTTCACAACTTATGAGGATAGCGTTAGTCAACGACCCAAAGTCCAACAGCGTTGGGGGTAGCCGATGAATTCTTGGATTTCCAAACTCAGCCTCAACCAACGCTTGTCTATCCCTATTATGAGCTTTATTTTGCTCGTATTCCTTGGCTTTCAGTTCATCAGTTACCAGAGTTATCTGGCCATTGAACGTGATAACTTACTATCACGCACCAAGGCGTTAGCCAATGGTGTCGGCATGAACCTGACCGCCTCGGTGCTGTTTAATGATGCCCATTCCGCGCAAGAGATCTTGTCTGCCCTAAAAGCAGACTCACTCATTGTTGAAGCGCGCCTGGAACTCAACAGCCACGAGTTGTTTGCCCAATACACCAATAACAAATTCGGCGCGGTAAAACCCACGCTTGAGCAAGAGCAAGAAATCATTACCAATGGTTACTTGTTTGGTCAGGAGATGCTGTATTTGATCGTGCCGATCATGATGGATCAGGAAGAGATCGCGCACATGCACATTTCAGTGTCATTGCATGCGCTGCAAGAAATGCAGATCACGCACCTGAAATTCAGTTTGTTCATGCTGATCTTGCTGTTAGCTAACAGCTTCTACATCATCAATCGCTTGCAGCATTGGATCGTTAAACCGATCACCCAGATCAATGAAGGGATGCGCCGCATTATTAAAGGGGATAAACACCAGCCTTTGACACAAAGCCAGTACACCAATGATGAGTTGTATGAACTGACTGACGGCTTTAATAACATGGTGGACACGATTAACCAGCGTGACCATGAAATCCGTCAGGCCATGAATGAACTGGGCTTAGAAAAGGCCTTTGCCGATGAAGTGGTTGAAACCGTTCAGCATGCCCTGATTGTTGCAGAGCCAAACGGTACGATCACTCTGGCGAACAAAGCCTGTGAGCGCGTATTCAAACAATCTCCAGCCAGTCTGATTGGTCTGCCGATCATTGAAGTGCTCAAGCCGATTGAACGTGAAGCGACACAACAATTGCTCAGCAGTGCGTTGCAGAATAACCGCCAGATCGATCACCTTCTGTTGGACAGTGCGCACCAAACCGGTACACGTACCTACCAAATCGTGAGCCGTCCCCTGCACCACCATTTGCAAACCCTGTTTGCCGTGGAAGATGTGACTGAGCATCAAAAAGCAGAGCGCCAACAAAAGATGGCCGCGAAAGTGTTCGACAACAGCCAAGATGCGATTTTGCTGTTTGGCCAAGATGGCAATGTCAGCATGGTGAACAACACCTTCCTGCGTCTGACAGGCTATCAGGAGCGTGACATTTTAGGTCAACATTATTTGCAGTTAGTGGATCCCGACGAATACGCACAAATTCAGGATGACATTAAATTTTCACTGGTCATGGAGAACCACTGGAACGGTGAAATTCAGGTTAAGACCACTGAGAATGAATTAGTGCCACTGCTGGCGCGAATTAACTGGATCACCGATAACCACGGTCAAGATCGCCAAACGGTCGTCATTGCCTCTGATCTGCGCTCGATGAAAGAAATTAAGCGTCTGGAACATTTGGCCAACCACGATCCACTGACCAATTTGGCAAACCGAGCGAAGTTATATCAGGCATTGCAAAGTCAGATGGTACAGCAGGCAACAACCCGTAAATCCTTTGCGGTGTTGTTCTTAGATCTGGATGGCTTTAAAGGGGTGAATGATACCTACGGCCACGATGTGGGTGATCAGGTGTTGAAAATCATTGCAGAAAAACTACGCCGCACGGTACGCAAAACCGACATGGTATCGCGTCTGGCCGGTGATGAGTTCGTGGTATTGCTGTCTGCGGCACACGATGCCATGGCCGTCAAATACACTTGCCAACGCCTGTTTGAACGCATTTGTGAGCCTATGCAGATCTCTGGGCATGCCGTTACCATTGGTGCCAGCATTGGTTGTTACTATGTCCACGCCGATGATTATCAGGATGTGGACGATATTCTGCGTCGTGCTGACAAAGCGATGTACGAAGCCAAACTGATGGGCAAAGGGCAAATCATCGAATACAACGAAGGTTTACCTGAACCGGATAGTCTTTATGGCTGATAGCTAGCCAAAAAAAATCGACAGCCAAACAAAACGCCCCGTTATATGCTTTTACTCGTAATAAAGCAAAGCGATAACGGGGCGTTTTTTATTGACTGTGTTTACCTGGCTGACTTATTCGCTGCGCAGTGCCATTCGGTAAGTACCTTTTGATGAGAACCACACCGCTTGTTTTTTCTTGCGGCCGATCAGCATTGGACCATCATCAAAAAACAGGAAGTTCTTCCAGTTGCGCTTAAATACGCCCCACTGGGTTTCAATGATGTTGTATTTTTCATAGCAGAAGAACACCGTCGTGTTGTCTTCCCAGTCAATGTATTCCGCCAATTCCGTCGGCAGCGCAGCGTCATCACCGTCCCAAGCCTGTTGCCAGTTAAATGCCGCTGACCAGATACGCTCGTTGGATGCCCAGTCACCTTGACCGAAATGATCCGCATCCGGACTTTGCTTACTGATATGCTCAACCCACAACTGAGCTGCACGGGCTTGCGTAAACGGTTTGATCAGGGCCAAATCCGCTTCTGCAACTGGCATGGAAGCGTGGGTGAAAATCCACTTACGGGTATAACTATTTAACTCTACGTAGTTCATGCGTTGACCTAACAATCTATGACGCAGAGAAATGTACCTGAGTCGGCCCTATTCTGCCAGCACAAAAAAAGCGGATATTCCTCCGCTTTTCGATCGCTTGCTACCCGTCTTACCTATCGCGTCTCACATCGCTCGGCGAGGTTATTTTTTTGGGTCCCACAAGTTACTGACCCAGCCGCCAATATTGGCGTCATAGTGGCAGCCGTTGAAATGTTTATCCGGCACCGCAGGCTTGTCATGGTGGGCATCGAGTAACTCAGATATGTGACAAGCCATCGGATCACCTCGAGACGTTAAACGCCGACGCGTCGCGACTTCTCTGATGATTTGTAAACGATATGCTGAGTTCATTTTTTTCATCTGTCCGCACCTCTGTCTGTTGAGCCCAACTAAAAATAGAAGTCGACAACACAATCGTCAAATAAGCGCCATGAAGACATCATATTTACCCACTATGGGGTATATCTGGAATCTTTTACTTATCATCACGTTACGCTAAAGCCTTCCCGCATCAATCCCGCTGCGTTTTGCCGCATATCGCTAACTGCTTGCTTCGAATATAAAAATAATTGTCATAAAAAATTCGCATTCCCCTGAAATTTTTCATTTAGCTGCAATTATCTCATCACAACACGCGCATCTCCCCCACAGATAGGAGTAAAATAAAAAGCAAATATCCATAACAAAAGTGCATTATGTACAACCTAGCCACCAACCTTGAACGCAACGCCGAATTCCGTGGTCATGACACCGCACTGATTTTCAATGATGAGAGCCTGAATTACCGCACGCTAAACACACTGGTTAACCGTGTGGCCAACCACCTTGTTGCGCTTGGCATTCAACCTGATGACAAAGTCGCGATTTCTTGCCCGAACACACCTGCCTTTGTGATTGGCTATTACGCCATTCAAAAAGTGGGCGCAGTGACCGTTCCTCTGAATATCATGCTAAAAGGGCCGGAAGTGGCCTATCACCTTGCCGATTCTGATGCTGTCGCATTGATCAGTTTTGAAGGGAACTGCACCCTGCCCTCTGGCGAGTTCTGCTACGAAGGCTTTAGCGAAACACCAAGTTGCCAGCACTTTATTACCATTGAATCAGGTGCGAACTCACCACTGCCCGCTGATGCGCATCGCTTCAATCAATGGCTGGAAACGGATCAAGACCACTTTGACGCCGTGTACCGCCATGCAGAAGATACCTGTGTGATTTTGTATACGTCCGGTACCACAGGTCGAGCAAAAGGCGCCGAACTGAGCCAAAGTAACATGCTATGTAATGCGCAGGCTTGTCAGGCTCTGACCAATCAAAAAGGCACCGATGTCAGTATCGCGATCCTGCCGCTGTTCCATACCTTCGGTCAGTCACTGATCATGAACACCTCCATCTTGGCGGGTAGCGCACTGGTACTGATCCCACGTTTTGTCCCTAAAAACGTGATGCAGCAAATGCAAAAGCATAAAGTCACCCACCTTGCCGGTGTGCCGACCATGTTCATCGGCTTGCTGGCATTTGCGGAAAAACACGGCGCAGAATACATTGACGATATCGCCGCTAACCTGAAGGTGGCCATTTCTGGCGGCGCATCGATGCCGGTCGAGATCCTCAAACAGTTTGAAACCAAACTGAATGTACCGGTGATTGAAGGCTACGGCTTGTCAGAATCCTCACCGGTTGCCGCCTTTAACCATCTGGAATACGAACGTAAACCTGGCAGTATTGGTCAGCCACTGCCCGGCGTGACCATGAAAGTGGTGGATGACAAAGGCCGGGAAGTGCCACGCGGTAAAGAAGGCGAACTGTTGATCCGTGGCCACAATGTCATGAAAGGTTACTACAAGAAACCGGAAGAAACGGCAGTGACAGTCGTTGATGGCTGGTTACACACCGGTGATATCGTGCGCATGGATGAAGACGGCTATGTCTTCGTGGTCGATCGCCTGAAAGAAGTGATCATCCGTGGCGGTTTCAATATCTACCCGCGTGATATTGAAGAAACCTTCATGACCCACCCTGACGTGCACATGGTCGCGGTGATTGGTATTCCACACAAAACCTATGGTGAAGAAGCCAAAGCCTTTGTGTTACTAAAAGACGGCGCCCAGACCACAGCCAAAGAATTGGTGACTTGGGGTAAAGCGCGTTTGGCCGATTATAAATACCCGCGTTTGATTGATATTGTCACCGATCTTCCGATGACAGCAACAGGCAAGATCCTGAAACGCTTGCTGAAATAATCTCATACAGCAAAGTCACACATACCAAGGCCAGCCTGTTTCGCACCGGCTGGCCTTTTGGCATAACCGCCCAAATACTGCTAACTTCATACTGAATGCGCTCACAGAACATTGAGGTATGGATTTGCAGGTACGATTTATGCAGCAGAACCTGACGCAACAGGGCTTGATAGAACAAGACCTGACGTCACTGCGCGTAGCACTATGGCTTCTCACGCGCCTGACCCGCATTCGACGCCCCTTCAGAAGCTTATCAATATTATTAACATTACTGTTTGCGTCTCACACGCAAGCGGCCCCCAGCCCAGACTTCCACCAGTGCAATAAAACCTTTACGTACCAACTGTTTTTTAATGGCCTGAAAATCGGCCAACTGAGTCGCACGCTGCGCTGGCAAGGTGAACAAGCGCAAGTCAGTGCTTTTAGCAGTATTAATGTGCTGGCGACCAAAACTCGCTTTCGTCAACGCAGCCAAATTTACTGGTCACCGGAACAACAATCCTTTCTGTCTAAAGGCTTTTCGCGCCAAGTTGAAGGGCTACTCGCGGGGGACACCGAGGCCACATTCAGTGACAACGGCAAACGTTCAACGGTGTCACAAGATGGCACGATTCTGGAGTTTTCCAGCGCCTCTCAACCCTTGCTCGACAGTGATGCCGTCGGCAGCCAAATGCGTCTCGCGCTCATTCAAGGAAAAACCCAATTCAACTACAAATTGCAAGACACAGATGAAGTGAACCACTACTACTTTCAAGTAAAAGGAAAGGAAACCATCAACTCAAATTTTGGAAAAATTTCGGCGATCCGCGTCGAACAAGTGAGGAAAAGTGACAGGAAGTTAGTGATGTGGTTTTCGCCGGATGTGGATTACCAATTGGTTCGCGCCACCTATCAACGCAAAATTTTAGATGTGAAAGCCGTGATGCTGAGCAAGAAAATCACCTGCCCAGCGGGTGTGACGTTAACAACAAAAAACACCCGCTCGCCGTGACCCTTTCTTTTACGATCAAGGTCATTTCATCGTGACTTTGCCGCCAATCATTTTAAGCGCAGGGGCACCTCGGATCAGCGTATCGCGCGCAAATTGCACCTCACACTGCGGGCAGACCCCTTCTTGTATCGTGAAGTCTTTGACAATACGCTCTTTAAAGCACTTCACTAATGCGCCCTTGCCGCCTTTGCGGTATTTATACAAGGGCGTTTTACACCCCGCACAGGCGATATCCACCGTTTTGGTTGGGCCTTTTTTATTCGGTTTTGCCATGTTCTATTTCTGTTGTCTGACTTGCGCTAAAAGTCGATCGATTTGCGTAATATGGGCAGACTCGACACCTGCATGGTTACCATATTTGGGCTGATGACGATCATTTTCTAACGGATAATGCCAGCCTTGTGTCGTCTCGACAAATTCTCGGGCAAATTGCTCTGAGATCGATAAGCAACCGGCCATTACGGTATCCACATAAGTTTGCATAATCGGCCATACCGAACACGGTGGCGTCAATGAGGTGCGGGTGTACACCCAAATTGGCCGTTGTGGCTCAAAATCAACGTCAACGTTGCACTGTGCCACCACCTGTGACGGATCTAACTGCACACGTTCATACCCTCGCTCACGCTGATCAAAACACGCCAATCCTGCGTCATCCACCTGAACCAGTACGCCATTACATTGCCCGTCCCCTAATGCGGCCACCAACGGCGCAATCTGATAGTTACCATTCACTTTCCCCCAATGGCGCTGCAACCCCTCTACTGTCGCCGGAATCGCACCTCGCGTTTGTCCTGTCAACTGACGTGAATGGTGGTTGATCAAACTGCCATAGCCAAAAATATACATCGGTATCGATTCTCCTTATCTATTCTCTTACATGGACTAAAACGGTAAGCCAAAAAAACGGGAAAACTGTCGCCATTCCTCGCTCAATACCGCTAAGTCCCCTTGAATAAACTGCACTGAGGTTCCCGGTGCAGCTTGTGCCAAACGGGCGATGTCCACCCGTGCGACACACCCTAATTTCGGGTAGCCTCCCAAGGTTTGTCGATCATTAAGCAACACAATCGGTTGCCCATCCGGCGGAATTTGAATCGCCCCGAGCGCAATCCCTTCTGAAATGATCCCGTCAATCTCCGCCTGTATCGCCGGGCCACTTAAACGGCACCCCATGCGATCCGTCTCCTGACTCACCGTATAACGGCTGGCATAAAAACGAGCTTTTTCCGCCGCTTGAAAGGCGGCAGCTTGATACGATTCAATCACACGCAACGTTATCGGTTGTGAATAATCCGGAATAAAACGGCTGGGTGTTTGACGGTGACGGGAAAGCATCGTGGGATCAGGGCAGGCATAGGCAAATGGAACCCGATCGCCAGTTATCAACGGTTGCCCGTGCGATAAACCACCCAACTGATTACGTACTACCGTTGCACAGCTGCCCAACACATCAGGAGCCAGGAACCCGCCTTGTACCGCCAAATAGGCCCGTAAGCCATGTCGGGCACCGCCCAGTTTCAAGGTTTGCCCCGCACGCATAAACACACATTGCCATGATTCCATCGGGATATCATCTAACAAGGGTTGCATCGGCGCGCCCGTCAACGCCAGGGTACAATCTTCAACGGCGATGAATTGCGCCATACCCAAGGTAATTTCAATCACGGCCGCTGATGCTATGTTCCCCACCAAATAATTGGCCCAGCAGGCGGCATGTAAGTCCACCGCACCGCCCTGACTGAGGCCCTGCTCGGCCACGCCCAACCGCCCCAGATCTTGTAACAATGACAACATCCCCGGATGCTGCACCACTAACGCGGCCATAACTCACCTCCTTGCTGTAAGAACTGCTCGCGATTAATCGGGGTAAATTGCACCGTATCCCCGACAGAAAACGGCGTCATGGGCGTGGCATCCGGTGAAAATAACTCTACTGGGCAATTACCAATAATTTGCCAACCGCCCGGTGAAGCATTGGGGTAGACCGCCGTTTGTTGATTCGCAATCCCCACACTGCCCGCTGGTACCTGTTGGCGAGGTGTCACTTGGCGAGGCATGGCGATACGGGCATCGACAGACGCTAAAAACGCGAACCCCGGCGCAAAGCCAATCGCACACACGGTATAAGTTTGTCCGCTGTGTATAGCGATCACCTCTTCGACGGATAACCCCGCATGTTCAGCAACAGCCTGTAAATCCGGCCCCACATCACGACCGTAATACACCGGCAAAGTGATCCGATTACCGTTTGCCTGTGTGGAAGCGTTGCCTTTCTGATACGTTAAGGAATACGCCTCGATCGCCAACGCTAACTGTGCATAGGTCAATTGATTGGGATGGTATTGCACCAAAACAGAAGTATAAGACGGGATCACTTCGATGATCCCAGGCTCAGGAAAACCATGAAGAAACGCGACTAAATCACGGATAACAGGCGTCAAAGCGAGATCGATCACTTCGCCCACGTAGATCATCAAATGTGTTTCAGAGACAGGCTGAATCGTCACCATACATGCGCCCTCAACCCCGAGCCATGGCACGAATATCATCATGCAAGGTTTTGACCATCGGAATCGACTCTTCGTTATCACCATGTACGCAGACCGTATCGACCTGCAACGGCAAGACATGCCCAGATACCGTGATCACCTGCCCCTTGGCGAGGTGCGCCACTTGTTGCCGGATCTGCGCCGGATCGTGATACACCGCATTCGGCTCGCTTCTTGCCACCAGCAAACCCTGATCGTCGTACGCACGATCCGCGAAAGCTTCAAATAATAACGGCACGCCAGCGGCTTCAGCCCACTGTTGGTATTGGGTATTGTCCACCCGCGCTAAAATCATCAATGCCAATGGCGTTTCACGCTGCTGATTCAAGCCTGACACTGCCGCCAAAATGGCTTGAAAGATCACAGGCGTTTTCATCATATCGTTATAGAGTGCACCATGGGGTTTCACATAACTCACGTGGGCGCCCTGTAACTGGCACAGCGCCTCTAACGCCCCGACCTGATAAGCCACCAATGCGGAAATTGATTCAGAAGAGTGCGGAATACTGCGGCGACCAAACCCGATCTTATCGTCGTAACCCGGGTGTGCGCCGATCTCAACATGCCGAGATACCGCCAGCGCAATCGTAGCAACCATGTTGTCGGGATCCGACGCATGAAAGCCACAGGCAATATTGGCCATATCTACCCAAGGCATCACTGCCGCATCATTACCCATCGACCAGCAACCAAAGCTTTCGCCCATATCACAATTGAGTTTCATCACGCATCCTTGTTGATTCATCGCTCGACGTTTATTCGCTTATCTTCACCCTATACCGGCAATGCTACCTGTGCAATCTTTCACCTCTCACCTTAACAATACGAAATAACTTCCTTTGCATATCGTATAGAAAAACAGACAACCTCACGCCTATCGATATAAATGAGTGATATTTGACTCAACACACACTTAGCCATAAATGCGTCTTGGCGATACAAATGAATAATAAAGAATATATTCTCAACCTGTATTTATCGGTTTATTTTCTTACGCAAAATAATTGTGCGCACGCCAACAATTTCAATTATTTCATGTCTATATCGCATTCCAATTATTTCGATTGATGTCACAATAAAACCAACAAGGAGCCCCTTGTAATTCATTATTTTTTAAAGGAAAGCATGGGGCAAAGTGTGCATTTACAGCCCTTATCGGTTGTTCGTGAGTAAAATGAATGAAATTGTCCGTTGTACAAAGAACCGTTGCCGGTTTTACATTGATGTTTGTATTGATGGCCTTGCTGAGCAGCGTCAGCCTATTCAATGCCCAATCCCTACAAAATAAAGTTGAACACATTACTGAACAAACCACCCCAATGGTGGTAGCTTCAGGCAGTCTGATCACGCAATTAATGCAAACCAGTTTGCTGATCAATACCTTCCATGATGATCCGGCTCAGCAGAACCGTGTGAATAAAACCTTTTCTGCTCAGAAACAAGCCTTTTTCCAAACGTTGCAACAGGCGCAGAATACCCAAATTACTGCCCGTGAACGTCAACAGCTAGAGGCGATTTCACAAGCCTCAACCCGTTATTTTGATCAAGCGGCATCTTTGATTGCGCTTCAACAGCAATCCAATACCTTGATCGCCCAGCGTGAGGCGCTGGATCTGCAATTCTTGCGTTTGGAAGATACCTACCTTTGGGCGGCCAATCTGCTGTTGCAAAAAGCTTCGGTAAAACGCTCCCTGCACAACCGCGCAGAATTGATCACCAGTGGTATTGCCCGCGACTTGAAATCACTACGTCGTGCCAACCAAAGCACAGACCTTGAACAGTTACGTAACGTACTTGCAAAAGACATCGAAATTGCTTTTAAACGCTTGGCGCTCATTGCGGTTGAAGAGGATGTTAAAGCCCGCTATTCCCGAAACTTAAAGAAAGTGGAATCACTGACATTGGGTGCGAACGGTTTGCTGGATGTGCTGCAACAACAGCAGGTCATTAACGCACAGCTACAATCTGAGCGTCAGCGTACTCAGCAAGAATCCACCACCATTCAACAACTGCTGGAAAACTACGCCCAGCATGCACAGGTACTGACGCAGACCAGTCGTGCCGATGCGGATGCGGCAGTCAGCAAAGCGTTCATGTATGTGTTTGTGATGATTGCTATCGCTGGCGTGATCAGCCTGTGGGTGGGCATCACCACCACACGCAGCATCCAAAAGCCGCTGACATTGATCAACACCATGCTGGATAAAATGGCTGACGGTGACATGCGTAACCGTGCCAACTACCACGCTGACGATGAATTCGGTGAGCTGAGCCGCTCGATGGACAAGCTGGCCGACATCATGTCACACACACTTGGCAAGTTTGGTGAAGGGGCGACTCATCTCTTAGATGAAGCCAACCGTGCTGCGGTAGTCAGCGATACCGCCATGTCACGAGTAGAAGATCAAAAAGCCCGTACCGATCAGGTTGCGGCGGCCATTTCAGAAATGGAAGTGAGCGCGAAAGAGATCTCCCGCTCAACCGAATTAACCGTGGCTGAAGTGGAAAACACCAACCAAGCCGCGAACGATGGCCGTACTCAGGTTTCTCGCAGCCGCCAGTTAACCGAACAGCTGTCTGGCAACATTGATGAAGCGGTATCCAACACCCAGCAATTGAACCAATACTCCAACAACATTGGTTCTATTTTGCATGTGATCCAAGACATCGCTGAGCAAACCAACCTGCTGGCCCTGAACGCAGCCATTGAAGCAGCACGCGCGGGCGATCATGGTCGTGGTTTTGCCGTGGTTGCTGATGAAGTGCGTGCCCTGGCGACTCGCACACAGCAGTCGACGGAAGAAATTCAGCAAATGATCACCAACCTGCAGGGCAATGCCACCCGCATGGTCGACACCATGGGCACCAGCCAAAAACAGATGGAAGACTGTTTGAATCAAACCCGTCTGACGGATGACATTCTGCAAGACATTGCTACCCGCATGCAGGCTATCCAGAAGATGACGGTCCAAGTCGCCCATGCCACCGAAGAGCAAATCAAGGTGTGTCATGACGTGGCGGAGCACATCAATGGCATCGCCCACGTGGCCTTTGAAGCCGAAAAAGGCGCGCGCGACTCTGCCGCCAGCAGTGAATCACTGGCGGGCTTGGCGCAAGAGCAACAAAACCTGATTTCAAACTTCCGTGTGTAAGAGTGTCTGCATGAAAAAGTTAACTTTAGCTTCATTAACCGCTGCCCTGCTGACGCTGACGTCTGCCGCACAAGCTCAGCAACGTGTTGTGATTGAATCCTGGCGTGCAGATAACGCGATTTGGAATGAAAAAATCATTCCTGCGTTTAACAAGCACTACCCTGACATCAAGGTCGATTATGTCTCACCGTCAGATGCGGATATCGCCGAATGGAACGCCAATCCGGTCGGCTATTTGAAAAACCGTATCGAATCCGGCCAAGCGGGTGACTTGCTGGCCTGTCGCCCGTTCGATGGGGCATTGCCATTGTTCAAGCAAGGGTTACTGAAAGAAGTAACCGAAATGGAAGGGATTGAAAACTTCCCAAGCTTTGCACTGGCGCCGTGGCAAACCGACTCTGGCGCACAAACGTTCTGTTTGCCAATGGCCTCCGTGATCCATGGTTTCTTCTACAACAAAGACATATTCAAAGAACTGGGCGTGAATGAGCCTGTCACCAATGCAGATTTCTACTGGGTGTTGGAAAAAGCCAAACGCGCCGGTTACGTGCCATTGGCGATGGGTCTGAAAGACCGCTGGGAAACCGATGCGCTGGCCTTCCAGAATATCGGCCCGACTTATTGGAAAGGTGAAGATGGCCGTGGCGCCCTGATTGATGGCACAGAGCGCATTGACAGCAAACCTTATCAGGATACTTTCCGCACCTTAGCGAAGTGGTCGAACTACATGGGTGACAATGCGGATCAACGGGGCTACGGCGATTCCCGTGCCCTGTTCGCCGACGGCAAAGCGGCAGTGTTCCCGGCTGGCTCGTGGGATATCCTCACCTTCCAAGGCAAACTGAACATGGGGGCTTTCCCGCCACCGGTGGAGAAAAAAGGCGATGCCTGTTACTTCAGTGATCACACTGACTTAGGCATGGGGATCAATGCTAAAGCGAAGAACCCGGAAGCAGCGGAAATTTTCCTGACCTGGATGACCTCATCCGAATTTGCAGAGATCTTAACCAACGAGATTTCTGGCTTTTTCTCGCTATCTAACCATTTCTTTGATGTGAAAGATCCGGTCGCGCAAGAAATGATGAGCTGGCGTGAGCAGTGTGATTCAACGATCCGCAGTTCCAGCCAAATCCTCTCTCGTGGCAAACCAAACTTTGAACAAGAGATCTGGACCACCAGCGTCGCGGTGATGAAAGGTGAGATGACACCGGCACAAGCGACATCACGTCTGCAAAACGGTTTAAATCGCTGGTATGCACCGCAACAACAGAGCAAAGCCAACGCACAAGGCGAGAACTGTAACTGTACGCCAGTGCTGTAGCCCTACCTCTCTCACGGTACTAAAACCGTTCCTATACAGATGAAACCGGCTTCGGCCGGTTTTTTTATGGCGTGTCCGTCGGGCTCGCCTGACGACACTCAGAATCAACGGCCTTGGCTAAGGTTGGAAAACGGTATTGACCGTGCATCGTCTGTACACACTCTTTGGCTTCTTCCAACGTCATGCCCATACACGTCACATACACTGGTTTTTGACTTTGTCCTCGGTATACTTCGCAGGCTTCAGGCGTGTCTGCAAAACGGTTCTTTGCAATGCCGATCACCGGTATGCATTCACCTAATGTGCGATAAAGATATGCACCTAAACCGTCACGCTGCGTTTGCCCGAGCGTCACATAGCCATCAATCACAATCGTTGTCGGCCTAGGAGTGACAGTTTCTATCAACGCGAGCAAACACGGTAATTCACGCTTGTAAAACTGACCAGGCTGGTAAGGCGCGACTTTCTCCACTGTCACTGTATGGGTAGCGATTCGGTGATCGGATTGCCAATCTGCAAACACAATCCCCGCCACCACTGCGTATTCTTTCGGCTCTGGTGAATGACCCTCTGTATCAATATCACTCGACGCGCTGATACGGTAATCCACATCAATGATCAAATGCACGGCAACTCTCCTTTTGCATGACATTTCCATGAGCGTTGGATCGCTCTACAAAGCCTTGGGCAGACCAATGCGTCGACGATAGGCAGGAATTCACAGTGACACAAGCCGTCTTAAACAACACACGACAAAACAAATGAAAAATGCGATCAGGAAGGAAGATAAGCAGAAAATGAGGATACAAAAAAGGCCCACAAGTTACCTTGTGAGCCTTCAATGAGATGGTGCCCCGGGCCGGACTTGAACCGGCACAACGCGAACGTCGAGGGATTTTAAATCCCTTGTGTCTACCAATTTCACCACCAGGGCACGCAATGCGTTACGGTGCCTGAATGAAACACCATCTGATACCACTCTATTGAGCCATATCTTTAATTTGGAGCGACGCGACCAGCTTGGGCACGAGGTTCCTCGTGTTCGGTCACATCATCCATCAATTTGGAGCGACACACGAGGTTCGAACTCGTGACCTCAACCTTGGCAAGGTTGCGCTCTACCAACTGAGCTAGTGTCGCAAATGGAGGCGCGTCCCGGAGTCGAACCGAGGTCCACGGATTTGCAATCCGCTGCATAGCCACTCTGCCAACGCGCCTTCGTACCAATCAGCGTTCTCCGCTGCGGTATGCGTTGCATTCTACGGAAAGCACGCAGTGAGTCAACCAATAATTTCAATAAAAATAATCAATTGCCTGATATCTGTACAATCTATTCTCTCTGCACACGCTTTGCTGCAAAATCCGGCTTCGCGTTCACGTCCAGCCTTCAAAATTCGTGCATCAGAGGAGGCGATGCGTGTCTGGCACATTAAGACAAAACGCCTTTCATGGCTTCCAAGGGAATAATAGCCCCTTCATGCTGTAACACCAACGCAGCCAATTGATGGCCTAACTCTGCCGCTGCGGTTGCACTGCTGCCAGCAAGCCGCCCTGCCAGGTATCCGGCCGCAAAAGCATCCCCTGATGCTGTGCTATCGATAACCGTCTTAACATGCTGTGCAGCCACCTGTGTAATATGTGGCTGACTCGACTGCAACCCGGTCGCCACGATACACGGGGCACTCCCCCGCTTGATCACCACTTCATCACAGCCAAATTGCTGGCAACGGCCAACACTGTCTCCTTCTCCCCAGATGCGTAACTCATCTTGCTCCGTTAATAAGGCGATATCGACAAACGGTAACACCTGGCTATACCAGTATTGGGCTTGTTTAGCGGTCCAGAGTTGTGGCCGAAAGTTATTATCAAATATCACTTTGCCACCCTGCTGGTGATGCTTCTCTACCAGCGTCACTAATACCGCTTTCGCTTCTTCCGCTAAAATCGCCAAACTGATCCCGCTGATATAAAGCACATCTATCTCTCGACGCTCAATCGCTTGCTCCAAGGGCGACTGAAAATCGGCAAAATAGAATTTAGCGGCACTGTCATTACGCCAATAATGGTAATGCCGTCTCCCGCTGGGTTCGGTTTCGACCAAATAGAGGCCGGGCAATTTATGGGGTAACTGACGTACCATTCGCGTATCGATCTGCTCGTTCTGCCACGACGTCAACATATCCTGACTGATGGTATCGACACCCAGCGCCGTAGCATAACAAACCTCGATGCCCCGAGGCCGCCCTAACCGCGCCAAATACAATGCCGTATTGAGCGTATCCCCCCCAAACGTACGTTGCAGAGGCTGGCCGCTGAGTTCCACCATACATTCACCAAAACACGCAATCTTCACCACGCTGCCCCCTCTATATATTGGCTTTCTCTTTAAAGCGTAATGGAAGATAGCAGGCTTATCTCACCACAAAGGTCTGCATTTCAGCGACTTTTAGCGAATTATGTTGCCCGTTAGTGATAATCGGCCATTTATGAATTCCCTTTGTGTGTAGGTCGCTTTTCCTCTCTTCTGTGTCGAACTATGCGCTCAATTTTTCACCTATAATCACGAGTCAACCATAACCCATTTCACAGGCTTTAGCGGTGAAAAAACCAACACTTTATATGCCATTGATGCCTATTAATTCGTACGTGCCGAATAAGTGACCAAGGAGAACGTTTCCTGAATTCTGTTAACATTTTTTCATTGCCAACCACGGCCAAAGGTGTATCATCCGTGCCACTCGTTTTCCCGTGCCACAAAGGATATAAGCATGGATGTGACTTATCTTATCGAAGGTATACTATTTGGCTTAATCATCTTATTGATCGGCTTGGCGGGTGGCGCATTTTTCACCATGGCAACCCTAAAAAGTACAGATGAAAAAAGCGCAACAGAGTCACGTATTGAATTTGGATTCTATGGGGTAGCGAGCCTGATTTTTGCGGGTTTATTGACCGGCATTATCAGCTAATCGCCTATAAAAATGGAGCCTCGCGCTCCATTTTTTCTTTTCAAGCTTTCCATATTAAGCAGCAAAAAAGCCTGACTTTCTTGGCAGCCTTTCACCCGATTGCTGATTTTATGCTCGCTTTCTTTTCGCGCACCTCTCTGGCGCGCAACACCTAGCCGTTTATTAAAACGGGAAATTCTCCCACTGCCTATTTACAGCACGCGTATTTACTTATATGTTGTGGACATTGCTCGCTACTCACTTGAATAACTATGCTTACTTCAAATTTCTCACATCGCTGCTCTTTTGCTTCTGCGCCTCAGGCGTTGAGCGAAAATGCGTTGTTGCGCGCAATGAATACCATTATTTCTGTCGTCGTCCTAGTCATCGTTATCTAGGCTGGCGGCTATTTCCGTCAGCCATGCTGACGGAGACAACCTTCCTTTTTTCTTCCAGCATTCTGACGGTCCAAACACAACATACCCCGTAAGCATAACGGGTATAGAATAAGGACTTGTCCAATGAAAACCAGCGACATACTCGCCATCGGCTTAATGACCTTCGCCATGTTCCTTGGTGCAGGCAACATTATCTTTCCACCGTTTCTGGGCCTAGAGGCTGGGCAACATTTACTCCCTGCAATGGGCGGGTTCTTGATCACGGCTGTCGGTCTGCCAGCGTTAACCCTGGTGGTTTTCGGTCGCCTGAATGACAGCAAGCTGCTGACCCATCCACTACCTGCAGGGGTCGCAACGGCAATGTGGGTCGCGATCCTAACGGCTGTTGGTCCGGCTTTCAGTATGCCGCGCGCCGTCACCGTCGCATATGAAATGGGTATTGCGCCGTTTGTCAGTGATAACTGCCTGCCTTTGTTTTCATTTCTTTTCTGCTTGGTGACATTGATCTTAGCGTTTCGTCCCGGAAAACTGGTGGATTACATTGGTAAAGTGATGACACCGATGCTTATCATTTTGCTGGCGATTTTGGCGATTTACGCCATGGTGTCACCGCTAGCACTTCCCCCCGCTCCTCAGTCGCATTTTATTGACAGCGCCCTAACACAAGGTCTGGTACAAGGTTACATGACCATGGATGCCATCGCCGCCGTCGGATTTGGTTGGGTGGTGATCAAAACTATCCATGACAAAGGCGTAACACAAACCAAAGCCGTGAGCCGCATTACCTGCAAAGTCGCCCTCATTTATGCGGTACTGATGGGTGCTTGCTATATTGCATTAGGCTACGTGGGGGCCACCTCCGCGCCGATTGCTGAAGGCGTGACAAACGGGGGCGAATTGCTAACACGTTATGTGGCACATACCTTTGGTGATTATGGTCAATGGCTATTGGCCGCGATTATTATCATGGCTTGTTTAACGACAACCGTGGGTTTAACCAATGCGTGTACCGAGTACTACGAGCAAACGTTCAATGTGCCATTTCGCCGCAGTGCGACCATTGTGATCATCGCGACCGGTTTGATTGCGAATATCGGCCTGAACCAAATTCTTGCAGTCAGCTTACCTGCTATTTTGATTTTGTGTCCGGTCGCCATTGCGCTGGTACTGACGGCTTTCGTGTACCCTGGTGATAAACGTTACAGTGCCATCTACGTGACCACATTGTTTACCGCATTCGCATTCGGCAGCATTGATGCCATCAGCATTCTGGGCATGATGCCCGTATCGATGGACCACTTTTTTGAACAATGGCTGCCACTATACAGTGCTCATGCAACTTGGTTGTTACCTTGCTTAAGCATCTTACTGTTTTGCGCCTTACCGATGTATCGTCAGCAAGCTAATTCTGCGGTGTCGACGCAGTCATAAGCCATTTCGCTAACACTACGCCAGCGGCCTTGCTGCTGGCGTTATTCCTTTTTTGTTTCATTACCCTGCTACTTTCGTCGCCTCCCCTTTCACTCCTAATTGCCGCATCTTTCCAGCCCTCGCCTTTCAACATACCAGCGGTCATTTCACAACTTTTTCAACGGCCTAAAAGCGTCAAAAACAAAATAAAAGTGCAACAACTGACGCATCCATCACTGTCAAATGTGATATGACTCGATACACGATTTACCCGTTTTCAATATCTGTATCCTGTTCAAGCACGTTGAAAACAGTCGTGATAAATTGCGCGCTAATTAACAGTATCCCCAAGCGTTTTCCATTGAAAAGACAGTGCCTTCTTTTATTTTCACTTGTGCAGGAGCATGTATGAAAATCGTTTTTTCATTCCTCATCACTCTCTTTATCTTAACCGGTTGCACCAGCTCGCTGATCGCTAACCAATATTTAATTCAATCTCCGATGACTATCGAAACGTCGGAATTCAATAGCTACCTCATTGGTCACACCAATAAAGGCAGCTTTAATGTCTACAAAGTCGACACCTTAAAACAGACTGAGACAGTCACCCATCAATATTTCATTAATGCCGATGGTTCCATTTTTAATCCGGCATGGGTTAATACACAACAAGATAATCCGTCAACAAAATCACGCAGTTGATCCTTTCACTTTCTTATATTGAGTCTGTTATGAAATCATCCTTATCACTCATGATCTTTACCAGCCTTATCGCCCTGAGTCCCTCCGCACTGGCTGACAAGGCGTCGCCTCAACCACTACAAGCATGGGTTGGGCATTACAGTTGCTCTCTGACTCAGTTTGATGGATTGGGTGAGAAATACACCTACCCCGACTTTCGCTGTGAAATCAGTCAACAAGGTGATAGCTACACCTTAGAAAAAACCAGCGGATCACAGCGTTTTCGAGGGAAAATCACGGCCAATGAGAATGGCTTTAGTTTTAATGGCATCTTCTTTTGCCCATGGGGTGAATGTACCAGCGATCTGACTGGCGTTTATACCTACAATGGAAATAACCAATTCACCGGCGAAATCCATGCACCTAGTGAACCTCATGACTACCAAATCGTTAACTTAAAAAAACTCTAAAAATAATACCGATAAACGTATTGAGGCACCTCAATACGTTTATTTATCTTTATTTCTCATTCGCCACTCTACCATTGCTCCCTTACCCCTCACTTCGCAGTCTTATGTCTTACACGTATTACATAAAACATTTTAAGATGATGATTTGACGGGAAATTAAATTGACACTTTTTATAACTACCTTGTCATAACCTTTATTGTTAGCATCCGTCCCGTTGTCATTCTAGCTTGGCTAAAAACCTTTCCCGCGTGAATGCGCACCATTATTTTTCACACGATTTAATAATTCCTCCGTGTCAAGATGGTAGCATGGGTGTGATTGTTGAAGATACGCGCTATAACACCTACACCAATGAAACCTTAATGCTCGGTGTGGGTTACACCTTTGATTCTGGTTTTGCGCTGGAATACCATCACAGCTTTAATGAAGATGCTGGCTTAAATGTCAATGTGTCGACCCTACTGATTGGTTACATGTGGTAATCAGGTAGACCAGTCATGAAAGAAGGTTTCATATGGAAAATACTCTGGTACAAATGAAACCTTGTAAAATACCATTTACTTTTATATTAAAATATAGAACCTAGTTACTTTTATAAATTCAATCTTCATTTTATTATAAAACATTCACAAGTAAACAGCAGGCATTAATTCCAATAAATTGTGAATTTTCAAAAATTCCTACCACAAAAATTAAAGATCAACAGTCATAATCGGTGAAAAAAATCAAATCAAAAATTTCAAATCAACTTAATAAATATTATTCAACTAGATAATCATATCAAACAAGAATGTAGTATTTTATCTTCTAATTATAACGATCAATAATATTAAATAAAACATCATCACTTTATGGAGTAAATTCGTCATGAAAAAACAATCAAGCCCTTACTTAATGATTGCATTGTCAATTATATCAGGGTGTAACTCGAGTGATAACACAGATGAAAAACATACTATCAACTACTGCGAAAATGCAGTACTTCCAGATGGAACAATAAAAAAAATCGTTAAGAAGCAGCTCAGTGATGGCGGTATCGCATATGGTTATGAGCATGAGGGAAAATTCATCTTACACCGTCAGTGCAATGACCTTCCTACTATCGAAAACAAAATAAAACTCGGTACAATAAGAGCTTGGTATCAGCATGGCAATTATTATCGGGATAATGACAAACCTAATACTATCGTAGTCAACTACGATGTTTATTCTGGAACTTCATACAGAACAGAAGAATGGCGAAGCGGATCATGGTATTATCTTAGCTATCCATATGATGGAAATGGGATTAATAATGGTATTAACCCTGATGAGTTGACTTATTCTGTAAGAAAAAATGATAAGCCAAATTACATATCAGGATCTGCTGATAGTCTTGGTAACTTATTGGATATATACACTCAAGCTTGGAGACTTGATTACGATACTCTTCATCGGCTGAATGCTCCAGCCCAAATCTATTATTCCACGAATGGAGAGACTGTTCATATCGTCTGGGAAAACAATGGTAAACGTCTAAAAGAAAAAGATATTTCCAGCTGTCAGTGGTATATTGATTCGGATAACGTTACTTTTACTCTAACAGAACCATTGACCCCAGATACTTTCACCTGTAACAATGAAGATTTACATGATGCACAATACCTTAAATGGACAGAGTATGAAGTAGAGGAAATACCGATCTCAGAACATACATATACACAACTACAATCTGTTGGCATCGAAAAATCTGAAGCTCAAATAATGTGTCGAGGTAACGAAAATTTTACTATCGATTGCTCAACTCAATTAATTGACTCAAGTGGTAATTTTGGATTTTCTTTAAATGCTCACAATCAACACTCTTATGAAGTTATAACTAATGAGTTTCGTCAGTTAATATCACCTGCACAAGTTTCAATTTCTTTTAACGAAAATAACAATCATTTGTCATTTTCAATTTATCAAAATATCACATGGAATAGTAATTATGATAGTTATCAGTGCACTTTAGAGCAAATTGAATACAACTCTTGTACTCCTGCAGGAATGACCTTGAATGACCTTGACGACAATGAAATATTCACTCTTGATACTCAAACACATTATACTAATAGCTCTTATAACTTATTCATCAACACTAATGAGGTTGAACAATTTCCATCACAAGAGATCTATACTGCTAACTTTAAAACAGCATATCATCCAATAGTTAACGGTGAAATAATTGATCTTGGTAAGGAAGTAGCAATCAACAATGAAAATAAAAGATTTATGGCGGAAGGATTAAAACATGCCATGCGCATTCATGAACTCATAAATAATTAACAAAAGGGCGTCCCTGTTATACAAGGACGCCCTTTTTTATGGTTTGCGATTTACGCTCTGATTATGCCGTTTCCACTTTCACACGGAAGAACATCGCGTAGAACAATGGGATCACCACCAACGTCAGGATCGTTGCGAACAACAGACCAAACATGATGGTGACTGCCATACTCTTGAAGAACGGGTCAATCAACAATGGTGCCACACCCAAAATGGTGGTGAAAGCACCCAGCAATACCGGACGCGCACGGCTAAGTGCCGCCATGATGATGGCATCGTACGGCGTTCGCCCTTCTCGGATCTCCACATCAGCCTGATCCACCAGTACGATGGCGTTTTTCACCATCATCCCGATCAAGCTCAGGAAGCCCAGAATCGCCATGAACTCAAACGGCGTTTGGAAGATCACCAAGCCTACTGTCACACCCACCAATGCAAGTGGTGCAGTCAGCCAAATCACCAGTGGCTGGCGCAAGGCGTTGAACATGAAGATCACCGACAGGATCATCGCGGCAAACCCGTAAGGGGCAGAGATCACCAAGCCTTCATTGGCATCTTTTGAGGCTTTGTATTCCCCGTACCAGATCAACTCGTAACCCGGTGGCAAGTCAATCGCTTCGATTTGTGGACGCACTTGGTTGAACGCATCTGCCGTTAATACACCCGGCGCCGGATCCGCCTGCACCAGAATAGTCGGCATACGGTCGATACGACGTAGGATCGCGTCTTGCCATACCACATCCACAGAGTCCACCAACTGGCTCACCGCAATGAAACCGCCCGCTTTCTGGCTGTACACTTCGGTGTTTTCAATCGCTCGCTGGTGATCACGCTCGTTTTCTGGGGCACGTACCACAATCGGCACCAAATCATCCCCTTCACGGTACACACCCACACGGCGGCCAGACAATGTCTGTGCAATCGCCTGGTTGATCTCTTGTGTCGTCAGGCCAAAGCGCTGCGCTTCTTCTGCTGAGTACACCGGACGCAACACCGGCACTTGCTGACGCCAGTCATCCTGCACCGCGATCAGATTGTCATCGTTCAGCATGATGGCTTTCGCCTGCTCCGCCAACTGACGCAGTACACGGCTGTCTGGGCCTTTGAAGCCCGCTTCAATTTTCTTACCGCCCCCGCGACCAAGCATGAACTTCCATACTTTGATCGACGCGTCCGGGTATTTAGCATCCAGCTCCGATTGCAGCTCTACCAACAGCGGGGCAATCTTAGTGTAATCATCAATATCAATCAGCAACTGACCATAACTTGGGTTACGGGCTTCCGGTGCGTAAGTCAGCATGAAACGCAGACCACCGCCACCAATGAAGCTGGTGATATTGGTAATACCGTCTTTGGCTTTCACATCCTGCTCAATGCTCGCCACCACCTGTTCAGTACGTTTAATGTCTGAACCCTGCGGCAAGTACACATCCACCACGAACTGCGGACGCTGTGATTCCGGCATGAAGCCCGGCGGTACATAACGCACGCCATACACGGCACCAGCCAATACAGCAACCAACAGCGCACAACTGATCACACGGTGTGACAACACCCATGTCAGCAAAGCTTTGTACAGGGTAACCATGCGACCCGGTTTCTGATCCGCTGCGCGCGCTTTCACTTTCAGGAAGTCAAAACACAGCATTGGGGTGACAGTCACGGCAAACACCCAGCTCAGGAACATGGAGTACAGGATCACCCAGAACAATGAACCGGCATATTCCCCCATGTCTGACGGCGACAGGCCAATGGCACTGAACGCACAGATACCCACCACGGTACCGCCCAGCAAAGGCCATTTAGTGGCATTCACCACATCCGACACAATCACATGGCGATCTTCATCCGGATCATTTTGCAAACGCACCAGAATACCGTCGGTCACTACGATGGCGTTATCCACCAGCATACCCAGTGCGATAATCAAGGCACCCAGCGAAATACGCTGCATCGCGATGTCTTCAATCAACATGATGCACAGCGTACCCGCTACCGTCAGTAGCAGTACAAAACCGATGATCACGCCGGAACGTAGACCCATGAACAGCAGCAATACGATAAACACGATCACCACAGCAGCAATCAGGTTATCGATGAAGTTAGCCACCGAAGCACGAACCGAGTCAGACTGAATCGAGATCTCGTGCAGTTCCATGCCCAAAGGACGCTGACCCTCCAGCTCCGCAATGCGCGCTTTTACCGCATCCCCCATGTCCACGACGTTACCGCCGGTCACGTTAGAGATACCAAAGCCAATCGCACGCTCGCCGTTGTAGCGCATCAGCATGGATGACGGCTCTTGGTAGCCACGAGTCACGTTCGCAATGTCGCCCAAACGCAGTACGGTGTTGTTTTCACCCACACCCACTTGCAGGTTCTTCAGATCATTGAATGAACGAATGCTGGCACTTGGGATCACCGGAATACGCATCGCATCGGTTTCGATACTGCCCGCCACGGTCACCATGTTCTGCTTTTGCAGCACCTGGAACACGTTTTCTGCCGACAGACCAAACTTGGCTAAACGCTCACTGGAGATCTCAACAAAAATGGTTTCTTGCTGTTCTGCCAAAGTCGCGGTTTTCGCCACGCCCGGTACCAGTACCAATTCACGGCGCAAGCTATCGACGTAGTCTTGCAGCTGCTTGTCGGTAAAGCCTTCACCGGTCACCGCAAAGAACAGCGCATACACATCCGAGAAATCATCATTGACAATAGACGGCCCCGCGCCCGGCGGTAGCATGCGCTGAGCATCGGTGATTTTACGGCGCAGTTTGTCCCACACCTGCTGCAAATCTGCCGATGACTTGGCAAATTCAAGCTTAATTTCCACCGTCACTTCTGACATGCCCTGCTTGGACACCGACTTCACTTCTTTGAGCTCTTGCAGTGACTGCACCGCCCCTTCAATGACGTCAGTGACTTCATCTGACACTTCTTGGGCCGTGGCGCCCGAGTACGGGGTGTTGATCACCGCTTGGCGGATCACAAACTCCGGATCTTCAAATCGGCCCAGCTTAAGGTAGCTGATGTAGCCCCCCAGCAAAATCAGCGCGATCAGCACCCAAACACTGGTGCGTTTCGCAATGGTATAACGTGCAATATCCATCAATTACGCCCCATTGCTGTCATCGGTATAAGGGCGCACTTCCATGCCCTCTTTCACGCTCGACACACCGGCAATGATTATGCGCTCACCCACTTTCAGGTGCTCGGTGATCACTACACGGTTCTTACTCAGCGCGCCAACGGTCACGTAACGTTTTTCGGCTTTATTGTCGGCGTTAATCACCCACACAAACTGTTTACCTTGGTTATCTGGCACAACCGCCGTCAAAGGCACGGTGATCAACGAAATACCTGCGGCATTCTGTTCGCCGTTAGCATCCTGATACGGCAGCACTTTCACCGCCATACCCGGTAGCACGCGATAGCCTTTGCTGTCTTCAAAACCCAACACAATGGCGTAAGTCTGGGTGATGGGATCCGCTTGGGTTGCGTAGGTACGCAGTGCCAACGGGAACACCACACCCGGAATCGCAGACAGCTCAGCTAAGGCTTTAGTGCCACTCATGCCTGCTAACATCACGTTATCCGGAATATTAATCACCACTTCCAGATCGTGCAGGTTATGCAAGGTCACCACCGGCGCATTGGCTTGGATTTGTACGTGGTTGTCCACCAACTTGCGGCCAATAATGCCATCAAACGGGGCTTTAATTTGGGTGTATTCCAACTGACGACGGGCTTCAGCCAAGCGGTTTTTCGCCAGGTTATAGCGCGTTGTCAGGGTATCTAAATCGCTCTTGGCAATGGCCTGACTTTTCTCGTAAATGGCTTTACCACGCAGGTATTCCGCTTTCGAGTTATCCAGTTCCAGCTTGGCCGACTCCAGTGCCGTTTGCGCATCGCGTGAGTCCAAGGTCGCCAATACCTGACCTTGTTTCACCTCATCCCCTTCTTTGACTGCGATATCGGTAATACGGCCGCCAATTCGGAAGGCTAAATCCGCACGTTCTGCCGCACGAACAACCCCATTAAAACTCAAATCATCATTGGCTTGCGTGCTGATCACTTCCGTCAATGCAGGTTTGATGACCGGTGCGGCCACAGTTTGAGGCTCTTCCGCGCCACAACCTGTCAGCACTAAGGTTGACATGGCAATGCTTGCAGCAAGGGCATTGAACTTAAAAGATGCCAATACTGACTTCTTAAAATACGTATTCACCTATTTCTCCCCTAAAAGGTTGGTCCGGCGCGACCGTTGGGTATGAGGACACTCAGGTCCCAGATGTTACCGTCGAGCACACTCAGCGCGACGACAAAAGTAAACTTGTGAGTTTATTTTTATATAGGCCAACGCAAAAGTAAACTAGCAAGTGTACTTTTTGACATAATCTTGATAAACTTCTCGCATTAAGTCAGGAAAACATGGAACCACAATGACACGCTCCGAACTAAAACGCCTCGCCATCATCGACGCCGCCAAAGCCGAATTCATGCAACATGGGTTTTTAGCCGCGAATATGGACAGGATTAGTGCGGCGGCTGAAGTGTCAAAGCGCACGTTATATCGTCACTTTGAAAGTAAAGAGAATTTATTTGAAGCGGTGTTGACCATCTTGCATGAGTCCACCAACCAAACCGTTCAGTATACTTTTGACCCTCAGCGTAGCCTGCACGCGCAGCTCACCGATATCACTTACCAAGAAGCCGACATTCTGTATCACACTTACGGCATTCCCTTAGCCCGTACCATTGTGATGGAATTTCTTCGCCAACCCGATATGGCCAATACGCTGAACAAAACCCTGTACAGCTCTAAAGCCATCATGCAGTGGTTTCGTGAGGCCATGGCAGCCGGTCAATTGAAAGACACCGATATCAAAGTTATTTCTAATGTGTATCTCAGTCTGTTTCAGGGGGCATTATTCTGGCCCCAGCTGATGACCATCATTCCTGAAGCAGAAGGCGAGGTGCTGAAAGAAAAAGTCGAGCTGATTGTCTCCGTCTTTTTAGCGTCGTTTGCCGTTTCGCCTTCGCAGTAACCAACGGCACGCATTCTCAGCACACGTTTTTTCAGTATTCGTGCACATAAAAAAACAGCCAAAGGCATGACACCTTTGGCTGTTTTTATTTCATCTTTACGACGAAGGCTTACAGTTCAAAATCACCGAACTCGTCGCCATCGACTTGGCGCTCAAGGAAAGCCACCAAATCATCGTGACCGCCGATGTACTGACCGTCCAAGAAGATTTGTGGCACAGTGCGTACCACGTTACCTGTTGCCTGCTCGATAAAATCCACCATCAGGATTTTAGACAAATCTTCACCCAGTACCAGTGAGGTGTACTCGGTGCCGCGCGCATCAAGGATCGCTTTTGCTTTTACGCAGTATGGGCAGTTTGGCTGCGTGATCACCAAGTTTTGGTAGCCCGCCAGTTGTTCCATTGTCATCTCAGACATCGTTCTTCACTTTTTCAGGTTAACTTATGGCCGATAAGATAATAGAAGGCCAAAACAGTGACAAGACTCCATCCTCGGTTACGTCCGCTTTTCATTGCGTATGACGTGTTTATCGCCACTTTCCAGCCCATTGACTGCCTGCGAATACTCACCATTAACGCTTTCCACCATTATTTACTCACCGTGACCGGAATGCGCTGACGCCCAAATGCTTGCTCTCTTTTGGCAAACCGCCCCGCCAGCTTTTCGCCACAAAAGGCACACAAGCCATCATCCGTCACATTTACCGCTCCCAACTTAAACCAGTTTCGGGCAATCACCTGTTTGCCGCATGACGGACAATAGGTACTGTCGCCTTCCTCATGAAAGATATTGCCAACATAGGCATAGTGCAGCCCGTTCGCCTGAGCGATATGGCGCGCCTGAATTAAGGTATTAGGTGGAGTACGTGGCTTATCCAACATTTTAAAGTCGGGATGAAAGGCAGAGAAATGGATCGGCACATCCGGCCCTAAATGATCGGCGACCCAACAGGTTAATGCGTCTATTTCTTTCGGGCTGTCGTTTTCCCCGGGGATCAACAACGTCGTGATTTCAAACCACACCGACGTTTCATGCTTAAGATACAGTAAGGTATCAAGCACCGGCACCAAATGACCATGGCAGATCTTGTGATAAAAGCGCTCGGTAAACGCTTTCAGATCGATATTGGCCGCATCCATCATCGAGAAAAATTCACGCCGAGGCTGATCACACATATAACCGGCACTCACGGCCACACTGTGTACACCCATCTCTCGGCATGCTTGCGCCGCATCCATGGCGTACTCCATGAAAATCACCGGATCATTATAGGTAAACGCAATACTGTCGCAGCCATAGCGTAATGCTGCTTGGGCGATCTGCGCCGGCATGGCTTGCGCGCCAAGCGTATCAATGTGACGGGATTTACTGATCTGCCAGTTCTGGCAAAACTGACAGCTTAAATTACACCCGGCAGTGCCAAATGACAGCACCGAGCTGCCTGGATAGAAATGATTCAGTGGTTTTTTCTCTATCGGATCCACACAAAAACCACTGCTGCGCCCGTAGCTGGTCAGGACAATTTCGCCGCCTTGCGCCTGACGAACAAAACAGGCGCCACGCTTACCGTCACGCAAGCGACAATGGCGTGGGCAAACATCACACACCACCCGCCCATCCGCCAGCATATGCCAATGCGTTGTCGGCCAGCTGGCGGGCGGTACAGACTGACTCGACCCTTTCTGCGTCAATGATTTATTCATACTCGCAACCTTGATCTTATCCTGCTCACGACTTACGTGACGACCTATACTGAGTATATATCCTTTATTGCAGAGGCACGCTTAACAACGGCCTTTCTCGCCTGTTAATGGAGATCCGTATGCTCACTCGTCCTCCTGCTGTTGCCGGACATTTTTATCCCCATTCGGCCACGGCTCTCCAGCAGCAAGTCAATCATTGGTTAGATGACGATAATGCCGCACTCACTCACACAGCCGCATCTGAATCGACACAACAGGGGAAAATTAAGGCGCTCATCGTGCCGCATGCGGGCTATATGTATTCAGGCAGTGTGGCGGCAGAGGCCTATCGTGCCCTGCGTCAACAAGCGAGTCGGATACGAAAAGTGATCCTAATTGGGCCAAGTCATCGCTTTGCGTTTAAGGGCTGCGCCCTGCCAGCCTGTCACTATTTTGAGACACCTCTCGGAAAAGTCCCTATTGACATACAAAGTGTTGAAAAGTTGCGGGAAATAGATGATATTGAGGTATCAGATAAAGTCCACGCTCAAGAACACAGTCTTGAAGTGCAATTGCCTTTTCTGCAGTCATGTTTACATGACTTTACCCTGTTACCGCTCTTAACCAGTAATGTTTCACCGGCCGTTGTTGCCCGCGCCATTGACCCACTTTGGCAAAGCGACGATTGCCTGCTTGTGATAAGCAGTGACCTCAGCCATTTTCATGCCTACTCAGACGCAACACGTATCGATCACCATACCTGTTCCCTGATAGAAAGTTACCAGGCCACCCTTACCCCCGAGCAAGCCTGTGGTGCCACGGGCATTAACACATTGCTATTGCTAGCCAAACAAAAGGGATACCCACTTATACGTAATACATTGATTAACTCTGGTGACACTGCCATCGGAGATAAGGAGAGAGTCGTAGGATATGTCAGCTACATCATTTCAGCACCTCAATAAAGGTGAACTAACACAATTGCTGGATATTGCCCGAGATGCCATTCGTGGCCACTTTTCGGATGAGCTTATCCTGCCCCCACGGCTTGATCTGTACGGCAAAAAATTGCTGCAACCTGGCGCCAGTTTCGTCACGTTGAAAGTCAATGGCAAACTGCAAGGCTGCTTAGGTACAACCCTCGCACACAGCCCGCTGGTTTTAGATGTGCACAACAAGGCGCGAGCCAGTGCCTATCAGGACCGCCGCTTTATGCCGTTGTGTGAAGAGCAACTCGATCAGCTGACCATTGAAGTCTCCGTGCTGTCGCAACCGGAAGTGTTGAGTGTCGACTCCGAGCAAGCGCTGATCGCACACCTGAGCAACAATAAGGTAGGTGTGATTCTATCGGACAACCATGCGCAAGCGTTATTCTTGCCGCAAGTATGGGAGCAGATCCGTCAACCAGCGGAGTTTGTGCGTCAATTGAAAATCAAAGCGGGTTGGCAAGGCAATTACTGGTCACCGACGATGACCGTTAAAACCTTCATCGTGGATAGCATTACCGGTAAGTACCACTATTAACCACGAATCGATAAGAAAGGGGCGCATCGCCCCTTTTTTGATCAACGCTTATGTTTATATAGCGGCACTACTGCGCTATCAGCCCATACGGCATGTCATCAAATATCGCCGGCTGCTCTTGAATCGTCGGGGCAGTATGTACACCTCGCCAATCCAACAACATAATGGCTAACACGTTACGGTGTTCGCCGTACACGAGACCGGTACTGCCATCGACCGCAGGCACTAAACCGGCCTCTCGGTTCATCGCTTTTTGAATCGCCTGACGGGTTTTCGCTACCACAGGATCATCCTCTAACCCTGCCAACAAGAAATTAATGCCTACTTCGGCAATAACATCTTCTTTCGCACGTTTCAAAATGGTGTCGATATTGGCGCGGTAGTAATCGTAGATCCACTGGAAGTTTTCTTCATCAATCTGATACTGGTAATACTCAGACGCCGCCAGAATGATGTGTGTCATGCCATACAGCTTATTCATGTATTGCTGATCCGACAGCTGCGCATCCTGACGATCCGGATAGGTCTGTTTAAACGCCGCAATAAAGGCGTCCACCACATCCTGCTCACCTAATTGGCGTAACCAATACACCTGATTCGCCAACTGGGCGGCCCATGCCTTAATCATGGCGGGATCTGTCGCATAACGGTTAAAATCGTAACGGCGGATCACATCCCGCAATTGCTTGTCGTTATTATGTTTTAAGCCATATTCATTGGCTCGTGCCATCGACCCAAGCAAATCAACGCCAAGATAAAAATACGCCGGAGAAGACGACGTGGCATTAAAACGTAACTTGCTTCGCGCATCTTTCTTCTGACCGTAATTTGCCAAACGTTCCGCTGAATACGTTGCAATTTGCGCCGGTGTATTCACTTCTGCCGCGAAATAATTCAAACGACTGGCCACACGCGCCATATCCGCCCAAATCGCGGCACTGTATTTAGGATCTAAAGTCTGGCGGTACATCCGCAACCCATAGTGACCCATCTTAAAGGCAGGCAGCATGTACAATTGACTTTCATAGGTATGGCGGATCAGTGCAGCGTCAGCTTGATAATTTGCCGTCTGCGGTAACTGACTCACGGTTATTGGCGTCGAGACTTCGCCTTGGGCTGGGGGTGGCGTTGCAAAAGCCGGTGCGGCACTCAACATGCCAATCAGCCCGACTACCCACCAGGGCGATACAGCGGCCTTCCCTGCCCTTTGTCTACCCTGTGCTCGTCGGTTAAACATTGTATGATAACTTGTCATTTTCTCGCTCACTGCGCTCATGATTCCCTCCCCCCATTATACCCAAGCTGCCTCAATATGGGGATTTCAGCGAGTACAATCCTCGTTGCAAGACAATATCCCCCTCACCAACCGTCTGTTTTCGGTGCCGATACACTTCCTGTACAGACTCCACAGGCATGAATGCACCAGCCCCCTGAAGGAACAAAATCAAACATAAGCACTTATTCACACAGAAAAGGTCATATAACAAACAATGTTTTATTTATTTGAACAACTCACCTGATGTCCGATGAATGTCAATTTTTCATTTCGTGACTCTGAGCCAAGAATACACACGCATTTTCAAATAAAAATACCGTAAGAATATTCCTACAAAATAAAATGCAGCGCGTTAGATGTGTTTTTCGATTGTCTTTTTCATTATTTACTCAAACCTGACAGTTGTAAGCAAATATTACAAAGCCAATAAAAATAAATTTAACACTCTGAATAAAAAAGAAATTTTCGCAACAATAAAAATTAATCATGACGATTCAAAACTTTTATTTTGATAATAATCAATTTTTAAATATAAATATTCCGTCAGAAAAATAATGTCAGATATCCATTTCTTGTTAGATAACGTTTTGCACTTTTTTGCGTAACTTATTCATCAAAGAACATATAAAACAAGCATGATAAACATGACTGACATTATTCCAACATAAAGAGAAGTAATTATGTCACCTATGAACAAGCTAAGCATTGCTGTACTTGCAGCAGTGGCAAACCTTGCGACTATTCAAACCGCAAGTGCACACGGCTGGGCTGAATTCCCAAGCGCACGTCAAAACACCTGTTACAACGACGGCGGCTACTGGAGCAATGCGATTCCTAACGCAGCGTGTCAAAAAGCCTACGACAAATCTGGCAACTACGCATTCCTTCAGCGTAATGAAGTGGCAGCCCTAACCGCTGACTACAACAACATTGAAGCCGTGAAGCAGCAAGTACCAAACGGTGAGCTATGTGCAGCAGGTGATGCACAAAAATCTGGCCTAGACGTTACCTCACCAGATTGGCAGCAAACCACTATCACATTGGATGAAAACGGTGAGTTTGAATTCGTGTGGACAGCAACAGCACCACACAACCCTTCTTTCTGGGAATTTTACCTGACAAAACCGGGCCACGACTTCACTCAGCCACTAAACTGGGAAGATCTGGAACTGGTTGATACCGCAGGTAACATTGCCCCTGAAGCGACGTCTCCGTACAAAACATACCGCTTCAAAGTACAACTACCAAAAGATCGTGAAGGCGATGCAATCCTTTACACCCGTTGGCAGCGTATTGATCCAGCCGGTGAAGGTTTCTACAACTGTAGCGACATCGTGATCAAGCAAAATGACGGCGGCATCACGCCTCCGCCAGTAGAAGACGGTAAACTGAACGCGATCGAAGGTTACTTCGTACCAGCTGGTTACCCGCAGCCAGAAATTGGCGACACTATGCGTCTACGTACGATGGACAGCAACGGTAACGAGCAAATCGATGAGCGTCTGCTAATCACTGCTGGCAACCAAACCACTTGGGCACGCGATCTTGCTAACCAAGTGAACACACAGCACGCAGGCAAGTGGGCAGTAGGTGTTTGGGATAACGCTGCAAACGAATACCGTTTCGATGACAGCAACATCCACGCAAACCGCGTATGGTCTGCTGAGAAAGACAGTGCATTTGCGCTATCTACCCTGAAACCAATCGATCCGCCACCACCAGTAGAGCCACCGGTTGACCCAGAACTACCAGAAGGTGCATGGGACAAGAGCGCGACTTACGTTGAAAACGATGTAGTCACTCACAACGATAAAACGTGGAAAGCAGGTTGGTGGAACCAGAACGAAGAACCAGGCGTGAGCAACGTGTGGAAGCGCGTACTGACTGACGGCGAAGTGCCAGAAGTGGGCGCATGGTCTGCAAGTGCTGAATACAACACCAACGACGTGGTAACACACGACAACGCAGAGTGGAAAGCTGCTTGGTGGACAAAAGGTGAAGAACCTGGCACCACTGGCGAATGGGGTGTATGGCGTAAGCTGTAATTCCTCTGCTAACGCGTGACATTATCGTCACCGCCAAATAAAAAAAGGATCTGCCCCGGCAGATCCTTTTTGCATTTACGACTTCGCATTATCGCTTCATGGACTGTTACTTAACCTGAACAAACTTAGACCGCGAATACCGGCGAGATCCCCGCCTCCTGCCCGCTCATCAGTAAAAGTCCCAACAGCACCAACACCACACCACCGAACAACTGCAGATAATAGCCGGTTAACTGCCAGCCAGATTCTTCCGCGTTTTTATGGCGATTGCCTGCCTGCAAATAGCGTTTGATCACTTGTTTACCCGTTAGCGTCATAATTGCAATGATTGAGGTGGTTAACGCCGTCCCCGCCGCCATCACAATCGCACTCACGACGCCCATCCAATACAACCCAACCATATTGGCAAACAACAGCACCATGATCGCACCGGTACACGGACGGATCCCTATACTGGCCACAATCGCTGCATATTCTTGCCAGGTTGACGCACGATTGATCGCTGCTGCATCGGCCACATGCTGATGCCCACAGCCACACCCGTCATGATGGTGCGCACAAGATGGTGACGACACCGGACGCACTGCATTTACAATTGGAGCATCTGTTGATGTTGTAACCGCACGCACCTTCCATTCAGTTTTTAACGTCACTGGCGTACCCGATAGCGCTTTACGACGGTCCTGTCTACGCTCCCGATATGCGCGAACTAACTGCTTTACCGCCTTCCAGCAAATCAAGCCACCCAGCACCGCCACCAGCGCAAAGCTGAGCGACACAAAGGTCATTGCCCGTTCATTCACCACTCGCATAGAAGCCTGAAAGCCCCAAAGCAACACGCTGACCAAAGCTATTGCCACTAACGCCTGACACAGTGCGGACACCACGGTCAGAATCAGGCTCGCTTTCACCTTGGTGGGATGAGTTGCGAGATAGGTCGTCACTATCACTTTGCCATGTCCCGGCCCTAGCGAGTGCAACATGCCATACAGGAAACTGAACCCCGCCAGATAGCCCCCCGCAATAAATGGATCCGCTTTGGCGTCATACAATAAGTCGGCCAATTGTGCGTTCACTTCCCGTTGCCACTGAATACTGCTGATCACCATCGATGGCCAAAGTAACCACAACTGATAGGCACCGACCGTCACCAGCGTCAACGCCATGGCAGCGAGCAGACGCGGTTTGTGCCGGCTGATTTGAAAGTCAGTATTCCGTTTCATTCTGTCTGTTTTCCATTTGTCTTTAGCATCTTGTATTAGCTTGTTTTAGTCGCCAATTTTATTAAGCGTGGTGCGCTCACGGTGCGGCAGGCAAACCGGCGCAATGCAGTTTCACGGTTTGGGTAAATAACTGCCCCAGCGCATTATCCGGATCCGCATCGGCAGGCAGCGACATGGCGTAACTCATCTGCTCGGGCGTAGGATTGGGCGCAATCACATCCACCTTGCACTGACGTGCCAGATCCGGCGACAACACCACATCAGAACTCGACTTCCACGCCATATCGACGTAATAGCTCGGCTCAAAAATCAGCAGTCGCAATGAATCGCGCGTCACAGGCTTGGGTTTGGACAGTGGCAGCTCAAACTGCAACACTAACTTAGCTCGATCACGGCTTAAGGTGCCGCTTTCTACCACCTTGTATTTGATCGGCGTGTCACCGTCATAGAAATACGTGAAGTAATGTTCATACTTCATGTTTTCCAACACAGAGGCCGCTACTTTTTGCAACGTTGCTTGTGCGTTGTCGGGCGACATATCTTCCCCGTCTAACATGTAGGCCGAGGTCATGGCATCAAACGACCACACCATCTTAAAACCGGTGATCATCCCCTGTTCGCCTTCAATGGTGGTCTTCATATCAATCCAAGAATGCGGATGTGCCCATGCCGCTGGCGCAACACAGAAGGCCAAAGCCCACAGACACGCTTTTTGAGTACGAGCGAAAGAGTCTATGAATGAGGAAAAGTGACGAGTAAAACGGTTTAGCCCGCCATGTGATGGTTGATACAGCGGCTCTGGTCGTTGCAATAAGTCAGGCATACCTGCCTGCAGAGGAAAAATGAGTGGCTTTTTCATGCTATCGATTCGTTATGCTTTATGATGTTATAACATAACAAGTCGAGAAGACCAAAGCGGCGACTCAGAATTGACAGAGATTGGACAAACAGCAAGAACGGTTTCTTTTCCTTTTCTGTATTTCTTTTGCGAGTCACAAACAAAAAAGGATCTGCCTAAGCAGATCCTTTTTATCATGCACGTTGCAAACGCAGATTAGTTCGCAGCGGTCGTTGGCAATACACGTTTCAAAATGTCGGCCAGTGTCACGACACCGACCATTTTTCCGTCTTTACTCACGACTGCAAGCTGCACGCTGGCTTTACGCATACGCGCCAGAGCTTCATAAACCGGGGTTTTTGAATCCAGCACATAGGCATTACGGGCCACGTCACGCGCAGGTTTATCTGCCGGTTCAAGTAGCGTATCACGCACGTGAACCACTAACGGTTTAAGACCCGACTTGCCGCAGACAAGAATACGTAAATGGCCGGATTCCATCGCAGCAACACGCACGTCAGCAACCGTTGCGTTCTTATCAACATGCGCCATCACCTGCCCTTCAGTCACCAGGGTTTCGACAGGGATTGAGCTCAAGTCAATCAAGCCAGACAGCTGCTTTTGAATGTTCGGTTTCAGTGTACCCACTTTGCCCGAGTGCTCTACCAGCTGGCGAATGGTATCAACATCCTGCCCACCGACGGCAGCGCTTTCCACAGGCTCAACACCCGATGCTTTAACCAAGCGGTTGGCAATGCTGTTGATCCAATTTAGCAGTGGACGCAGCGGCCAAACATAGGCACGTGCAATCAGACCGATAGCCAAGGCAGACTTCTCAGGGTGTGCGATAGACCACGATTTTGGCGCCATCTCACCCACCACCAAGTGCAGGAAGGTCACGAAAAATAACGCGAAACCAAAGGCCGCACCATCGGCCAGCCAATCTGGTAAGCCCATAGCAAGAAACACCGGGCCAACCCATTGGTCAACCGCCGGTTTCGTTACCGCACCCAGTGCAAAGGTACAGAAAGTGATACCCAATTGCGCACCCGCTAGCATCAGCGTCAGGTCATTCATACCGCGTAATGCCGCACGGGCTGACGCGCTTTCCACCGCCATTTCTTCCAGACGGTGGCGACGCGCACCCATCAAGGCAAATTCGATGATAACGAAAAAGCCACTCAAAATGATAAGGGCTGTCGTCACTAAGATGACAATCAAAGGATCGGTCATGCTTCACCCTCCACGATGGATTGCTCTACCAGTTTTACGCGTACCTCTGTCGGAACATGTCGCTCGATACGTAACACATCTACCTCAAGGTGACGTGAGATCGGCGCACCCGACGCCAGTTCTGAAGGGTCAATCGGCAACTCAATGGTGACCGTATCACCTTCGGCTGGCAATGCACCACGGGCAGCAATCAGCATGCCGGCAATGGTTTCCACATCGCCGCGCGGCAGGTCGTAACCAATCGCACGTTCTACTTCGTCGATATGCACATCGCCTTCCATCAACCACACGTTACCGCTTTCAGAGACCACAGCATCACCGATATCTTCATCATGCTCGTCGGTAATTTCGCCCACGATTTCCATCGCCAAGTCTTCAATCGTCAACACACCGGCAAAACCGCCGTATTCATCGATCACACACGCAAGTTGGTTGGTTGACGTCACCAGCTGATCCAGTGCATCAGGCAGCAGCATCAGTGTTGGCAGAACCGTTGCAGGACGCATCACAGAGGCAACGGTGTCATCCGCATTACCCGCATCAATGTGTGCCAGTACATCCGACAGGTGTACCACACCCACAGGGGCATCATCGTCATTGATCACCGGATAGCGCGTGTGCGCTTGTGCCATCAGTGACAACAGTTCGGTCAATGTGGTTTCAGGTTCAACCCAATCCACTTGTGAACGCGGCACCATAGCGTGCTCGACATCGCGCTCAGGGAAATCAAGGATACGATCCATCATCAGTGACAGCTCAACCGGCAAGTCACCGCTTTCGCGTGAGTTCGCGATGATGTGGTGTAGGTCTTCTTCCGACGCACTCACATCAAGATCGTGTACCGGCTCGATACGCACAGCACGCAGCAGCAAGTTCGCTGATTTATCGAAGAAGCTGATGATCCAACCAAACAGTGACATGTAAATCAGTGTTGAGCGGGACATCATGCGAGACATAGGCTCGGCGTTGGCAATCGCAAGGTTCTTCGGATACAGCTCACCCATGATCATTTGCACGACCATCGCGACACCCAGGGTGACGATAGTGCCGATAGCGATACCGGACTCAAGGGATAAACCAAAACCTTGCAGTAGCACGCCCATTGATTCACCGACAAGAGGCTCGGCAACAAAACCCAGTACAAGGCCTGTTACGGTGATACCTAGCTGTGCGCCAGACAACATGAAGCTGGTTCGTTTAGTAACGGCGAGCGCGCGTTTTGCGGCTTCATCGCCCGTTGCTGCTAAGGTGGCGAGTTTGGCACGGTCAACGGCCATATAAGCAAACTCTTGGGCAACGAAATAACCGTTTGCCGCAATAATTGCCAAGATAAAGAAAATGCCAAACAGAAGGGTAAGGATAGGCTCGATCATTGCTGTGTCCTCCCTTGGTCATTGAATGCCAATGAGGAGATACACAATCGACGAGAGTTGGGGTCCACTTTATTTTCCTAACATAAATACAGGAAGCGCAGTATATTCCCACAATATCAAAGTCGTCTACACAATAGTGACGCTCCGCGACAAACAAAAGGACGCCGCGTCACGCGATAACGCCCTTTTTCCTCGAAAATACGCCACAAAAGTGCGCTATTCCTGGCTTTTTAGTGCTTTGAGCGCGTTACCGCCTGTTACAAATAACTGTGTTTTCAGCTTGCCCCTTGCCCTACTCAGACGTACTTTTCATCGGAATTTTCGATGTTAACATTCGATATTTCCGATTTATAGCGTGAAGTTTTCGACACGAGCAAGCTGAACTTTCGATTCAACGCACTGGATTTTCGGTCTCAACCAGCTGAGTTTTCGAGCTCTCACATGAGAGCCTCACTTCACCGCCACCACTTCTTTCACGATACGCACACTGACACTCTGGTTTGGCTGACCGTGAATATGCAATACGTAACTGCCCCATTCATGGGTGTAGATGTGGTAAATCTCACCCTTTAAACCAGGGCATTGTTGGTTGGTGATTTTGGTGCCGGTGATATCTGCGCCGTCCATTGTAATCGTCACATCGCTGTTGGTCATCAGCAGCATCTTTTCATTCCACTCTTTAATCGCCAACTGCAAATAGGCATCACCATTAGCATTCAGGGTAAATTGGTACCCTAACGTATCGGTAAAAATGGCTTCCAGTTGCGGCGCATCCGCCAGAGATCCCGCCACTTGAACCGTCTGTAGCGGCACATCACAGGCTGCCTGATAACGGGCGGCATAAAACTGGTTACGCCCTTGAATTTCCCCGGCAGAAGCAGGCTTAGCCACCGCACTGCTACTCGTACTGATTTTATTACTGGCTTGATTACTGCTGCTATTCTCGGCAGCCGTTTCCGCCATCGCTGAAGAGCTCAGCAAAGCGAAACTGGCGGCCAAACAGAGAGCATCATGGACATCCACGAAACCCAGAATTGAACCACTCTTATTTTTACACATCTCAATATTACAGCGGATAAAGCTTGCTCTATGATAATGTGTTTAATAAACGCAATATCGTATTCTAAAATAAAGTCATGCGTTGTTCAGGCTGAATTTATGTACAGCAGCGAACGAGAATTTTAGCTCTACTCTGTGGAATTGAATATATGCAATTGGCTTGAATCAAGCAACAGAGATGTAATACGTAACAACTAGCTTAATGCCTCTTCACATACGTAAGGTTTTCCTCAATAAGTATCATAATTCAAAACGCATTCATAATCTCCAGAATATGTTTCACTAATTTGATGTAGAAAACTTCGAGCTTCACTTCGAGATGATTCAATCGTTTATAAAATCCTATATTTCTGTTGCCTCATAAATTATTTATATATATTGGCACACAAAAGAATTTAACTCCTGATTGGACTTTTTAATATAACCCCAAGCAATAATAATTGTAACAATGAGCAATGTTAACTTAATGATAGCCATAAATAACTTAGCTATAAAATGGACGGCATAACAAGTAAAATCAAACCTACATCTTAGCCTGTAAGGTATACAACAAGTTAAAATATCGCGCAAATAAATAACCAAAAAATGAAATCAAATGTGATTATATAATTTTATATAAGTAGAATTATTAATAATATAATGTAATCTAGGTTCATTTGAGATTATCAAAACGCCTGTTTAATGTTCATTTTTGATATGGCTAATTTTAAACCACCCAATCATATCGATATTTAACTATAACAACCATCTTTGTTGTTATTTTATCTAACAACTAGCAAACCCAATTGCAACCTGACGCACGTGGATAGCGGTAAATATCACTAAATCACTGAAACTAATGAAAATTAGTTTGTTGCTGAAAAAATATAAATTATAATCAAGACTTATAAAAACCAAGGTAAAATCATGAAAAAACTAGCTTTTATTCCTATTGCGATAGCATGTGCTGTTTCTTCACCTGCATATTCTGCATTAGATGCAACAACGCCTGTTATAAATATGTCAAAAAATGAAGTATCACTTAAAAAGAAAGTTGCTATCGCTCGTTTTACCAATGAAACTCGTTCAACAAGTGCATTTCTTTTAAATGAAAACAATGACCGTATAGGTAAACAAGCGTCTGATATTCTAAGCACAAGGCTTGCTGCGACAGGTAAGTTTCTTATGTTTGAACGCTCAGACAAAAAATTTGTAGACTCAGAAGCGGCACTAAAAGGCCTACAGGATAGTGGAATTGCTGCTGATTACCTGATTGTTGGTTCTGTATCTGAATTTGGTCGTTCAACTGAATCTGACACCGGTATGTTTCAACGAGCAAAAACCCAACGTGCATATGCAAAAGTAAATGTTCGCCTGATTGATGCAGTAACTGGTCGTATTGTTAGCTCAGTTGAAGGTGCAGGTGAAGCAACATCATCTACCAAAAAAACCCTAGGTTCCGGTACTGATGCAGGTTTCGACCAATCACTAACTGACAAGGCTCTTTCTTCTGCAATCAGCCAGTTGATTACAAATATCAGTAATGAAATGACATCTACCCCTTGGAAATCATACATTTTATCTGAACAAGAAGGTTCATATATTATTGCAGGTGGTGATGCACAAGGTTTACGTCCGGGTTTGAAGCTAGCGGTCTTCAAAAAAGGGAAGATGGTTAAAAATCCACAAACAGGGGCAATGATTGAATTGCCTAGCAAACAAGTGGCTACTCTGTCTGTTGACATGACTCACGGCGAAGATGAATTCAACCAAGTAAGTTTTACTTCTCTGGTTGACGGTAAAATCACAAATGACCTTAACAATTACCACATTACTTCAATGTGAGGATTAAAAGAATGAATAAAACACTTAAAACAGGCGCTGCAGCCCTATTTTTTATATTTGGATTAACTGCATGTGGTTCACCTGTCATTAACAAACAAACCGGGATTTCTGAACAGCAAATAATTTTTATTGTCGGTGAAGACCTCATTGATTACACAGTTTCAGTAGGAAATATTCATAAACATAAAATCACACATATTGATTTAGAAGATGACTCAGTTCAAGTATCAACAAGCGCTGATAGCAACTTACAAAATTCTGATGTTCTAAAAATCATCGTATCTCAAGGTACAAACCACCTCGAAATACAAAATGATAAAAATGAAACAATTTATAAAAATGACATTTACCTATCACAAGGTCAATCAACATTAGTTAATGTGAAGTAATAAAAATGAAAAGAATAACACTCATTGCTTTAGCAATAAGCACTCTGTCTGGTTGTGTAAATGTTTCAGAATCTGGTTACTACTGGGGCGATTACTCTCACTCTTACTACTCATATTTGCAAGAACCAAGCAAAGAGAACATTTCTGAACATTATGAAGTTTTGATGAGCATTGTTGAAACATCTGATATTGAAAAATTAAAAGTACCAGCGGGTATCTATGCCGAGCTGGGATATATGCACAGCAAAAAAGGCGAATATGATGCTGCTATCGCTTTTTACAACAAAGAAATCGAATTATACCCAGAGTCAACGGTGCTTATTGGTACATTAATTAAGCAATTAAAAGAGCAAACTCCAACAAATCAAGTGACAGAAACCAACGAGCAACAATCATGAAAAAACTCATTAAACTAACGTCTATTGTACTAGCGGGTATGATGATGACGGGTTGCGTAAGCACACTAAAGAAGCAAGAAGCATTTCCTGACTTGTACACAAATAGTGTGCACAACAACATTTTGATTGCTCCTATTGTTAATAAATCAACATCTTCAGAAGCTAGCGAATACCTCAATTCCACTCTGGCTGAACCTTTTGCAAATAAAGGCTACTATGTACTTCCGATACCAATCACTGCTGATATTTTTAAAGAGGCTGGTATTGTTGATGGAACTGAGTTAAAAGGTATTCCATTCAACACATACAAAGAGAAGTTTGGTGCTGATACAGTTTTATTTGTGACCATTGAGCAATGGGACACCAATTATATTGTAATTGCTGGTAATGTTTCTGTTAGTCTAAAATATGTGATGGTTTCAACTGAAACTGGGAAAATCGTCTGGTCATACTCAAATACTGTTGTTATTGATACTAGCTCAAACTCAGGAAGCTTGTTAGTCGATTTGATTGCTACTGCTATTACTACGGCAACAACTGATTATATTCCTGTTGCTAAGAAAGTGAATTTAATCACAACGCAATCATTACCTGTTGGGTCTTATCATCCGCGACACAAAAAAGATGGCATTGATGTAGTACTTGAAGCAAATGCTGCTGATGCTGCTAAAGCATTCAACGAATAACTAAATCAAAAAGGGGCACATCTTTGCCCCTTTTTGATTCCTTTTACTGTCCCGTCCTGAGATAAGTTGACACATTGGAGACTTATCAATGAACTCTTTAAGTAAATCAAAGATAAAACGAACCCAGCGTGATTACACATTAGGCTTTAAACTCGCCGTTGTTGCCCAGGTTGAAAAAGGCGAGATGACCTACAAACAAGCCCAAGATCACTATGGCATTCAGGGGCGAAGTACTGTTCTTGTATGGCTAAGAAAGCATGGTAAGTTAGATTGGTCGAAGCCAGTTGAGCACTTTCTTACCATGCCTAAATCAAAAGAAACGCCAGCACAGAAGATTAAGCGCCTAGAAAAGGCCCTTGCCAACGCCGAGTTAAAGAACATGATTTACGGCAATATGGTGGACATCCTTAAAAAAGAGCACGGGATAGACTTGGAAAAAAAGTACTTAGCCGAGCGCTCTGGCTTGCCAAAGAGCAAGGAAAAGTAAAGCTTGCAACTGCATGTAGGCAGTTCAACTTATCCCGGCAAGCTGTGCATCAATGGAAACAACGCCTTGAGTCTCGTGCTGAGGAACTATTGCCTGTAAAAGAGATGGTAAGGTACTGGCGCCAATTTATGCCTCGGGTTGGTACTCGAAAACTATACCAGTTGATTAAGCCCCAGCTAGAGAAACACGGAATAAAGCTGGGACGAGATGGGCTTTTTAAGTACTTAAAAAACGAGAACCTGCTGGTCAAGCCAAGAAAAAACTACACGAAGACCACGAACAGTAAACACTGGCTCAGGAAGCATCCAAACCTTTTGAAAGATAGAGTTGTTCATCATGTAGAACAAGTGGTTGTGAGCGATATTACTTATGTTAAAACAGATGAAGGGACACATTATCTCTCACTCGTTACAGACGCTTACTCCCGGAAAATATTGGGCTATGAGCTTAGTAATGAAATGAAGGCTAGCGACGTGGTAAAAGCGCTGGAGATGACCATAACAAATCGCCAAACAAATGCAGCAACAATCCATCACTCAGATCGAGGGCTACAGTACTGCTCATCGGAGTATCAGGAAAAGTTGAGCGCCAATAACATGATACCTTCAATGACAGATGGTTATGACTGCTACCAGAATGCTTTGGCTGAGCGAGTTAATGGCATACTAAAGAGTGAGTTCCTACTCTACCAGTGCAATACCCTTAAGGAACTGATGGTGCTAGTGAAAGAGTCGATATCGATATATAACGACTTAAGACCGCATACTAGCTTGAGGATGAGAACGCCAAGTGAAGTGCATGAAAAAGCCAGTAGGGAATACCTACTGGCTACATAAAAGCGTCAACCTATTTTAGGACTAGACATACAATTTTATACACAGCCCATCACTTCACCGCCACCACTTCTTTCACGATACGCACACTGACACTCTGGTTTGGCTGACCGTGAATATGCAATACGTAACTGCCCCATTCATGGGTATTGATGTGGTAAATCTCCCCCTTTAAGTCAGGACATTGTTGGTTGGTGATTTTGGTGCCAGTGATATCTGCGCCGTTCATTGCAATCGTCACATCGCTGTTGGTCATCAGCAGCATCTTTTCATTCCACTCTTTAATCGCCAACTGCAAATAGGCATCCCCATTAGCATTCAGGGTAAATTGATACCCTAACGTATCGGTAAAAATGGCTTCCAGTTGTGGCGCATCCGCCAAAGACCCTGCCACTTGAACCGTCTGTAACGGCACATCACAGGCAGCCTGATAACGAGCGGCATAAAACTGGTTACGCCCTTGAATTTCCCCGGCAGAAGCAGGCTTAGCCACGGCATTGCTACTTGTACTGATTTTATTACTGGCTTGATTACTGCTGTTATTCTCGGTAACCGTTTCCGCCATCGCTGAAGGGCTCAGCAAAGCGAAACTGGCGGCCAAACATAAGGCAAGTTGGGTGGAACGAAATGTGTTTTGTGAGCAAGTGAACTTCATGATGATCTGACTTCTTATTGTTGTACATCGAGTATTGTTATTCATGTGGTGCATTTGAACATTGCCGCTTGAATAGTTGAGCTTTAATTCTGTTTTTGAAAATCAAAAGCAGGAATACATGGATTAGGATCCTGCTTATTCTTCAAAGGGATCAACTGGCAAAATGGCGTGATGTGCTGCGGCATGTTTTCCATACTCGGCACGCTCAGTGCCTGTAAAAAGGCCAGCAAATCCGCTTTCTCTTGTGGGGTTAACGTAAATCCCTGAATACGAGGATCTTTAGCATGGTGTGTACGACCATCCCCTTGTTTTAGCCCCAACGACAACACGCGTCCCCCTTGGGCATAGTGATCAATCACATCCCCCAGTTGGGTCACACTGCCATCGTGCCCCCACGGACCGGTATGAGCGACATTAATGAGTGACGGAATACGAAACTTTCCGTTATCCGCTAATTGCCCCGTGACATGTTGTAAACCTAATACCTGAGGGAAAGTGTCACTGGCCTGCAGCAACGCGGCTTCACTGTACAAGCCGGTATTCACGTAACGTTGAGTGCGCGATTTTAACGATGCCGTAGGCATATTCAGCAACGGACCACCATGGCACTGACTGCAAGCGAGACGTTCTGACTCGAACAACGCCAGCCCACGTTGCTGAGAAGCCGATAATGCCGACTTCTCGCCCGATAAAAACCGGTGATAAGCCGTGTCCGTCGTACGGATGGTTGAGACATACGCCACCAACGCGGCAATCACATTATCAACGGAATATATCGATGCGGTTGTCACCTCCGATTTCGCCGGAAACGCAGCCGCAAACAGCGGTGCATAGAGAGATTGGCTCTCTGTTAAGCGCTCTTTAATTAAATCCGGCGTCATGCCCATTTCTTCTGGCGTATGAGAAAACAAGGGCACGGCAATGGTTGCCGCCAATGCGGTGAGCCCCGGCGTGGCCTGCATAAACAGATCGTAATCGGCCACATTCAGCAGTGCGGGCGTGTTTAATGCGGTGGCTTGCCCGTGAATATCCGGCGTGCGGGAAAAACGGTTGGTCCAACCTAAATCCGGCGCATGGCACAGCGCACAACTGCGGTTCCCTTCACGAGACAGTCGCACATCATTAAACAGATAACGCCCAAGTTCCGCTTGAGGAGATAACCCACTGTTTGGCACCGCCCATGTCATCGTTGATGTACACAACAAGGTAATGACAAAAAGCGTAAGCAACGATCGTTCAATCAATAAAGATTTAAACCGTGGCGATGTTATGAAGAAAGCACACGAAAAAAGGCTAGATGAAGGTAAAAAGAATCGGTTCAAAGCGGCCAGGCTAATATCAATAAAAACAAGATGAATAAAAAAATCGGGATGAATGAAAATCAGCCGGCATTTTACGCGAACGCTAAAAATACGCTATAAGAATAAACGACTTATTGATGAATATATCGAAAGGTTAAATTAATACGAGGTGTTTTGGGCAAACGGGTTTTCGGCACACTGTGCTGCCAGTGGGCTTGCAATTGTCCGGCCATCACCAGCAATGAGCCATGACTGAGGGCATATTCGCGCTTGTATTTGCTGTCGATATGCCGCAACACAAAACGGCGTGTCTCGCCCAAGCTCAGTGATGCAATCACAGGCTCTGCTCCCAGTTCGGGCTCATTATCTTGATGCCAGCCCATGTAGTCCGCACCATCACGGTACAAATTCGCCAGTACCGAATTGAAACGCACACCCGGTATGTCCACCAGCGCCTGTTCGATGTGCTCCCTGATCGTTAACAAGGTCGGCGTCCAAGGATCGGGTCGCATACTCAAGCCGGAATAGCAGTAGGTCGCCTCCCCGCACCACGCCTGTAGACGCGGTTGCAACACTTGGCGACCGAACATGGTGATTGGCCGTTGTTGCCAGTCCAACTCATCGAGTAATTGGTGATACAACTGATCAGCCTGCGTAGACGAATAAAACGCAGGCTGCCAATACAGTTGACCGTGATCGACCAATTGCCAAGCAGGATCAGAACAATCAGACACGTTCATCAATTTCGACCCAAGGCTGTGACTCCGGCCCGGTGTAATCGGCACTCGGACGGATAATTCGATTATGCTCACGCTGCTCAAACACGTGGGCCGCCCATCCAGTCACGCGACTCATCACGAAAATCGGCGTAAACAATTTGGTCGGGATCCCCATGAAATGGTACGCCGAGGCATGGAAGAAATCTGCATTACAGAACAGGTTTTTCTCCCGCTTCATCACCGCTTCTACCCGCTCAGACACCGCATATAACTCGGGGTGTTCGGCATCTTTCGACAATTCTGCCGCCCAACGTTTGATCAGCGCATTTCGCGGGTCAGACTCACGGTAAATGGCATGACCAAAGCCCATGATTTTCTCTTTGTTTTCGAGCATGGCCAGAATCCCCGCTTCCGCATCATCCGGCGTTGCCCACTGCTCAATCATTGCCATTGCCGCTTCATTCGCCCCGCCATGCAATGGCCCGCGCAACGTGCCGATGGCACTGCACACGCAAGAATAAATATCCGACAAGGTGGAGGCGCACACGCGCGCAGCAAACGTCGAAGCATTAAACTCATGCTCGGCATACAAAATCAATGAGCAATGCATGACGTTTTTGTGGAGGGTGGACGGCGATTCATCGGTCAGCATTTTCAGGAAATACCCACCAATGCTCTCTTCATCACAATAGGTTTCGATACGTACGCCATGGTGACTGTAGCGGTACCAATAACAAATAATGGCGGGCAAGAGTGCCAAGAGGCGATCGGCTTTGTCGTATTCTTCGTGGAAATCCTGCTCTTGCTCCAGATTTCCCAGCATGGAACAGCCGGTGCGCATCACATCCATCGGATGCGCATTGGCCGGAATTTGTTCCAGTACCGCTTTGAGCGCGAGCGGCAAACCACGGTAACCAATCAAGGTGGTTTTGTACCCCGCCAGTTCGGTGCGGGTCGGCAATTTGCCTTTTAACAGCAGGTAAGCGACTTCTTCAAATTCCGCGTGGTGCGCCAAATCCGTGATGTCGTAACCTCGGTATGTCAGGCCAGTGCCGCTTTTGCCAACGGTACACAAGGCAGTACGCCCTGCGCTTTGCCCGCGTAACCCTTCACCGCCCAGTGCCGCTGAATGTCCGTCTCGATCCATCGCCGCTCTCCTTGCTGTCTGTCCATGTTATCAACATGTTTCTAATTACAGAAAGCGTAGGTCAGAACCGCACAATTAACCACTTTATCAAGCTGTTAATCCGGCTTCTTGATTATGACGGCAAGGCAATATCTACCCACACCAATCGGTGATCAGAACCGGCTTGTGCCCGCTCTCGGCCGCGATCATCGGTGATCAGACTACGTAAAGGATCTTTCTTATCCGGCCAGAACACGCCGCTGTCGGTCACAGTTAAATCGGCCGACGGCAACACGTAATCTAACCGCAAGCCGGATAAATGCGTCCACTCGTTCGGTCGCCCTTTACGTGGCTGCCACGGACGTAAAAAACGCCCGCCAAGGCTCTTGGGTGTTTGACGACCAGAAGCTACCGCCCGGTTCACGCGAGGATGGAGTAATAAATCGCGAATTGCCCCTTTCATGCCATCCCCATCCACGCGATCGGCATTCAAGTCTCCCAACACCACAAACGAGGCATCTTTCATCAATCCCCCGGCCTGTCCATTGTCATCCACCAAATACGGCGCATCATCAATAATGGCATTCACCAGCGCCAGTTCATCGTGGTTGCGTTTGGCGTTGCGCTTTTCTTCCCCATCAAACACAGGCGGTGTGGGGTGACAGCCAATTAAGTGCAGTGTGTGCTCACCGATGTTCACCGGCACCACCACATGATTTTTCGATGACAAGCGCATCACACCACTGGCTTCGCCATAATAATCCAGCGGCATACGGTACTGAGGAAAATAGCGCCATAGCAAGGTTTGCCAGCTACGGATCCCGGCTTCATCCATCGGGTAACGGGACAAAATCACAAAGCCATAGTGACCGTGGTGTTCACCAAATCCCTGAGCATCATTGGGTAACGTGATCACACCATCACCATCGGTATCAAACGGCAACGGTAGACCGGTGTTCGACGGTGGGCAGTATCGATACGGATAGTCAATGGGAGCCTGTCCATGCTGCGATTGCGCTAAATAGTGATCGCAAAAACGCGCCACGGCACCGTCATCGCCCCCATTACCAGGGTGGTCGAATTCACACAGCATGACAATATCCGGCTGTATATGCTGAATAATGGCGGCCAATCGCGCGATACGAGGATGATGAGGCTGTTGCAGTTGCTGGGCAATATCACCGGCTTTATCGGCCGAAAGTGAAATATTGAACATCGCGACACGCAGTGTTTGCGCGTGCGTTGCTGAAGGCGCGGTAGAAGTGATGGAAGGGTACAAGAAGAAAACGTCCAGCGGGAAAATCGAGGCACTCAGTATAGGCGAGGCCAAGCGGTACGCTCAATGACAAACGCCCGCGATAAGCATATTTCATCCTCGGCGGGCGTTGAAAATGGTGGTTCGAATGTCGCTAACGGGTTAGCTGGTCAATTGCTTGCCGGATCTGCTTGGCATCCCATTCGGCACGGTGCTTTGATGGCCCGAGATTAGCGAGCGTTTGTTGGAAATGCGAACGCTCAATCCCGTTTTCACGCAAGAGCCACATCCCTACCTCTGTCAGGGTAAAGGACGGTCGCATATGCGCCGCATGATAAAGACGCCCCAGCCAGAACAGATCCCACTGGCTGTCACAAAACACTTGTTCATATTGCCCCAGCACCGCATTCAGATGCTGACAGACTTCGACCACCTGCATGCCGTCTTGCTGCAGAATTTGCCGTGAGATCTGGTGTATTTCCTGCTCGGCATAATCATCCCAATATTGCCAAACATCACTGGCGGTCAGCGGATTAATCAACAAGCTGTTGCCTGTTCCATCGGGTAGCGAATAACCCACTTCTATCGGATAAGACTGTTCGGAAAGACCTGATGCTTCAAAATCCAAGGTTGCCCACATTGCACTCTCCCTGATGCGATTAGCCATCACTTAACCTTCAATACCACGACGTCCTGTCCACACGTTGAAGGTAAGCAGCGAATAAGACATCGAAATTCACGCAAAATGCATGATGTCGATGTACACGATACATGTAGCTTAGAACATGATGCTAATTAGTTGAAGGTATAATGAGCTCAATATTGATACTCATCACCCCTCTCTGGTTGGATATTCCTTGGCTGATTTATGCGCCATGCATATTTCAGATTATTTTTCCCTGTTAGTGCTCACATGCATTACACTGCCTTCTGATTTCCCTTTGTGTATGCTGACGATGATCTCTCCTTTTATTGGCTTTGCTGGTTTCAGTGGTTCCGGAAAAACCACCTTGCTTGAGCGCGTGATCCCTTTACTCAAACAACAAGGTTTACGCATTGCGCTGGTGAAACACAGTCACCATGACATTGAGCCTGATAAACCCGGAAAAGACAGTTATCGCCTGCGTCATGCGGGGTCATGCCAAACATTACTTGCCACGCGCAACCGACACATGCTGTATTTTGAATACACGGAGCCCCGCGATGAACCGACCTTGGCCGAGTGTCTCGCGCAGCTCGATCATACACAACTCGATGTGATTTTAGTGGAAGGGTTTCGAGATGAGCCATTTACCAAAATAGAAGTACATCGCCCGGCCTACGGCAAACCTGTGCTGTATCCGCACGATACGCACATTATTGCCGTGGCAAGCGATGAGACGCTACCAAACTGTCCGTTACCGCAGCTCGATCTCAATCAGCCAGAAAGCATCGCGGCATTTGTGGTTGATTGGCTGGCGGCGAACAAAGGGGACTCCTCTTTCGCCCACTGGGTTTCAACCCGTAAATAGACGCCGCAATCAATAAACTTTTGCAGTTGCAGATTCGAGAAGGCGACCCCAATGGCATATTGCTCTGACGCACGCAATTCAAAGCTCAGGGTAATTTCGGCAGACAACCCTAGCTCCATGACGTTGGCGCCTTTTTTACTCCATACGATGAGGTACTCCCCCACACTTTTCAGAAGTGCTTCCGGATCATGGCTCTCTGCCAGTGCCATGCTGAAGTCAAAGCGGGAAAAGGTTTGTTGATCTAACGAGTAAGGGCTGTTTTTCCATGTCATGTCATTCACAAATGCCAATGACTGGATCAAAGCGCGGATATCCCCTTCCTCGCCATTAATGTTCAAAGTGGCTCTATGCATCTTCACTCCCTGTGATGTCATAGCTAAAAAATACGGGCGGTACGGCGTCCTGACCGCCTTACTTTAGGGTTAGATTCCCCAACCCATTGTTATTGCAGACTGCTAGAGAGAGCCGGTAACGTACTCGGGAATGACCCTTGGTCGGGAACCGGCTCAAAATGCGTCAGCGCTTTGTTTGCCACATCCAACACAGCGGTGTAATGAATATGGTCTTTTTTCAATATCATCAATTGCATACCATTTTGGATTGCCTGGTGATCAATCACCTGTGTCACGCCTTCTAACACTGGCGTTAATGCTGAACCGTCCGGATCTGATAACGCTAATGTCCACCCAGCGGTTTCTGTAACAGGTAACGGTTCCAAGGAATAAAGAATGGCCGTTGCACGGTTATCCTTCTCCAATACCTCATAATTTTTGATGGCATACTTTTCATCATTCAACAACCACGTTGTCTGATGCGACTCGGTATTAAAAAACAGAATATTGCGAACATGGCTCCCCGCCTCATAGGCATGAAGACGGCCATACTGCGGGGAATATTTCGTCATCAACTGAACAGCGTATCCGGGAATAGCCCGCATCTCAGACAGCGTCCAAGGTGCCTTTTCTTCGGATACTTCTTCCTCATGATCGCTGTCTGTCGGTGGCGGAAAATCAGCAAAAGTTAACGATGTCTCCGGCTGTGGATCCTGATCGGGAATCATAGTATCCACCATCAATAGCACCGACAACAACGTCCCTAATACGCCAGTGACACCCACAAAGGCAATTAATAAGCCATTAAGACGCCAGACATTTTTAAAAAAAGGATGATTATCCATCATGGCCTTAACGCTCTGCCGAATACGGATCTTCCGCTAACAAGTAAGCACGAAGTTCGGCTTTGCACGGCTGCTCTTCAATCCATTCGCGCACCGCTTTGACTTTGCTGTATGCCTCGTCACCAAATTTATCCTGATAGAAGGCCGTGAAACTTTCTTTGGCTAAATCACGACGGATGTTCTTTTGCCATTGCACCGTTAAAATGGCATTAAGCGACGTCATCAGGCCATCTTGCTTGATCAGTTCCCATTCCCCTTTATCCAGCCACACCCCACCCACTCCGGCGCTGTAATCCAAGCGGTGAGTATGGTTAGCCGTGATGCGGAACTTACGCATGATCTTGCCAGACACCGGGCACAACAACGCTTTTTCGGTATCTATCGCTTCACACCCGTTGGCTTCCGGTGCACTGACTTCCGGGTGCTCTTCTTTCCAGGTCACGTAATCTTCAATCAACACCCAATTACCGCCACAGTGCACGCAGGTATGGGCTTTAAATAAATTGTCTATCAGTCCCGGTAATAAAATACCCACTCGACAACTGGTACATTGCATGTGTTTTTCCCTTTTTGTGTTTTTATTCTTCCTTATCCCTCTGAATAATATTTTCAAAGACATAAATAACATTGAATGGACGCTGTAACGGCTTGATGGCATGTAATGCCTGACGATCATCCTCAGATAATTGCCAATACGCTGCTTGTGCCGATAAATCTGAATAAGCCATCATCTTTCCTGTCACGGCCGCTAAATTCTTCGCTGGGAATGACACGTCCATTTCAGGATAAGAGACGACCAATTCCAATAACGCGGTATATTCAGGCTGGGTACAACGTGTCACGGCTTGGTGTGAGAGGTAGTTGAGAACGATAGGTTGCGGTGACAACACGCGCTGTAAAAAGACCGTTTCCTCTTCCGTCAGTACCGGCATGACCGCTTTACCATCACACTGCTGTACCTTGTCAGAATATGCCGCCATCACCTTATGCAAATATAAAAAGGCGTAATTATCATTAGCCATTGATAAACAGCTGAACAATGCCGTCATGATTATCGCTATGCGTTTACATATCGTGTTAATACGCTCTCTCCACGCGTTTTTTCGCTCTAGTATATCCAGCGCAAACTCGACTGCGTAGCGATTACATGTCATTCATCAATAACTGTTATTTCTTTCGCACAACCTCATGGTTTCACCTTTTATTTTCCATGCCTTGGTTGCGGGTTCTGTTTTTTATTTTTATTCCACCAAGATTCTATCGGCAAAGATCACAATTAACCTGATTCATTATATCGCCGCAATTCTGACACGGCGCTGTCACACGTTCGCCCTAGACTTCGTGACACACAAAAAGCCCACACACCGAACAGAATAGAACAGGTTTGCGTTGCCATGAAAACACCCAACCCCGCGTTAGCTTCTGCCATTCACAGTATTTATGCTCAATTTCCCAACCTGAGTTACCGCCCTCGCCCGGATGATGTGAAGTTACTGGCCGCGTTTATTAAAAGCCAGCACGCGGATTATCCCCCGCACCTTGATTTGCTTCTGGCGGAAGATAATCACTTTATTGAAGGGGAATTAAACCGTTACCACCACCAGCAGACATTATCGACAGCCGATGCATGCGAGACTCGCTAAAGAGTGATAAACCACAACGCCCCCTAAATCACAGCGAACTCCAAACCACAGCGTGATCAACGAAACTCAACGGTGGAAATCGTTACATCCAAGAAATAACGCGAGGCTTGCGGCACATCAAACACCAAGGGGCGTCCTTCACGCGTGGTATCCGGTCGAAAGTAGCTTTCAGGCATCCGTTTGATTGATGTCCACACGTTGTGTTTTTGTTTCGCGACAACTTTACCCTGCTCATCCAGCAGACGGGCCGTCACGTCAATACGGATCACCGCATTGATCCCGAAGTTCTCTAACAAGGTCGGAATACTGAGCGTGTAGTCGCGGTACGTGGCAGGCAGCAAGGTTACGCCGACATCGCTGCGGGTAAAGGTACCATCAGCCACAGTCTGACCCGGCACAATCGCCACCCCCACGGGTAATGCTGGCGACGTCATGGAAGATAACGCTATTTCACTTTTCGCCATTTGGCTGGCGACATGCGATGAGGCAGGCGTGGATGGCAACGTGTTACCCGCTGGGCTTTTTACCACCGTCCCTGTTGTCGAAGAGCCTGATAGCGCGGTGCCTGATACAGAAGATCCCGTCGCCAAGTGGCCAGCCGCTACGCTACTCGCCGCTACAGCACCTGCTGTATTCGCTGCTGACGAGCGCTTTGGTTCTGCCTTTGGACGCGGGACGTCGTTCGAATCCAGTGTCACGTTGGGCGTGTCGTATTGCCACGTTTGATCATCAAATAAAATGACTTGCCGCCCGTCCGGTAAGGTCGCCCGCAATGGAGCAGCCTGCACAGGCTGGAACATTCCGGATAACCACATGCCCCCGCAGGTCAGTAATCCTGTGAGCATTATGTTCTTTATTACAACATCGTGCCGACGCGCCTTTTGACGTCCCTCATAACGCGTTCCATCTCGTGACCCCGTTACTGCATTACCTGACATCGCATTACCTCATCAAACACGCTGATCGTCACTTTGCCTTGATGCTCTTCATACATGATGTTTTGTCCGGCATAACGAATGCCGCTACCTGTTCGCGACCCGAGCAGCAACCACTGACTGTCTACTGTGGTCAACACCAAGCTGGCTGGATCGGTTTGATTATAAAAGATGGCTGTCACAGGCTGAGAAGAATCGAGCAACGTCGTGGGATCGGTTTTCACACAACGCAGATTCACCGCATTTGGCACTTCAAGTTGCCCGCTCATCACCTGCAATTCAACAATACGGGTTTTGTAGGCACTTTCGGTACAGGCTTTCACATCGTTCGCTTTCCAGCATTCGTTACGCCCTTTAATCCAACCACGCTGCATGGCTTTTTGTGTGGCGAGATCGTCTTTCGGCAAACGCTTCATGGCCTCGGCATACACGGTCGCCATTTGCTGATCCAAAGCGGCCAAATCCGCCTGCTGGCAGATCAGGTTTTCCACTTCACCTTCGGCTTTTTGACAATCAAAGGTTGGCGTGATCGTTGCGGGTGCGGTCGTCACAGGCTCCGCTGATACGCTGGATACTTTACCCATCCAGCACCCTAAAATGATCCCCAACACCGACATACATTTCACTGCCGTCATCGTCGATTTTTCTCTCACCGATTTATCCTCACTCTAAATCATTGTTGTAAATAATAGTGGCTACAAACAAAGACATGAATATCAACTTTGAGGCATGGTAGATGAACATCGGTGATAGCGGTAGTACAGAAAGGGGAATTGCAGCGGCACAATGGCGATGTGAAGACGAAAAAAAGGCTCCCTGGCGGAGGGAGCCTATAACCCGATTAAGGTAAAATGAAAAATAACAAAAGGGTGATGTTAACTGTCAGCCTCACACATTTTTCAGCGCATGTTGGATCAGCTTCGCCGCCAATTTCGCTGTGTGATTCTGATAGTCGAATTCGGTATTCAAGCCTGCGACATCAAAGATGCGGACTTTGCCGCTGGCCATAATATGTTTCAGTACCATCTCCACCACTGACAAGTTCACGCCGTAAATACGTGACATGTTCACGCCTTCAGCAATGGCAGAAGAGAAGACGGCTAAATCCAGACTCAGGTGAATGTGATCCACGCTATCGATGTAACGGTTCACCGTCGCCAAAATTTGCTTGCGATTTTTCATTTTCATTTGGCTGTCGAGCAACCATTCCGCCCCCAACTCTTTGGCATACGCAAAGGCTGACTGGCTGTTGGTGTGATCGCAAATGCCAAGGCCTAAGTAACGAAACTCGCGACGGGTTTCCTGACAAAAGCTGGCGACACTATGAAACGCCGAACCATTGCGTACCGCTAAAGTACGGCGCAGCTGAAAGTTTGCATCAATGTTGATGATGCCCACTTTTGGCTGACAAGCATGAGGGATTTGGGCCGGACCATCACTTTGCATGTCGTTGGCGGCGTGATAAACGGTGTCAGACAAAGCCAGATAGCTACCAATCGCCACTTCATGACCACCGCCTAACATGACCGGCAAATGGCCAAGCTGAAGCATGTCACGCAGCTTTTGGTACTGATAAGCGCGCATGGCTTCAAAGCCGGTTTCCGGGAACACCGCCACCTGCTGCTCATCAATCACTCCGGCATCATACAGCGGCAATGCGGTGGTGGTTGGCAGTGCCGCCAGTGCGCGACGAATGCTGTCTGGCCCTTCTTTCGTGCCGGCATGGGCATCGAAATAGTGCTGACTCAAGTCACTGGCAAGCCCCAACAAAACCGCACCGGCTTTACGTTGCTCAGAATAAGGCTCAATCATCATGGCGGGCTTAACCGCACTCGCAGACTGGGTTGGTCGGGTAAATGAAAACCAACGTTTGAAATCCAGCATGATGGGCTCCTTATCCTAATCACTGACACCGGTCAGCGGAAAAACTCAGAGGTCGGGAGGAAGCACCCTCGCCGCCTGTAAGACTGAAAAAATGATTTTGTTTTTACGTTTGATGACGCGATCTTCCGGTGCCATGACACTCACGGCCCCGACGATCTTGTTACCGGAAAAGACCGGTGCACTCACACCCGACACCCCAGGGTCATACTCTGAGGTACTGATGGCGTACCCATCGTGTTTAATTTGTGCCAACTCGCTCTGCCAACGATCGACATCTTCCGGCTCGGTAATACCGAAATGATGCAAGGTCGACATCACACGTTGCTCTGGCATATGCGCCAGAATCACTTTGGACGAAGCACCGCGAATTAACGGCTGGCTCTGCCCTTCCTCATACGCACAGCGCAGTGCATGAGGACTGTCTACTCGCGCGGTACATAAGGCACGAAATCCTACGGGTACCAAATACGCGGCCATTTCACCGGTTTGCTGCTGTACACGCTTTAATACCTGGTGCACGCCGCTCGACAACGGAGAAAACATCTGGAAATTGCGCAATAACTGCAGTGCCGCCGGACCGATGCTGTAACAGCTCTGTCTCGGGCTTTCTTCAATCAAGTTCCAGTTTTTCAAAATCACCAAGTAGCGATACACACTGCTTGGTGGCATACCTGTCTGTTCACTTAACGTCTGTGCCGTCACTGGCTCATTGGCCGAAGCGATATGCATCAGAACCTGAAGCATTTTCTCGTTTGCATTCAGCTTATATTTATTTGTCATTCGGGTCTGTTCGCTATTATTTTGGGTATACAGGTCCACTGACCCGGGTCATTACCTCTGACCAATCCATTAACGCTGATCGCGTTTTATCTCTCAATACAATTTATCACAATGTAAGAAACGATAAACAATGACATAGATAAATTCTTATATTGCAAGAAACAACACATAAAAGGCATAGCACTTATCTGCCGTGTGTTGATTCAGGCCCTGCAGGCTTGGCATGATTTTAGACGGGGAAAATAAAAAAAGGCCGTGATATCGACTATCACGGCCCGTCTTTAGCAGGAGATATGATTCAAAAACGGATTGTTGCCGCTTAGAAACTGATTGGCTTACGGCCAGTGTTTTGATCGGCTTTCTGAGAAGCCTTCTGCGCGTTTTTGCTTGCCGGTTTAGCGCCGCCTTTCTGGCCCGCTTTACCTTTATTACCGGCACTGTTTTTCGCGCCTTTGCGTGGCTTATTCTGCCCCGCAGACTGACCGCCCGCTTTCTTCGCTTTACCGCCTGCAGGCTGAGACTTATTAGACGCTGCTGGCTGCTTTTCTTTAACAGGCTTTTCTTTGGCTTTTTTTTCTTTCGCAGGCGCTTCAGACGGCTCAGTCACTGGCTGATCGCACAGTACCAGATAGAATTCATTGTTAAATTCAATCACGTCGCCATCGTACACTTTACGGCGCTTACGCTGTTCCAGCTCGCCGTTCACGGCTACGTAGCCTTCTGAAATTGCAAATTTGGCCTCGCCGCCACCACTGACCGCATTGGCAATTTTCAGTACCTTATATAGCTCAATCGGCTGGGCATCGACCTCAACGCCAATGGCTTCTACTTCATATTCTTCAGACATTCTCATACACCGGTGGTGACATTATTGGCGGCCATTCTACCTGATACCACAATCAGCACAAACAGCCTTACCCAATGCTTGGCGGAATATTCCGAAACTGCACACTGAGTTTGCAGTCAAAACAAACACATCGCTGGTTATTCACTCGACTTCGCGCTATGCTTTGCGCCGCTTCCTTTTCACCGTTTCGATTGGTCTCATACTTATGCATTGCCCATCTTGTGGATCCCTGTCGCTGGTCGCCCAAGAGCCAAAAGCCTATGCCTGCACCCAGTGCGCATTTACCTATTTCCACAACACGGCGTCTGCGGTACTGGCCGTCATCACCTATGAGAATGAAGTGCTGGTTGCGGTACGCGGACGCGAGCCGGGCAAAGGCATGCTGGATCTACCGGGTGGCTTCGTAGATTATGATGAGTCACTGGAAACGGCGCTCTGCCGTGAGTTACAGGAAGAGCTGAATATCACGTTACCGCCTGAACAGCTGCGCTATATGGGCTCAGCCCCGAATACCTATCGCTACCGGGATATCGAATACAAAACGTGTGATGTGTTTTTCCATATTGCACTGACTCAACGCCCTGACGTACAAGCCGGTGACGATGTGGCCGCCCTGAAATGGGTGACAGCAGAGACGTTACGCGCCGATGCGTTTGCTTTTCCTTCAGCCACTCTCGCCCTTCAGCGCGTCGGTTTGCTGAAGTCAGTTTGCTGAAATAGCCGTTTCCTGACGGCAACACCTAACACGACGAGTCGATTGCTCTACGCCCTTCGGCTCCTCCTGCAATTACACCCCCAAGGATGATGCTTTTTTAACCACGCAAGCACAGGATGTCTGCACATTATTTATTCGCTTTCTATCCATCATTTTTGGAGAATAACCATGCTGACATTTAATCACGACTTCGCTCTACGCCACGATCACGACATCACCACTGAAGAACCGCAACATCTGCAGATTTCGGCAGACTCAGAACAAGAAGTTCAACGCAAAGCCTTAGTACGCGCCGCGCAGGTGGCGGGGGGATGTGAAGCCTCAGCGCAATAAAAAGCCCAATAAGCATGTGGCTAAACGCAACACCGCATTCCCGCTATGCACTGGCGATCCATCCTAGGATCGCCAGACTTTTCCTCTGTTGAATTATCCCTTTTCGATCTCATCTGCTATTTATTAATGAGTTAATAAGCCATCAAAGGTGGTTTACGCACCATGAACTCAGCGAGGATCGTCTATGCGCTATGGAATGTTACTGCTACTCAGCTTGTGCTTGTCTTTTTTCAGCTACGCAGAAACGTCCGAAGCAACACCGACGATCACACCGCAAACCACCGCTGACACGTCATCAAATACCACTTCATCAAATACCGCTTCATCAAATAACACGTCATCCAATAACAAGCCCGAAGCTATTTCTCAGAGTCAATCCGAAACCAAAGCGGAAACCCTGCAGCGCTACGCCAATGACAGCATTTATGACAAGCCGTTGATGGAACGCTATGTGCTGGATGAACTCAAACTACTGCGTACAGAACAGCAAGATCTTGAACGCCGGATGATGAAAGAAATCACTGACCGCGAATTGTCCGTGGCCGATAAATCCATGAACTACGCCAACGTCACCGTCACATACTTCTTTTATTTGATTGCCGGTGCCGCGTCCTTGTTTGCCCTCATCGGTTGGCAATCCCTTAAAGAGCTACGCGACAACACCAAGAAAGTCGCTGACCAGCAACTGCAAGATATTGCTGAACAATACGAGAAAAAATTCCAGCTGCTTGAGCAAGACTTGAAGCGCAAAACCCGCATCATTGCGCAAAATAACAAAGAGATTGAGACCATCAATGAAATCCACAACCTCTGGCTGCGCTCACAGAACCTGCAAACGCCAGAGCAGCGTATTGATGTGTATGATGAAATCCTGAAAATCCGCCCGGGCGATCTGGAAGCCCTGACTTACAAAGCCGATGCCGCGATGGAAACCCGCGAATTCAATTGGGCACTGAGCTTGTGTAACCGCGTGTTGGAGCTCGACCCCAGCAACGCCCACGCCTTATATCAACGCGCTTGTGCCTTCGCCTGTTTAGGTTCGGAAGAACAAGCCATTAATGATTTAGAGATGGCGCTGCAATACACCGCATCACTGCGCGAGCTGGCAGCAGAAGAGCGGGACTTTGAATCCCTGTGGGGCAATGATCGGTTTGAAAGCCTAGTCGCCCCTATCGACTAGTGAGAGACTAGTGAGTTGAGCAGAAAGCTCGTTGGCTCTGAACCTGTTATCACACTGACGAACCGCCTCCCAGCCCTGATTGCCCGTGCATTTTCAGCGAAATATTCTGCCGCGCTACCCCTCTCTTTCGCAATACGCACAGAACGTATCGAAACATTAGGACTTTTTTCCATCCTGCTGTAAGCTAGCCCGCTTGCTGCCCATTGTGAGGCAGATCAAACTTTTCATCTAACTGAGAATTTTCTATGAGTTTTGCCTCTCTTGGGCTTTGTACCCCAATCCTTGAAGCGGTTGCCAATCAAGGCTATGAAACACCTTCCCCGATCCAAGCGCAAGCGATCCCAGCCGTGCTGGAAGGACGAGATGTCATGGCGGCAGCGCAGACAGGTACAGGCAAAACTGCAGGTTTCACCCTACCTATTCTTGAGCGTTTGACCAAAGGCCCTAAAGTACGCGCTAACCAAGTACGTGCATTGATCCTGACGCCAACCCGTGAGCTCGCGGCACAGGTGGGTGAAAACGTGGCGATTTATTCAAAGCGTCTGCCACTGAGCTCAGCGGTTATTTTTGGTGGTGTGAAGATCAACCCACAAATGATGCGCATGCGTCAGGGCGCCGACGTGCTAGTGGCAACGCCAGGCCGTTTGTTGGATCTATACAACCAAAATGCCATCAAGTTTAACCAGCTAGAAGTGCTGGTACTGGACGAAGCCGACCGCATGCTGGACATGGGCTTCATCCGTGACATTAAAAAAATTCTGGCGATCCTGCCGCCAAAACGTCAGAACCTGCTGTTCTCTGCGACCTTCTCTGAAGAGATCCGCGAACTGGCACGTGAACTGACCAATGATCCGGTTGAGATCTCTGTCACACCACGCAACAGCACCGCGAAAACCGTGAAGCAATGGGTACACCCGGTAGATAAATCGAAGAAGTCTGCCCTGCTGACCAAGCTGATCCAAGAGAAAAAGTGGAAGCAAGCGTTGGTGTTTACCCGTACCAAGCACGGTGCAAACCGTCTGGCCGCATTCTTGGAAGCCCGCAACATTACCGCAGCCGCTATCCACGGTAACAAGAGCCAGGGCGCACGTACCAAAGCACTGGCTAACTTCAAGAGCGGTGACATCCGTATCCTGGTTGCCACTGACATTGCAGCACGTGGTATCGACATCGACCAGCTACCACAGGTCGTGAACTTCGATCTGCCAAACGTGGCGGAAGACTACGTACACCGTATCGGCCGTACCGGTCGTGCAGGTGCGGAAGGTCAGGCGATTTCGCTGATCTGTGCAGAAGAAATTAAAGAACTGAACGCGATTGAGCAGCTGATCCAGCAGCACCTAGAGCGTGAAGAAGTCTTTGGCTTTATCCCAACGGCAAAACTGCCAGCCTCGCTGCCTATCAAGCCGATTAAAGCGAAAAAACCGAAGAAACCAAAGAAAGATGGCGCAGCCTCTGAGCAAGCAGCGAGCAATAAGCCTCGTCAGGGTCAAAACCAAGGCCAAAAAGCACAAGGCAGAAAGCCCCAGGGTCAAAAACCACGTGGCGAAGGCCGTGGTAAATTCAACCGTGACGAAAATCCACGTGAAGATCGCGCGCGTGATGAACAACCTCGCCACAACCAAGGGCGTACCTTCAACCGTGACGACAAACCACGCGAAGACCGCGCACGTGATGGACAACCACGCCGCAACCAAGGCCGCACCTTCAACCGTGACGAGAAGCCACGCGAAGATCGTACTCGTGATGAGCAGCCACGCCGTAACCAAGGCCGCACCTTCAACCGTGACGAAAAACCACGTGAAGACCGCGCCCGTGATGGACAGCCACGTCGCAACCAAGGCCGCACCTTTAACCGTGACGAGAAACCACGTGAAGACCGCGCCCGCGATGAGCAGCCACGTCGTAATCAAGGCCGTACCTTCAACCGTGACGAAAAACCACGTGACGGTGGCAATGCAAACCGCCGCTTTAATAAAAAGCCTCACGGTCAACGCAGCCAGCAAAAAGCCCCACAATCGGCTTAATGCACCGCTAGCGTGATGCGCTAGCCCAAATCGGATGTCAGCGACGCAAACTCGCATCTACATCAAACTATTTCAAAGCCAGCAGACTATAATGCTGGCTTTGTTGTTTTCCCCCTTCTCATTTTCAAAGGCCTTATTATGCGGATAACAAAATACGGACTCTTGCCGTTGCTTGCTCTATTCAGCAGTTCACTGTGGGCGACCTCGTTTGATCAGCTCGCCAAGCATCCTTCCAGTGATTTTCAAATCATCGACTGCCGCAGCAGTAATCACTTCAACGGCTGGCCGGAAGACGGTCAGACACGTGGCGGTCATTTCCCGGGCGCACTCAATTTTGATGCCGACTGGCTAAGCACACTGCGCCCGCCAAAATTGGCCGATCTACTGGAATCGCACGGGATTGAAATCGACAAGCCCACGTTCCTTTACTGCTCACCCAACAAAGCACAGGTGCTAAAGCAGCAATTGATGGGCTTGGGCAATAAGCGCGTCACCGTGATTTCAGAAACGCTGGCCGATTATTCGGGTGACTTGGTCTCTCTGTCACGCTATCAGCAACTGGTACCGGCTGACTGGCTAAATCAATTGCTAAACGGCAAAACCGTTCAGTATGCACCGAAAAAAGGCTTCAAAGTGGTCGAAGTGGCATGGGGCCCGCCCACCAAATACCTGGCGGCTCACATCCCTTCTGCGCTGTACCTGAACACCAACAACCTCGAGGCAGAGCCTTGGTGGAACCGTGTGGATGCCAACCAGTTGACCGCTTTGCTGCGTGACTTGGGGATCCGTCATGACACCACGGTGATCTTGTACGGCCGAGACAATACTGCCGCCGCGCGTGCCGCGAATATTATGATGTATGCCGGTGTCGACGATGTGCGTCTATTAAACGGCGGCTGGACCGCATGGACGAACGCAGGCTTTGATACCGAAGCCCTGCTAAACCAAGCCGAGCCGGTCGACTTTGGCCGTGCCATTCCGGGCAACCCGCAATACATTATCGATATGCCACGTGCACGTGAGATGGTGAAGCACCCTGACACGCAATCTTTAGTGAGTATCCGCAGTTGGGAAGAGTACATCGGAGACACCAGTGGTTACCGCTACATCAAGCCCAAAGGCCGTATTGCCGGCTCTAAATGGGGCCATGCTGGTTCTGATGCCTACCACCTAGAGCATTTCCGTAACCCGGATAACACGATGCTAAGTGCTGATCTGATCACCCAATTCTGGAAAGAGTGGAACATTGAAGCGGATCAGGATGTGGCCTTCTATTGCGGTACCGGCTGGCGCGCCTCTGAAGTGTTTTTCTATGCCTACGTAATGGGCTGGGATCACATCAGTGTGTTTGACGGTGGCTGGTTTGAATGGAGTGGTGATGCGAAGAACCCGACTGAAACCGGGGATATTCCGAATGCTCCGAAAGCCAAGCATGCGGATCGAAACCATTAATCAGGGCGAGATTAATCAAGGCAAGTAAGCGGCGTTCAACGTTCATCCAAAAAGCAAAATAAAAAACGGCGATCATTCGCCGTTTTTTTTGTCATTTTTTGCTGTATTTTTCGTTATGCGTTTGGCGTGACGAACGTCGACACCAAGGCATGTTCGGCGGCCTCAAAGGCCTGCGTCAGTGACGCCGGATCCAAATGCTCAATCGAGCCTTCTTTGGCCGATTTTTCATAGGCCAAACACACCTGATACAATTGGGTCAGCCCCATGGTACCTGCCGCGCCTTTTAACGTGTGGGCCAAATTTGAGACCTCAGCTAACTGGCCCGCATCAATCGCAGGCAAAAGTTTCGCCAACGTGTCGCCCGACGACGCAATAAACAAGGTGATCATCTTATTCACCATCGCCTCGCCCAATACGCTCAAATCACTGCCCAATACTTTCTCGTCCAGTACCGGCCATTCTGCCTGTGGTGCTGCGTCATTTACCATGGTTTTCTCACTGTCTTCTGTTGCTTGTTCTTCTTGCTGTTCCGCTTCACGCTGCTCAATGCGCGCATCTTGCATGATGGCATTGGCGGTTTCATGGGCTTCTGAGGTATGCACTTCGGCCGCGTGCGCCACTTGTATCGGATGCACGCGATCTTCCCCGGCCAACAGACGGCTGATGATATCCACCAGCTGATGCTCCACCAACGGTTTTGGTAGGAAGCCGGCAAATCCTGCATTCAAATACTGTTCAACTTCTTCACTAAACACGTGCGCCGAGAAAGCCACCATCGGTGTTTCCATGCCCGTCGCGGCTTCGTACGCTTTCAGTTTTCCTAGCAACGTCACGCCATCCGTATCCGGCAAGTTAATGTCCAGCAGGGCTAAGTCAAACACATCTTGCTGGAAGATCTGCTCAGCCTGCTGACCATCTTCAGCAATCACGACCGTGTGCCCCAATCGGCGTAAGAAACCTTCTGCCACCAGGCTATTTACCGGGTTATCTTCTACCAACAGAATGTGCGCCGCCATCTGATGCTCTGCCACTTCAGGTGATGTGCTCGTCGTATCGGCTTCACCCGGTTCCAATGTCAGGCTGAACCAGAAACAACTGCCTTCTTCCGGCATCGACGTCAGGCCAATTTCCCCGCCCATGGCTTCCACAATACGCTTACTGATCGCCAAGCCCAGACCGGTGCCACCTGTGGTTTGTCGGCCTTCCAAAGACTGCTGGAACGCATCAAACATGCTTTGCTGTTCTTCCGCAGGAATACCAATACCGGTGTCTTCCACCTCAAACAGCAATTTGCCCGGCGTGTGCGGTGACGTCGTAATGTAAATCGACACTTGGCCTTCATCAGTAAACTTGATGGCATTACCGACCAAATTCACCAACACCTGACGAATGCGGGTCGCATCGCCGTGCCAATATTCAGCTACGTTGTCATCAATGTCGGTGATCAAATCCAGCTGTTTTGCCTGTGCGCGACTGGCCAGCATGCTGGTCACATCCTGCACCAAGATCGGCAACGAGAAATTACCCGGACGAATATCCAAGTGCCCCGCTTCGATTTTCGAGTAATCCAACACGTCATTCAGAATATCCAGCAGAGTTTCACCACTGCGGTTAATCACTTCCAGATAGCGCGACTGTTTGGCATTCAAACCGGTATCCGCCAACAGTGACGCCGTCCCCAACACCCCGTTCATGGGTGTGCGGATCTCGTGGCTCATGGTTGCCAGAAACGCCGATTTGGCACGGTTCGCCTGCTCCGCTTCTCGGCGTGCTTCAGCGTGTTTGGTCACTTCTTCATTCAGCTGTTCGTTGGTCTCTTCCAACTGGCAAGTTCGCTCCGCGACTAAACGTTCGAGGCTGGCTTTGTGCTGCTGCAATTCATTGCGAATTTTCAGCTCCACCTGCGCCAGACGATGACGCTCATACGCCGTGTCACGCGCCACCATAATGGCACGTCCCATCTGCGCCAGTTCGTCATCTCCCCGAGCGGTCACACGAATTTCCAAATCACCACGGGCGATCGACATCAAGGCTTTACTGTATTCATTGATACGGCTGATCACGCGAGCATAAACAAAACGCCACATGATCAACACCAGCGCCATCATGCCCAGCGCAGAAATGGCGATCAGACTGTTACGCGCTACGGTCAGGGTTTCATCCACCTCGGTGATCGCCTGTTTGGCGCCATGGTTAGCCGCGCGGATAATGTCATCGACGGTTTGGTTCAATTGCTGGAACAGCACCAAGTTTTGCTGCTCCATGCGCTCCACATCCTGACGGGCATGCAATAGGGCTTCTAAATCATGGAAGAACTGACCGCCGTTATTGAGCACATCAGCCAGTTGCACCAGTTGTTTTGAACGGCTTGGATCTTCCACCGATTTCACGCGCTGCTGGATCACCCCCACCGCGTAGTTATAACGTTTTTTCAGTGCTTGCAGCTGCTCAACGGCCATGATCTGATCGCTGTCGTCCAGCATGTTGATCACCTGCAGCGACAAAAAGCGCAGCTCAAACAGGCGCTCGCTCAAATCCATGTCGACTTCCACCAAGCTATCCAGTGCATTAAACACCGCTTGGTTATCGCCGTTCTCCACCAAATCGTAGATACGTGACACGTTGGCCACCGCAATGGTATTGGCGTTAGACACCTGTGATTGGGAAAGAGAGTCGATTTGCAACGTGGCAGAGCTCATGGCCTCATTCATTTTGGCCACTTTCTCTGTCAGTTCCAACTTGCGCCCCACCAGCACCCCGAGCATGGCAAGGTTATTGATGATGTTTTCCACATCGGTTTCAAGCTGACCCATGAGCTTTGGATCGAAGTTATATTGATCCAGCGACATCAGGCTCTGATTCAACGCCTGAATATGAATGGTGAGGGATTTGCCCTGACGGTCACGTTCCATTTCATCTTTGGATTTCGCTAACACTTGGGCATTAAAGATGATCCGCGTACTCAAGTCCGACAATTGTCGCGCTTCAGCCAATGCGGGCACCGCAGAATTAATCACATTTCGTTCGGTTTTAGCCACCAAAGAGAAGCCGGCGACACCAATGACCACCGCAATGATCATCAATCCTGCCATCATCGAGAAGGCGATCAGAAGTTTTTGGCCAATACCGCTGGGGGTTAATGTCATATCATACAACCACGACAAACATGCAGGTCAATCAAACACACTCAACACGATGAAGTGAACCCCATCGCCTGAGGCTCTCCCCAACTCTCTCAAGCTGCATCTTGAGATAACCGGTGACTCGAAAAATGATATTATACTCAAGTTACCTCAATATGCAGGTTTCTTAGGGATGAAAAACCGCTTAATTCCCGAGAAAATATACGAAAATAGCTATTTTGCTCGCGGTATAATTGATATAACACGCTGATATCGCAAATACCCATACAGGGTATACGTTTACTGTTTCTTTTTATATCCATCGGCCCCGCTCTGCGCCCGGTGTTTTTCCCGTTTGGTTCTATCATGATGAAAAAATGGCTTCTGCCTGCTTGCCTGTTGTGGTGTATGAGTACACTCGTGCAAGCTGCTGAAATTGTGGCTTATACCCCGCCGTTCTCTGCGGATAAACAAGCCCATGAAATTTACTATCAGCCACTGACGTCGGCCACTAAGCCGTGGAAGCTTTGTGCCGTGTATCCGCACCTGAAAGACTCTTATTGGCTCTCTATCAACTACGGCATGGTAGAACACGCCAAAGCACTGGGTGTGCAATTGAAAGTGTTGGAAGCAGGCGGTTACCCGAATCTGGACAAGCAAAAACGCCAGTTGATGGACTGCCGTGACTGGGGTGCCGATGCCATCATTCTCGGCACCGTCGACAGTCAGGCTTACAAAGGCAAACTCAGCCAGTACACAGGCAACATTCCGGTGTTCGCCACCATTAACTCATTGGATGTCAGCGACGAAGACAGCGCCAAGAATGTGGTCGCGCGTGTCGGTATCGATTGGTACGAAATGGGCTGTAAAGCCGGCCAGTTCCTGGCAAAACACCACCCTCGTGGCAGCGGTATCGTCAATGTCGCCCTGCTGCCTGGCCCACTGCAACGCGGGGGCACTAAGCCAGTAGTACAAGGCTTCTTGGATGCGGTGGCCAACAGTGACATCAATATCGTGACGACCCTGTGGGCGGACAACAGTAAAGAATTACAGCGTAACTTGATCCAACAGTTATTCGCGACCGGTCATGACATTGACTACATCGTAGGCGGCGCGGTAGCGACCGAAGTGGCAATCAGTGAGCTGCGCGCCAATCACATGGCCGATGAAATCAAGCTGGTCTCCACCTACCTCAGTCATGGCGTATACCGTGGTCTGTTGCGTGACAAAATTCTGTTTGCGCCAACCGATAAAATGGCACAGCAAGCCATGCTGTCGGTCGATCAAGCGGTACGCTATTTAGAGAAAAAGCCGCTGCAACGGGATTTAGCCCCGATTGTGGAAGGCTTAACACCAACACACCTGCCTAAGGCGGTGATTGCTGAATCCCTGTCTCCGGCAGAGTTTCGTCCGGTGTTCAGTGTGGGCGCCCCTTAACGGCATGGTTTCTGTTTGAATACCCTGCACTGACTCAGCGCCACTCAGTACTCACCTTCGCGTCTCTCTGGCAGCCTGACGACACACAACGTCAGGCTGACTGCATAACTAAACGATAATTCTGTTAGCTACCTTTGATTTCACAACAATTCTTTGTACTTCCCGCCCGTGCTTTGCTATGTATATCGGCCATGATTTTCCCTGTCATTTCGCTTTCATCTTTCTCCCACTATGATGGAGAAATTAACCATCCGAAATGATCTTTTGTCTGTCAGTGGAGCTTTACATGCACGTTACCACCCGAATCATGGAAAAAAACAAGCACATCGCACTTGTGGCGCATGACAACTGCAAAACACAACTACTACGCTGGGTTAACGAGCACAAAGACAAACTCGCCTCTCACACCCTGTATGCCACCGGCACCACCGGCCACATGATCGGCCGTGAATCAGGCTTAGACGTGAACTGCCTACTGAGCGGCCCAATGGGCGGCGACCAGCAACTGGGCGCGCTGATTTCTGAAGGCAAAATCGACATGATGATTTTCTTCTGGGATCCACTCAATGCCGTACCGCACGACCCGGATGTAAAAGCCCTGCTGCGTATTTCTGCGGTATGGAACATTCCGGTTGCCACTAACCGTGCCAGCGCAAACTTCATGATTTCCTCACCTATGCTGGATGAAGAAGTCGAAATCGAAATCCCCGATTACAACGGCTACCTGACAGAGCGTCTGGGCTAAGCCTTATACGGTTTTCTGCTTTAAACATCCTGACTTTCCAGCCCTGCCACCGTGCAGGGCTGTTTCTTTTTGGTGATTTCTCTCTGTCTGTATCACAAACACACAAGGTTCTGTGTGCTCACCGCTTCCTAAGTGGCTAATTTGGTTTATGGTTAATAGACTGGAAACCACTGTGAGACATGGCCTATGAAAGCATGGAAACTGACTCAACCAGAAGGGATCGACAGCCTGTCACTCGCCCGAGCCGCCAAGCCGACCCCAGCCGCTGATGAAATTTGCATTCAAGTTCATGCCGTCGGGCTCAACCCCATCGATCACAAGCTGGCACACTGGGGCTTTGCCACCTGGCAATACCCGCACATTATGGGGCTGGATGTAGCGGGCACCGTCTCTTTCGTGGGCAAAGATGTGCACCATTTCCAACCCGGTGACCGTGTCATGGCCTTTTTGGATCCCCGCCATGCGGGCGGATTTGCGGATTATGCGATAGCCAAATGCTATGCGGTCAGTCGCCTGCCTGACACCGTCTCTTTTATCGATGCTGCCGCGCTGCCTTGTGCGGGCTATTCGGCTTGGATTGCGCTGCATGACAAACTGCGGATTGAAGCGGGACAAATCATCGCTATTACCGGTGCGGGCGGCGGCGTGGGCGGCTACGCGGCACAACTCGCCAAACTGGCCGGTGCCACGGTGTATGCCATTGCCGACCAACGGCATCATGCCCGTTTGCTCTCTTATGGCGTAGATGCGGTGATTGATCCGGAGAAGGACAACGTGGCTATGCGGCTGATTGAACTCACCGAAGACCGACTGGTGCATGCGGTGATTGATTGTGTCTCGGCTAAATCCGGCAGCACCCTCAGTGCATTAGTGCGCTATAACGGCCACATTGTGATGATTGCCGATCAGTTCAACCAAGTGCCGTTACTGGCCACCACCAAAGCGCTGAGCCTGCATGAAGTGGCGCTGCACGGCACCTATGCTCACGGCCATCGTGAACATGTGCAGCATTTGGCAGACATGGGCAATGCCATGGCAAATCTGGTCAGCGAAGGCAAGCTCTTTGCCATGGTCGAGACCGTCTACCCTTTTGACAAACTCACCGACGGCCTGAAGCACCTGCAAGCGCTACAACACAGCGGCAAATTAGTGGTGAATGTGCGGGAAGAGTGATCTCACCACACGCTTAACACGGCTGAAAAAGACAAGACCAAAAACAAGAAGGGGGACGTATAAACGTCCCCCTTCTGCTATCTCTGCGCTGTATTGAAACCTTACTTACCCTTCGGCTTCATGCGCTTGATCTTATTCATGACCGGATAGTCGCTATCAATCAATTCATTGACGAACGGTGACGGCTTTTCCGGATCCGCACACACCCACACTTGGGCTTTGGCACGGGTCAGGGCGACGTAGAACAAACGGCGCTCTTCAGCATCGGTGAAAGTTTCTCCACGCGCTTGCAGGCACGCGGCTAAACCAGTTTCACGATCCGGTGCCGGGAACAGGCCACGGTTCACATCCAACACAAACACAAAATCGGCTTCGCGTCCTTTACTGGCGTGACAGGTCATGAAAGTCAGACCCAGTTGCGGCCATTTTTCCTGCCATTGCTTGAGTTTTTCCGGCTTCTGATTGTTATTACGTCCCAGTAGCAAGGTTGTCACCGGCGCTTTTTGCTGAGCGGCCAATTGTGCCAACTCCTGATCGATCAGATCCTGACACAACAAAGTCACCGCTTTGCGCTTTTGTTTCTTAAAGCTGGTCAGCTCTTTCTTCAGCTGATTCGGGTTTTGCTGAATAAAGGCATTAGCCACTTCGCCAATCATGCTGTTGAAACGGTAAGTGGTCGCCAACTCCGTAATATGGCATGCGCCAAAACGCTGCTCAAAACCCGTGGTCAGATTCACATCGGCACCGGCAAAACGGTAAATCGCCTGCCAGTCATCGCCGACTGCGAATAACGTCGGCTTCTCGGCCACGTCTTGCGATTGGCAAAGGGCTTCAATCAAGGCCAAACGGTGCGGTGAAATGTCCTGATATTCATCCACCATGATGAAACGCCACGGCGGCACGAACTTCCCTTCACTCACGTATTCCGTCGCCTGCTGGATCATAGAGTTAAAATCGATCTGCTTATTGGCTTTAAGATGCTGCTCATACGCACGGAAACACGGCCATAACAGGCTCAACTCACTCTTCATGCGTGCGCGTGCCGATTCCTGACCATGACGTTCAATGCTTTCTACCAGCTCGGATTTACCCGCCCCGCGTTGACCCAGCAGTTCCAGATGACGCCAAATCCAAGCGGCTAATTGTTCACTGCGAGCCTGCTTCTCCATCGAGTTTTCAGCTTTAAAACCCGGAATACGCCATTGCGTCAGGTGCTTTTGCCAACGCTTAGCGGCACTGGCGTTTTCCCACTGAGCGATCAACATCTCAGCGATCCAATCTGCGCGCGCTTTGTCATCCGTCGTTAACGGCGACACACTTGGCATGCTGCCTTCCACCGCTTTAATGATCTGAGTGCCCAAGCTATGGAATGTCGCCACTTTAATGTTGCTGTTCACCTTGGTCGCTAAGCGCTCACTCATCTCCTGCGCCGCTTTTTTACCGAAAGCCAGCATCAGCATTTGCTCTGGTAAGGCTTGTTGGCTCGCAAGCAGGTAACCTGCACGCGCCACCAACACACTGGTTTTACCGGTACCGGCTCCCGCCAGCACCAAGTTGTGATCTTGGTTGATCAGTACAGCTTCACGCTGAGACGGATTAAGGGGAGAGGATTCACATTTATCAAACCATGACGCCCATTTTTCCGCTTCATTTTGCAGCCATTTTTCGTTCGCGGTATCGACCCACTCTTCATTGCCTTCCAGCCATGGTGCGACTTTTTCAAATGCCATCGGGCGGAACGACGCGGCCAAATCACGGGTTAACCCGGTTGAGGCGAGCGATTCATCCAAATACCGGTACATATGCTGATGGGCAGAGTCACGCAGGTAACCCTGTTGCTGGGTGTACTGATCTATGCGGGTGATCATCTCTGGCAATAGGCCATCAAGCTTTTCAACACGACCTTGTGCCCAGTCGCGGTACGCTTCCAGCAAGCCATTAGCAAACGCTTTACACTGGTGCCACGGCAAGCCATGCACTATCCAGCAGTACTCTTGATCGGCCGACGTCAATTCAAAGCTGCCCCACAACACCCCACGGTGTACGGTGATCGCCCCATCCCATTCATCAAAAGGGATCTCTTCTGTTTCTGTCTGACTATCAAGAATCAGGCAATTCTCACCTAAGGCAATACTGCAATAGTCGCCCTGGGCAAGCCACTGGGAAAACCAGCCTGCTGTTAAACGCATCCTGTCACCAACACTTCACTTGTTACGCAATCGGGTTTCATTCCGCCCTTATACAACCCCTACACCATCGTCATCACGACAAGAGTAACAACTGTATAAGTAAACAGGCGGTGAAAAATGGCCTTAGAGTACCAAGAACTCCTTTTTGACCATAGCGCTCCCCGAATCTTTTGCGTAAAATTTCTGCTAAATATCACCTTAACCTTAAATTAATTCAGGTTTTATACTCTTTCTGTCACCAAGTTTGTTATCTTAGGGCGCAAGCCCTTGCCTTCAGCCTGCTATCTAATTATTTGAATGACAATGCAAACTAGCCGCCTTCAATGGACTTTGCGCCGCTATTGGGCCAATGACCGAATTAACTACAGCATTCGCGTATTTATTGCGCTGGTCGGGGTTGCTCTGCCCTGCTGGTATTTGAATGCCAAACCGGAAATCACTCCGCTGGTACTGGGGATCATCGCAGCCGCACTGGCTGAGACCGACGATAACCTCTCTGGCCGCATTAAAGCCCTGATCACCACCTTGGTTTGTTTCGTGGTGGCGGCGTTTTCTATCGAATTGCTATTCCCGTATCCGCCGCTGTTTGCCATCGGGCTGTTCTGCTCGACCTTTGGTTTTATCATGCTCGGCGCCATGGGGCCGCGTTACGCCAGTATCGCTTTCGCATCCCTGTTATTGGCGGTGTATACCATGCTGGGCGCAGCACAAAGCCCGAACCTGTGGTATCAACCGATGCTGCTGCTCGCCGGTGCCACCTGGTACGGCATTCTGTCGCTAACCTGGCACATTTTGTGGCCAAACCAACCGGTACAACAAAGCCTCGCGGCGGTGTTTTCGGAATTTGCCCATTACTTGGACAGTAAAAGCAAACTGTTTGAACCGGTCGCCAATTTGGTTCCGCAGCCACTACGCTTAGAAGCGGCCAGTAAAAATGCCCGCGTGGTCACGGCGCTAAATAACGCTAAATCGACCCTGCTGCATCGCGCTCGCCGTGGTCAGCCACATGCAACGGGCGATCGCTTTCTGAAGATCTATTTCCTCGCCCAGGACATTCACGAACGCGCCAGCTCGTCCCACTATCGCTATCAGGATTTAGCCTGCGAGTTTCAGCGCAGCGATGTACTGTTCCGCTTTCAACGTTTGTTGTCGCGTCAGGCACAAGCATGCCGCGATATTGCCCGCGCGTTGGCAATGGGGAAACCGTATTTCCACGGAGCCGACAGTGTGCGCGCACTGGATGAACTGCAAGAATCCTTGCTATACCTGAAAAGCCAGAACAACCCGAAATGGCGCATTTACCTCAGCCAGTTGGATTACCTGTTTAATAACTTAGCGACGGTGGAACGCCAACTGTCGAACGTCAGTAACCCGGATGCAGCCCATACCGATGCGGATACCGAACTGGATGACACCGAAGCGCGCAGCATGAAAGATCGTTGGCAACGTATTGCCAGCCAATTCAATCCGGGATCACTGCTGTTCCGCCACGCCCTGCGCATGGCCATTGCCCTAACGGTCGGTTACGGCTGTATTCTGGCGTTGGATTTAGAGCGCGGCTTCTGGATTCTGCTGACCATCCTGTTTGTTTGCCAGCCAAACTACAGTGCCACCCGTCAGCGCTTAAAACAGCGTGTGATCGGTACCCTGGCCGGTTTGTTGATCGGCATGCCGTTGCTGTACCTGTTCCCGGGACAAGAAGGCCAGTTGGTGCTGATGGTACTCACGGGTGTGTTGTTCTTCTCGTTCCGTACCGCGAACTACGGTTTGGCAACCATGTTCATCACCTTGCTGGTGCTGTTCTGTTTTAATCAGTTAGGGGAAGGCTTTGCGGTGATTTTGCCGCGCTTGGGCGACACTTTACTGGGCTGTTTGTTGGCGGTGTTAGCAGTGAGTTTCATTTTGCCCGACTGGCAGGCGCGTCGTCTGCACAAAGTAATGTCAGCGGCCGTGAGCACCAACCGCGACTATCTGGGGCAAATTATCGGCCAATACCGTATCGGTAAACGTGACAGCCTGAGCTACCGGATTGCCCGCCGTAACGCACACAATACCGATGCTCAGCTCAGTACGGCGATCAGTAACATGCTGCTGGAGCCGGGGCGTTATCGCATGGCGACCGATGAGAGCTTCCGCTTCCTGACGTTGAACCACGCGATGCTCAGTTACATCTCCGCTTTGGGAGCGCACCGAACCCAGCTGGACGATGAAAACACCCATTACCTAGTGGCACAGGCTCACCGCCAAATCCACGCACATCTGGATTGTTTAGCCGAGCAACTGGACGGTAACCAATGTACGCAAGCACCGGAATCGGACAGCGAGTTAGAGCAACGTTTGGGGCAGTGGCGCGATGAAGATTGCACTTCAGCCCGCATGGTGTTGCAGCAGTTGCACCTGATCCAACGCATGTTACCGGAATTACACTCACTGGCGAATAAACTGGCAGCACGCACCGGGAAGCAAGCTCAAGCTCAAGCAGCGTCAGAATCAAACGTTGAGTCCGCACATACCGACGTAAACCCAGATGCGACCCCAAGCACAAAAGCGAAGACCAAGTCATAACGGATCTGTCCGCCCTTGCTTCATTGAGAGCGGACACGGCCAAGAAAAAAGCCGGACGCATCATTGCGGGCCGGCTTTTCTTTCTAGTTTCATGTCTGCTCGTGGGCAATGCTTTGGCTATGCTTTGCCGTAATGTGATGTGTCAGCTAGACACTCGCCAGCGACAATACCATGGTCTGGTTGATCACCACCCGGCCAGACGGCAAGGTTTCCTCTGTCACGCGCTCACTGGCTTGAAAACCAAACTGCTGATACAAACGGATAGCACTGTGATTGTGCTGGTATACGGTCAACTCTACCTGTTCAATACCGTACCGCTGACAATCCGTCAGCACTGTCGTGAGCAATTGCTTAGCCAAACCTTGACGACGATAATCCGGATGAACCTGCACCCCGAGTATGCCGCACTTCTCCGCTTGATCTTCCCGTTTAGGGAAAACTTCCGCTGCTGCCACTAACGCACCGTCTTTGATCACAATGAAACTCGGTACGGATTTTTCATTGTGTAACGCCAGCACCCTTTTGACTTTCTCTATCGATGGAGGCGGGCCTATCATCTCCTCCCCCTCTCCACAAACTCGCTGCCACAGGGCATGAAATCCTTCCGCGTAGGCGGGATGCATGCGATGTATTGTCACACTTTCTCCTATTATTCTGGTATTTATAGATTTTATATAGATGGCGACATCATTGAGCGTGATGTCCTAATAAGAAGAGGGAACGCCGCGTTCGTGATTAAGCAAGGGTTATAACGCCGATGTTATAGCGTACTAACGCGCTTTTTTATGAATGAAATGGGTATTGATGTGCGCCAGCATGGCAGGGAAACTGGCAAAATCATCAACCGTCACACCACGAGTGACTAAGCGGAAGCTGTCTCCGTCTTGGCAGGTAAATAAGATGCCATTTTGCTCACCGACAATGGCATCAAACACCACATCTTGCTGCACATTGGTGAGTAGTGCCGTTTCCTTCAGCCACAAGGTACTGGACGGGTTGGTGACTTTAATTCGCTCTGGCGTGATCTGGATATGGTAAGCAATGGCATCTTTACGGTAGTAACTCCACAGGCGCTCTATCCCGACAATCGCCAATAAACCGATTAAAATTTGCCACCATGCGGTGATCTGAAAATAGACCAACCCCGTTGCATAGAAAGCCACTATAACCCACAGAAGCGTGCTGCGATAAGGGGCAACTTGCCAGCGAAATGTGTACAACTGCTCATCCATGACTGACTCAAACTCCCTCTGACAACTGCCTGCTGCAAGCGCAAATCCACTCACACTGTTCCCTCGCCCCCACCTTAACGGCAGCGTTGATGAAAATACAGCCAGATCCCGGAAGAATGAAAAGTAATACATGGACTTTGAGGTGAGATCACAAAAGCCTGCTTCATACCACACCAAGTGGGTGTGTCGACAATGACGCGCTCATACGCACATTGTCAGGAAGCAGGCTTTCTTGGTATGCAGAATGCCCCCATTTAACGGGCGCACTCACGCATCACTTACTTGGTAGCGGCAACAAATGCGATTTCAACCAAGTATTCAGGATCCGCCAATTCTGCTTTCACACAAGCACGGCTTGGTGCACAACCTTCTGGCAACCACGCTTCCCATGCTTCGTTCAGTGCGCCAAAGTTAGCAAAGTCAGTCACGTAAATAGTGGCAGACAGGATGCGAGATTTGTCGCTACCTGCACGCTCTAGTGTCGCTTCTGCCTGGCTTAGCACTTGCTGAACCTGACCAGCCATATCAGCAGTGGTATCGGTATCCGCTACTTCTACAAAGTGTGCAATGCCGTTGAAGATTGTCACGTCTGACCAACGTGCACATGGGTTAATGCGTTGAATATCCATTATCAATCCTAATGATTTACGAATGTTTTTTGACTTTTCACGGACGTTTTTACGTCAGTAAACAGGCCCGTATCATACCGTGTTTTTACCGCTGCGCGTGTGGATTTCGCTCACTGAATAACGAAAAAATCCCGCTATTTTCAATCACAATCATTCGGATACGTGGAAAACCTCTCATCCCGCACTTTTCGTCATTACGGCCTTCGTACTTCGCCAACCATTCCCGTTATGATGACACGCAGGACATGGAACATAAGACAGAAACATAAGGCCGTACAATGGACGATTATTACTGCGACAAACGCGGCTTAGCCGCCTATTTTGAAGCCATGTGGCTGGATAAAGTACGCGCATTGGGTGTGGATGAACCGCTGTCTTCCGCCTCTAAAACCGTGCCTGACAGCTATATCATCTCGCCGTTTTATCCCGCAGCCAGCCAATTTATTATCGCCTGCTGTCAACGTGCCGCGCTCACCCCACACACCTACTTAGAAGTGGGACCGGCATTGGGGCGCACTACCTATGAACTGGCTACCCATTTTCCGTCCTTACACACGGCATGGATTGTTGAGCCTTCCGCCCGCCTATTGAGTTACTTCCAGCACCTATTGTTACAACCGGCCCATTGCACCTTTCCGTACATTGAAAGTATCAATACGCTGGGCCGTTTATCGTTTGATACCACGCCATTGTTTAACGACTGTGCGCATGTGCATTTTCATTGCTTCAATCAGGTGTATACCCCTGACACGTTAATGCACCCTGTCGATCTCACCATTTGCCTGAACGTGTTAGATCAATGCCCGTCACCACAAACCATTGTCGATGGCCTGAAAAAAGACACCCGCTCTGGTGGCGTATTAATACTGTCAAACAGCTATCAATGGCAGAAAAAACACCTGCAAAACCCGGAGGAAGCGGTGGATGACATCAACACTTATTTCAGCCTGGGCGAGTGGGAAAAGTTGGATGAGATAGAGCTACCCTATGCGTTTCGCTTTAATGAGCGCTATTCCAAACTTTTTTGTATTCATGTGGTGGCGTACAAAAAACGTTAATAATCAATAGCTCAATATCGATAAGGCGCAATACGCTGCCGATTCCCAATGTCTAAATGAGATCTACCTCAAACTTTTTGTTGCATGCACAACAAAAATCACTACAATCACACCCATTCCTTTTTGTTGTATGGGTAACAAAATGAAAGAAAACATTTATAAATACGCCATTTACACCGTACTGACACTCACTTTTGGTTTCTCTCTCTTTTTGATCACGGCAGATAACGTCTCTCCATTTACCACACAAGCGACCATGCACCGTGCCGTCGCCAATATCGCGCCTGAAGTCAGCGGTGTGGTGACCAGTGTGAATGTGAAAAACGGCGAAAACGTCCACAAAGGCGATGTGCTGTTTACGATTGACCCTGACGCTTACCAGTTAGCGGTCCGCCAAGCCCAAGCAGAATTGCAACAGGCCAAAGAAGCGTTTGCCGCTAAGCGTCAGGAATTGAACGCTGCAGAGCAAACTTTCGCTCAGCGCCAATTCGAAGCCAGCAATGCCGAGCAAAAGCTCACCCGCTACACCGCCCTGCGCCGCAAAGGTCTGAGCACCCAGCAAGAGTTGGATGACATCAAGCTAAGCGCCCGTGTGGCAGAACGTGCGGTACACGTTGCGCAGGCAGACATGCAACGCCTGCAAGCGGAATTGGCCAATGAAGACACCAATGCGGCGATTGCTCTGGCAGAAGCAAAACTCGACACGGCAGAGTTAAACCTTGCCCACACACACGTGATTGCGCAAACCGATGGCACTATCAGCAACCTGCAATTACAAACCGGGACGTACATCAACCAAGGCAGTGTGGCGATGTTCTTAGTCAGTGAAAATGCCAGCTGGTTAAGCGCTGATTTCAACGAAAAAGGCGTCGCGTATTTGCAGCCGGGTCAGCATGTGCGTATCAGCTTTGATGCCTTGCCAGGTCAGGTATTTGACGGGGAAATCATCAATCAGGATCGCGCCATTTTTGATGCGGCAAACCCAAGCAATCAGCTGTCTACCGTGAGCAATGACAACCGTTGGATCCGCGAGCAACAAAAAATCCGCACACGTATTCACGTAGATAATGCCAATCCAGCCCTGATTTCCGGCTCTCGCGCCAGCGTAATTGTGGAAAATGGCAATGCGGTACTGGATATCGTTGGCGCCTGCTGGATCAAACTGGTCGCGCTGTTCCGTTACATCTACTAACGCACAGCTAGCGCAAAGAACAGGAACTAGGAACTAGGAACTAGGAACTAGGAACTAGGAACTAACCTAGCACGCGACAAACAAAAGCAAACAAGAATGAATAAGGGGAAACGCATGACGCCAGAACAATCACGCCGTAATGAAATACTGCGTATCACCCTGACTGTGACGCTCTGTATGCTGATTGGTAAGTTGTTTAATTTCGGCTCACCGGTGTACTTTGCCCTTTATCCGACCATCATCATGACCAAGGGAAAAGATCACTCCTGGTCCGGGCTGGCCAAAACCTTGTTTCCAACGCTGCTGGCGGCGTCATGCGCGGTGGTAGTGTGTGAAATCTTCGCCGATCACCCTTTTGTGATTTGGACGATCAGTTTGATCTTTTTTGATCAACTGCGCCGCCGTGCAACCACACCCGCCAAACAAGGCGCGATGTTGATGCCAACGTTCAACTGGATTTTGATCATCGTGTTTTCGCAGCACACCAGCATGGACATGCCTGTGCGCATCCATGAAATCTTTTTGGCGATGGTGACCACGGCCATCGTGACCCGTGCAACCGTAACCTTGTTCCCTACCATCAAAAATGGGAAGCCGCCCGTTTTTACGCCGAAACCTGTCAGCTATCAGAACCGTTTGGTTTCATTAGCATTAATTGGCTCAGGGCTGGCTTTTTTGATGCTGGTTGATATGATCTCTGCCACGTTTTGTATGGTGCCGGTCGTGGCGGCTGCCACACAAGCCAACCGTGACAGCTTTATCATGGTGGTCAAACGCCGTTTACTGACCCAAGTCGGAGGCTGTGCCATTGCCGTCTTCTTTACGCTGATGATGGCCGGCCACCAGAATGTGATTGGATACTATGCCCTCGTATTAGGCGGCCTAATTTATTTGATCACTCGCTGGATGGTAAACGCCGAAGGCCCGGCAAAAGATATCCATGCGGATGCGCTGCTGGCCACCTTGTTACCGATCCAACTGTATATCACCAGTAGCGACATGGGATTAGAGAGCACCTTCCTACGTGCGTGGGAACTGACCGTGACCTTGTCAATTTTGTTGATCGTGTTTTACTTAACGCAACCACGACAATCCGTGTCTGCCCCTTCAGAGAGAAATGCCTAATGTCATCGATCACGACTATTCCAGAGCTGGATAACAGCCCTTCGTTCATCATGGGGTTGGCATACAAGCAGTTTCGCACCCTGGCCAGTCAGGCACTGCTGAATGAGTTTGATATTTCGCTGGAGATGTTAGGCGCCATGCGCACCCTGCTTCATCTGGGGGAAGTGCCACAACAAACGCTGGCGGAAGCGCTGCGTCGTGAGCGCTCTGTCACCAAGCGCCTGGTCGATAACTGCATCAAGCGCGGCTTGTTAGAAGCCAAGAAAAGTGTGAACAACAAAAAAGCGCGCTATTTGGTGATCACCGATAAAGGCCGCCAAGTGAAGGCCGACGCAGATGCTCGCCTGCAACAGATCATCGCCGACTTTTTTTCCCCGCTGACACCGGAAGAATTAAAGACGCTGCACAGCCTGTGCACCAAACTGATCCAAAAGGACATGCTGCTGGGCAGTGATTAACATGCTCATGTCGAGTTTCGAGCAACATAAAACAAAACAGGCGACCTCGGTCGCCTGTTTTCGTGATGTTATCTAAATGCGATCACGTGAACGCGATTTCGTGAACTCGATTAAGCGCTGGCCATGCCCCATTTCAGATCATCGTCCAACACTTCCATCGCATCATCCAGGTAAGATTCCACCTGCTCTTCCACCATGCTGTCTGGCTCTTCAAAGAAGGCAATGTGGAAAATCGCATCCCCTTCATTGACCAATGGCAACGTCTGCTGGCCGATCACGATACCGCCTTGTGGCGCAATCACGGTTTCTTCTTTACTGCCTGATGGATCGCTGATGGTAGCAATCACCTGCTTCTTGTCCACTTTCGCGCCCAGCGCCACGTGTGAACGCAACAAGCCGTCAAAATCAGCACGTACCCAGCGAGTTGCACGCGGTACAACCGGATCCGGCAATTTCTTACTGTGACCGGTACGCAGCATTTTCAGGTGACGCATCACACGCAGTACGCCTTTCACGCCCGCGCCCACCGCATGCGGATCTAAACGCAGCGCTTCACCGGCTTCCATGGTGATCACCGGAATGTTGAACTCTTCTGCCGCCGCGCGCAGCGAGCCATCACGCAACGTGGCATCCACCACCACCGGCGAACCAAAAGCCATCGCCATTGCTTTGGCTTCTTCATTGGCTAAGTTCGCACGAATTTGTGGCAAGTTGGTACGGTAAATTGCGGCTGTGTGCAAATCCACCACGTGGGTACAGCGGCGCACTACCTGATTGAAATAATGGTAAGCCATACGACCGGCAATCGAACCGCGCTCAGAACCCGGGAAGCAACGGTTCAGGTCGCGACGGTCTGGCAGGTAACGGGACTTATGAATAAAGCCGAACACGTTCACCACTGGCACAGCAATCACGGTGCCGTGCAGTTTCTTCAGGTCGATACGGTCAATCACCTGACGAGTAATCTCTACCCCGTTCAATTCATCACCATGAATGGCCGCGTTTACCAACAAAACAGGACCGGGAAATTTACCGTGTAGGATCTCAACCGACACAGATAACGGTGAGTGGGTGTACAGGCGTGCAATTTCCAGCTCACAGTTGCCACGCTGACCCGGCTGTACTGTCACTCCACCAAATTCAAAAGGAGGTTGTGCTGTTTTCTTGACCATTATGTGTAATCCTTTATTTCATTTTGCTTATGGAATATACCGTAATAATGCGACATTAATACCGTAAGAATATCGCAAGGCATGCTATGATTGCCGCCAATAATGTTGCGCAACACAGCCATTTCCATCTATTCATGTGTTAAGACAATATACCTCGATTGTAAAAATATTTAGCACTCTTTATGGGCTAAATAATTTTATCGTCTTGATTGAAAATATTTATTTCTGACTGTTTAGGCCATCCCTTATGATGCCTTTTTCTGTCAATTCCTTTGGCATTTTCAGCTCTCCGGCAATATGAAAAAAATTACCCTATTACTCTCCACCTTGTTGTTATCTGCGTGTGTTCAACAACCTACGCAACCTACGCAACCTGCACCGCCTTGCGTGTGTAATGAACCTCCGGTTTATGAAAAACCGTACGAACCGACTGTGCCACCGCAACCGGAAGACGATAAGCCGTCTGCCGACCAACAAGCGATGGAAAAGTTATTTGCTTATTTAGCCCAACAAGTAAAAAAGCAATGGGGTGATGACGAATATCTCGAAGCCGGTAAACACCGTTATGTGAAATACATTGATGGTTACCGTACTCGTGCCCATATTGATTTTGAAGCGGGTAAGATTTACGTCTCAACCGTGTCGCAATATCAGCCACAAGAAAAGCTGCAAGACGCCATTGTACAAACCTTGCTGATGCCGGCCGATCCTAAATACGCCGAACTGTTCAGTGATAAAAATATTACGCTCACCGGCAAGCCTTTCCTGCTCGGTCAGGTCGTGGATCAGGATGGCAAGCCGATTGAATGGCAGTGGCGCGCAAACCGATTTGCGGAATACCTGCTGGCGAACAAGCTACAATCTAAAACCATTAAGCACGGTAAAGCCTACTATGTGGAAATCGACATGGTGGACGATCACCTCAGTCAGCGTGAATACCAGTACGCTCATCTGATCCGTGATGCCGCGAAACGTTATAACCTAAGTGAAGATTTGATCTACGCGGTGATCAAAACCGAAAGTAGTTTTAACCCTTACGCCGTTAGCCATGCTGGCGCGTACGGTTTAATGCAGGTGATCCCAAAAACCGCCGGTGCCGACGTGTTTAACTTGGTGAAGAAAAAGCCGGGCATTCCGACCAAGGAATACTTGTTTGATCCGGCCAATAACATTGATACCGGCGCAGCGTATTTCCATATCCTGAAAACCCGCTATTTGCGTGATGTGAAGAACCCGACGTCGCTGCACTTCAGTATGATTTCAGCCTACAACGGCGGGACCGGCGGCGTGCTGTCGACCTTCCACCCTGACCGTAAAGTGGCAATGAATAAACTGAACAGCTTGCAACCTAAACAGGTGTATGACGCCTTAACCACGCAGCACCCGAAAGGCGAAGCCCGCCGCTACGTGCAGAAGGTCTTGTATTTCCAGAAAGACTTTAACGAAGGCAAACTGTAAGCCTTCATTGTTACTGACAGCAATAAAACACAACGCCCCGACCATTTGTTCGGGGCGTTTTTCTATGCACGATACAGGCGCGATTTGATGCACAAAGATATTTAATCTCCGCCGCCGCCCCCATCAGAGCCACCACCATCACTGTCACTGCCTGCCCAGAAACTGTCACCCCGCCCAATGGATGACGACGATGAATAAGAGGAAGAGTAGGAAGAAGACGGCGACGCATATGACGTCAACGTAGAGGTGGTGAAGTCTTGGTTATTTTCAAACACAGTCTCCGCGATTTCCATCCGCATATCACGGTAGTGGCAGGTTTCACACATGCCATGCGCATGAATACGCTCAAATTCTTGCGGCGAACAATACATCGCATAAGCATAACAGTGATCATGACTGTCAGAGAGTGCGCCCTTTTTGACAAAGTGATGCTTATGCAGTGCATCATCGACTTGCGCTTGTGTGTAGTGCTTTCGATAACCCACGGTTTGTTTCAGCTCTAACGACAACAACTTGGCATAGCGACGCAGTTTCCGTTTTTTCAAATACGCACGCAGCATAATCTCTCCTTGTGAATGCGTGTTGCTGCTCACGGTAACCTAACCTTTTCCTTTTTGGTGCCTCTTTCGTCGCGACCTTTCGAGTCACTTCACATAAGCACCAGCACATACACTTCAGATACATTCACTCAATAAAATTCACATTACAGGGTTATATTTCAGCCAGTAACACAAAACAGTTTAATTCATCCACATCAATCGCTAGAATCCAGCACCTTATTCATCCACCAGCCAGTTTTTAGCATGATCGATCTCTCCATTTTACCTGTGTACCTGACAGCCGTTTTTGCCCTTCTGTTAATCCCTGGGCCGGATATGTTACTGATTGCCAGCTCCAGTTTGAGCTACGGTAAAAAAGTCGGTGTCTTTGCCAGCTTGGGCAATGCGACTTCTGGATTGATCCTGACCATGCTTGCGGCAATGGGCGTGTCTGCCCTGATCGCCATGAATCCTATCGCCCTGCAAGTGTTACGCGTACTGGGTGGTGCTTATCTGCTAAAAATGGGCTGGGACTGCATGCGCACCTCGCCGTCTGACGCGCCTGAGCTGGAACAAAGTAACAGCCTGGCGGCAACCTTGTACCGCCGCGCCGTGATCAGCAACCTGCTAAACCCAAAAGCGTTGATCTTCTTCGTGCTGTTCCTGCCACAGTTTGTATCCACGCAAGTATCCGCAACCTCTGGCGAACAAATGCTGGTGTTGGGCCTGCTACTGAACGTATTGGGTCTGCTGTTTAACCTGTTCCTTGTGACCATGGTCGGCAGCCTTGGCCAACCACTACTAAAGAACGAGAAATTCCGTACCAATCAGCACAAATTCATGGGCCTGATTTTCTTCGTGCTCGCCATTTGGCTATTGGCTTCACAAGTACCAAGCGTGGCTTAATGGTGAGGTAACGCGAAAAGCATGATGATCAAAAAAGCGCGCTCTGAGTTTTACCTCGGGGCGCGCTTTTTTATGTCTGTGTTTTTCTATGGCTGACTTATGGAGCCATACGACTTAGCCAAGTTATCACTGTGCTTTGTTACGGTTCGCCAGATAATCATCTTGCAGAATGTACATGCGTTTAATATCGCAGTATGCACCGTTGATAAAGATCTCTTTCACCAAGTGACCTTCTTCAATAAATCCGCAGTCTTCATACAGATGAATGGCTTTTTCATTAGTCACGGTCACATGCAAATACACTTTGTGCAAATTCAAAATGGTGAAGGCGTAGTTCAATGCTTTGTTGATAAGACTGCGGGCATAACCGCAACCTTGGTAATCAGGCGCAATGATGATTTGGAATTCTGCGTTGCGGTGAATAGTGTTGATTTCCACCAATTCCACCAAACCAATCGCCTGCTTATCGATGGTTTCTGCAATGAAGCGACGTTCGTTGCTGTCGTGGATGTGCTTACGGAACAGCTCTTCCAGTTCATAGTACGACTCATACGGTTCTTCAAACCAGTAAGCCATGATTGAACGGTTGTTGTTCAGTTGATGAATAAAGCGAAGGTCAGTTTGCTCAAGCGCGCGTAGTCGGATTTCATTATCCATGTCACGTTCCATTTATAAATATAATTATGTAAACAGCATCAAATCCAGTTCCTTATGCTGCGAGTGACAAAATAGCACCATTATTCGTGGTGAGAAATATTTTTTTAACCCTTTTTTACAGTAATGTCGATTTCCACCTAATTAGATGACATATTTTCACTTCGTCAACTTCAACCACTTCCCATATATACCCCTCGCGCATTTATAGAGTTATATAACCACGTTATAACTACCTCCCCCCATCCTGAAACGGTAGCCTTTTTTCCTGCGGAAGGTTGCCAATCTTCATGACGAACTCATGAATATCCAGCCCCCCTCTGGCTCACTTTTTCATGAATTTATCGCCCAATACACAATGCTTAAATCATTCACGTTAAATTTCACTGCAACGATTGTGGCTGTCATCATTGGCTTCGTCACCATGATGCCCTTGGAACGGGTCGGTGCCATCTCAGATACGGCTGACATCAATGCCATCTCAGGGCTATTGGCATTAAGTGTCTTTTTTCTGAGTGGTAACGCCAGTTTCCGAGGTTTTAAAGAGGTCATGGCATGATCAACACGACTCACGATCTGTTCGATATCGTCGCGCGCTATGCGATCGACTTTTCTTATCGCTATTCGATAAATGTCTGTGATATGACTATCTCGTTCGATACACGACATAATCAAGGATTAAAAACCGTTATCGTTCACCATAATCCGACGATGTATCATCCTTGGGAGATTGATCTAATCTTCAGCGATGCTAAAACGTGGGCATATGCGACTGACACGCTACCGTCTTTCCACCCCTTATTTGCCAAAGGGGAAGACGAAGTGGGGCGCTTATATGGTGTATTCAAAACAATGCCTGCCGAGATTGAAGTGTATTTACTCAAAATCACCCGAGATATGCAGCCTTTAGATATCTCGACCTATCAAAGCATGTCTTATTGTTAATTATCTTTCTCTTTATGACGCAGGCGTTGCTCTCTTTCAAACCGTCTAACTCGCTAAAAACCAACCATCTTCACTCGCTTCTGCTGCTGTTCCAGCCAATTATCGTGATTTGGGCCAAGAAAATTGAACTAAATCACAGTTTGGGTTACTCATTGATATACGGTGAATTCTGCCAAGGTCGATTTTTCCGCTGATGCCTTGCAAGCCTGACACACGGCAGACAATTGGCGAATAAAAATCAATTACATTGATCACGACCTTGAAAACTGGATACGCAATCCACATATATCAAAAAAGATGAATAAAAGCGTACATTGTCGCCCCACGTGCACGAGCCCCCAACCTTATTTAGCATCCTATTGAGAGCCGGTACGCGTCGCGTTGAACGCTGAAGGATAATTATGATTACTCACGTTGGCATTATCGATCAGGATCCTGTAAGACTGATCACCCCTCTTCTTGACCACGGCATTCCGGCCGACAAGATGATTTTCATTGGTACGGAATCACAGCGCGATCAGTATGAACGCCTCGCTTCGATTTTGACCCCACGCAACATCGCCGCAGAATTCTGCATCATTCCCGACTCCATCAATATCACCTGCATTCGCGCCCGCATTGTTGAACTCGCTGAAACCCTGAAAGAAGAAGGCAACGAAGTGTGGTTTAACGCCAGCTGTGGCCTGCGTCACCGCCTGTTGTCTGCCTATGAAGTCTTCCGCACTTACCACTGGCCGATTTACGTCATTGAGCCATTCAGTGATGAAATGTGTTGGCTGTACCCTGCTGGCCGTCCACAGCAACAAGTGGAAGACCGCATTCAGCTTACTGACTACTTAACCATTTTCGGTGCGCGCAGCGAACTGCCTGAGCACAATGTGCCAGAAGCCTTAAATGAGCAGTTGTGGGAACTCGGACAACGTTGGGCAAGTTCTGCGCTGGAATTAGGCCCAGGCCTTGCCACACTGAACTACTTGGCGACAACGTGTCGTAAAGAGCAAAAACTGGATGTGGAACTGAGCGAGAAGCAGCAAGGCTATAAAGAGCTCAATACGCTGCTGACGGATCTGGAAGAGACGGGTCTTGCGACTTACCACGACGGCATTCTGACCTTTAAACATGAAGAAGCACGCCGCTTTGCCAACGGTGAATGGCTGGAGAACTTGGTTCACAGCACCGTGCGTGCGATTCAAAACGATTTGCCGACCATTCAGGACCACTCTTTGGGCGTACAGGTTTACCGTAAAATCGGCGAACGTGAAGTACGTAACGAGCTTGATGTCGCGACTGTCGTGAATAACAAGCTGCACATCATTGAATGTAAGACCAAAGGCATGCGTGATGATGGTGATGATACCCTGTACAAACTGGAATCATTGCGTGACTTGTTAGGCGGCCTGCAAGCCCGTGCGATGTTGGTGAGCTTCCGTCCACTGCGCCACCATGACTTGGTACGCGCACAAGATTTGGGCTTAGCCATCATCGGTCCTGAGCAATTGGGCGATCTGCAAAGCCATCTGTATGACTGGTTTAAAGCCGCCGGCGGCCAGGCACATAAAATCATGGGTGACTGTACGGTTGGCGATTGCTAATACTGGCATCAACACCTAGCACCAACTCTCCAAAGCCAGCGTATCGACGCTGGCTTTTTTGTGCCTGCATTTACGTCGCAACAAGATCGCCCCCTCTGTTATCGTTATCGCAGACATAAAAAAATCAGCACCGAAGTGCTGATTTTAGCCGGCGAGCTGACCGGAGAAGACGCTTACGTTCCTAATAACTATGCTTAAAAAACCATTCCTAAAAACGTAGACGTAAATGTATCAATTACAGTAGACGACGCGCAGCATCGACCACGATCTTGATAGAACGGGTTTCTGCTTCTTTCAATGTGGCGTGGTCTGGCGTTTCTTTTTGTGTACGGTTGATGATCACACCCGCCACACAACCTGCACGTAGGCCAGAACTTGCACACATGGTCAGCAACGTCGCTGATTCCATTTCAAAGTTCAGTACGCCCATGTCCTGCCACTCTTTCATCGAGCCCTGGAAACGGCGCACCACACGGCCAGAGAATGTGTCGTAACGCTCTTGGCCTGGGTAGAAGGTATCGCTTGATGCAGTCACACCGGTGTGTACCGTTGCACCCGCTGCATCACACGCTTCTTTCATTGCTGTCGCAACGGTAAAGTCAGCGACTGCTGGGAATTCCATTGGGGCAAAGTGCAGGCTAGCACCGTCAAGACGTACAGAGCCTGTGGTCACAATCATTTCACCCACATTGATGTTTGGCTGAATAGCCCCTGTTGTACCCACGCGAAGGAAAGTACGTACACCCAACTGTGCCAATTCTTCTACGGCAATAGAGGTAGATGGACCACCGATACCGGTTGAACATACCACAACAGATTTTCCATCCAATTTCGCGCGGTAAACCGTGTATTCACGTGAGCTGGACAGGAACTCTGGGTTATCCATCAGATTCGCGATTTTTTCAACACGTGCTGGGTCGCCTGGAATAATAGCCAGCTCAGCACCGTTAAGATCAGCTTTGTTCACGCCAAGGTGGAAAACTGCGTTGTCAGACATAGTGGTATCCTTTTTTTATCATTGCCGCAGAGAGGGTAAGAGAAAATATGCAGCATCTGCTTCATAAAACACCCGTTAACGATAGCCCATCCCACCACACCTTTAAGTGACAACAATCACATTTAATGAAAAACATTGATTTTCATTTTTCACACTTAGGTGATCTAAGTCACATTAAATCGATTGCATTTGCCTTTTGTCACAGTTTTTGTCGCTTTTTGTTCACATCTTAGCCGGATTGTTTTGCGCCTTGATAAACACTTTTTATGGTACACACATGACACATTTTGCTTGACTCTAATTCGGTTCTCGCCAATTCTTCCGGCTCTTTTCTTCCTCTTCTTTTGGAGTATGTACCCAACATGTTGGACTTTGCCTTACTGGCCGTTTTTATTCCGACCTTTTTCTTCGTTTCCGTCACACCAGGGATGTGTATGACCTTGGCGATGACCCTCGGCATGACCATTGGGGTACGACGTAGCTTACCGATGATGTGGGGTGAGCTGATTGGTGTGGGCTTGGTGGCCGTTTCTGCGGTGATCGGTGTCGCGGCTATCATGCTGAACTACCCGGCGATCTTCTTCTTCCTTAAATATGCCGGCGGTGCCTACCTGTTCTGGCTGGGTATTCAAATGTGGCGTTCACGCGGCAAACTGGCGATTCCGGATGATTTGGATGCCGAAGTCGACACCGCACCAAGCGCGCTGGCACTGCAGGGCTTTGTCACTGCCATTGCGAACCCGAAAGGTTGGGCATTTATGATCTCCCTGCTGCCTCCGTTCATTAATACACAAAAAGACATGGCGCCGCAGTTGACGGTACTGGTGTCGATCATTCTGGTGACGGAATTTATCTGCTTGGTACTCTACGCCAGTGGCGGCCGTACCCTGCGTAAGTTCCTGCAACAACGCGGCAATGTACAGCTACTGAACCGCATTGCGGGCTCCATGATGATGGGTGTGGGCGTATGGTTGGCCGCTGGCTAATCATCACTACTACTAAATAACTATTTCAAGCGCCGAGAGAGCGAACTCTCGGCGCTTTTTATTTATCAAAAACGGCCAAATGGGGTGGTGATTGAACCATAAAAAAAGAGGAAAAGTTCAGGCACGTTCGTCCCCTCACTTATTCCTCTTCTTTCAACGATAATAGTTAATTATCGTTTCTTGAATCGTACTGCAGTACCGCTGACACTGACCATCATCATGCTGCCGCCTTGACCGACAACCTCATAATCAATATCAATCCCGACAATACCGTCTGCCCCTAAAGCGAGGGCATTGGCTTCCATCTCAGCGAGCGCAATATTACGTGCTCGTCCCATTTCTTCTTCATAAGCGCCAGAACGGCCACCAATGACATCCCGAATTGAGCCTAAAATATCTTTAAAGATATTCGCACCTAAAATCGCTTCGCCTACCACGATATCCAAATACGTTTCAATTTCCTTACCATCAACTGTTGACGTTGTTGTTTTTAACATACCTGCTCCATGTCGTTTTTACTTGAAATAAATCATTGTTTACAAAAATTTTTATCCAAGTCGTCACGGAATCTGTCTTCACACAAGTCTGTCGTATGCAACCCAACCGCTGATGCATGCATCCTACTAAAGCCGTATCGCTCTGACCATTCCCGAAAAAATCACCTACGCGTATATTGCGACGCTATTCACTGCGAATACGCTTTATGTTTCCTAAACAAAACACGCGCCCCCGAAGGCACGCGTGTTTTGTCGTTACTTAACCTTTAGATCGCCTTTACTTAGCTTTCCACTGGCGTTTACTCATCATACTTAAACTTCAGCAAACGCAGCGCATTCAGCGTTACCAAAGCCGTGGCACCACTGTCGGCCATCACCGCCACCCATAAGCCCGTCATACCAAGCAAAGTAGTAATAAGGAACAAGCCTTTTAAACCCAGTGCTAATGCGACATTCTGGCGGATATTGTTCAGGGTCGCTTTTGACAAGGCGATCATCATTGGCAGTTCCGCCACACGGTTGTGCGTCAGCGCGGCATCAGCGGTTTCCAGCGCCACATCGGTGCCTCCGCCCATTGCAATACCGATCGAGGCCGTCTTCATGGCAGGCGCATCATTAATGCCATCACCGACCATTGCTACATTACGTGTCTGGTTCGCCAATTCCACCAGTTTCACTTTGTCTTCAGGGAGCAATCCGGCCTTAAAATCAATACCGATTTCACCGGCAATGGCCGCCGCTGCGCGCGGGTTGTCACCGGTCAGCATCACCGTATGAATCCCCATCGCCTGTAAAGCTTTGACCGCTTTAGCACTGTCTGGACGCAAATTATCACGCCATGCAATCAAGCCAACCGGCTGCGCATTACGCAATGCCACCACCAAGGTTTTCCCTTCGCCTTCTAAATCGAAGGCTTGAGCCGATTGAGCTTCGGTCAGCGTAATACCTTCCGGCAGGCGATCGGCCGCGACTAACATCACGGTATCACCGTCAATCACCCCTTGGATCCCACGGCCCGCTAAGGCTTGGCGATCCATGGCTTCGGTCACGCTCAGGCCACGTTGTTGCGCCGCATTCACAACCGCTTGTGCCAAAGGATGCGCAGAGCCCATTTCTACCGCTGCCGCTTGTTGCAGCAAGCGATCATCATCCCCATCCCAACTCACCAAGTCGGTCATCACGGGTTTGCCTTCGGTCAGGGTGCCGGTTTTATCAAAGGCCACGGTTTGGATATGGCCTAATTGCTCGAGTGCCGCCCCACCTTTAATCAACGCCCCACGACGGGTTGCCGCCGCCAAGCCAGAAGTAATAGCCGCCGGAATGGAAATCACCAACGCACACGGACAGGCAATCAACAACAGGGTTAAGCCTTTGTATAACCACTCATCCCAAGATTGACCGAATAACAGTGGCGGGATCACCACCACCAGCGCCGCCAGCACAATCATTGCGGGGGTATACCAACGACTGAAGCGATCCACAAAACGCTCTAACGGTGCTTTGCGCGATTCCGCATCTTCAATCAAATGCAAGATACGGTCGATGGCATTTTCCCCTTGCTCAGAGATAATCCGCAGACGTACCACTTTATCGGCCACCAGGGCCCCTGCCATCACTTGTTCGCCTTTCAGACGCTCTACCGGCACAGACTCACCGGTGAGGGCACTTTCATCAAAGCTTGCGCTACCCTCTAACAGCTCAACATCGGCTGGCAAACGGCCACCCGGCGCCACTTCAATCACATCACCCGGTTGCAAGGTATTCGCCGCGACCAGCTTGTAAGTACCGTCCGGCAATACCACCTTGGCTTCTTCCGGCACCAAGGCCATGAGGGCTTTTACTCCGCTGCGAGCTTTGGCTGACGCATAACCTTCCAGCTGCTCACCAATCAAAAACAGCAGCAACACCATCGCCGCTTCTGCGGTTTCCCCGAGATACAAGGCACCGATCGCCGCCACACTCATTAAAGTTTCAATGGAAAATGGCGAGCCGTTTTTTGCCGACGCAATGGCTTTACGCACAATCGGGACTAAGCCAAACAAGGTGGTAGCGGTAAAAGCCATCAATCCCCACTCCGGGGAATAGCGGTTTAACACCGACGCGATAGCCATCATGGCGGCAATGACAATCACAGGCAGGTTCGCCTGCCAGAACGACGACGTCGCATCATCGCTATTTTGTTCAGTGGTGATTAAACGAAATCCGGTTTGCTGGGTTTTTCGCACAATAGCGTCAGACAATGAGGCTGACTGACAATGCACAACCAGTTTTTCGGTGGCAAACATCACTTTCGCTGACACAACGCCCTCTAACGAGGCGACCGCTTTTTCCAACTTACGGGCACAACTTGGGCAGTCCATCCCAGCCACTTTCCAGCTTAACGTTGCGCTGTAACTGCCTGGTATCGTTGCTGATGTATCCTCTTCTTGTACATCCTCTAATGAACACGTACCAGTATGTGAATGCGTATGATCATGATGCGATGAAGCTGCATGAACATAGTCATGAACATAGTCATGAACATAGTCATGAACATGATCATCATTGGCAGAGGACTGAGTCGAAGAAGAGGTCGAAGAACAGGCCGATGAGGAACAACAAGACGAAGAAGCCGCTGTATCGGCGGAAGTGATTTTTGTTACCTTGAAAGTTCGACCGGAAGCGGGTTCTTCATCGCCGGCAAGTTCACCCTCAGCGGTCGGCCCATGATTGGCCACCACTGGCGAAGAAGCTGTTGCCGTCTGACAACTGCCCGTAGCACAGCACGTTTCTGTTTGGGTGTTATTCTCGACAACGACCGTGGCGGATGAAGCCGCTTGTGGCGCTGCCGCATGAACGTGGAACTTCTTATTATTGCATTGTGCACACATGGGCACTCTCCTTGTAGTAAATGCTGATGAGACGTTTCATCATTACACTCACTATAAACCTTGGAGCTAAGTCCAAGGTCAAGGTGATTTCGCATCTTTATATACCTTTTATTACCATGACAGCAGATGGATAAAAACGACATCAAACAAAATGCACACAAACCGCCCACAATAACAGCAGTTTGTGTGATTTTTACCACCACTAGTTGAATTAACCTCACACAAACACAAAAAAAACAACATTAACACCACTTATTATCTCTATATAGTTCTAAAAAACAAAAAATAAGTACGACTTTTCATTCATTTATAAATAAATGAAAATTACTATTTAATGATATAATTGCAGCACAATAATTCATGAGAAAACAATGAAAAGTGATAGCAGTACATTTAATGTGAATGCGTACCCATTAAAAAAAGTAAAGTAGTTGCAATTGCGACAGATAAATATTTAACGCCTGTCGTATCTTTTCCAGACCAACGTTACTTACCTCATAATAACATTCCTAAATTTGGACAAGACATCTCCTATGCATATAGAAAAAACTCACCAAAAAACTATTCAACTGGTGATAACATTAATAAAAAATTCCCAGATACCATCTAAAATTACGCTTTGTATTTTATGATGTATTTGGGTTAGATGACGAAGACCTAGTTGAATATGGTGCATCTTCTGATAGTTGAATGAATAGTGATGCTTCAATCGGGATCACTGCATGGTGGCAATTACAACATCAATATGCTTATGCTCCTTTGGTTACTCGTATTATTGTCGATAAGACCTATGAGGTTCCTACCCTATGAACGCATCAACAAAAGTAAAAAAACTGTTCAACTCAATAATATTAGGTATAACTTTCTCCCCTGCCATTTATATTATCTTAGGCGCTTTGGTTGGTTTTTCAACATTATTTTCAATAATAATGTTGCCGCCATATTTAATTTCAACAACACTAATAATATACATAAGACTTTACAAAAGTAACATTAGACTAGCGCATAGAGTAGTAGAATCAATAAGTCTGTGCTTTGTCTTGTTTTTCATCCTCATAATATCAGATTACAATTTACAAAGTGATATAGAACGTATTAAAGCGATAATATTATTCTCATCAATATCTACTCTATTTTGGTTTGTATTTTTTTCAATTTCAAACAAAAGAAACCGTTCATAAATACCGAATCCAAGATTATGAGAGTTTGGTATTTTAGTTTCACGATAAATATAAACAATCAGCCGCACAAGGCGGCTGATGACAGTGAATGAATAATGGCACGAGATCAAATCTTAAAACACATCAACCTCATGTTGACGAGGGCTCGATGAGCGAATTAACAACTCACGGGGCGTGTTCTCCGGTGACGTCAAAGCATTCGTACTCGTCACATACATCAGCATGCTGCAAGCGGTATAGGTTTGCTGTAACGCATCGATTGACACCCCATAATCTTCCACCAATGAAATTTCAAATGGTGAATGGGCAGGGTTAATATTTGCTGAGGTCAAAGCATCAATATACGTCACCGTGCCATCCACTTTATCACAAGTGAGGCTGTACAAATCTACATCAAAGGTGTGATTAATCTCTTCAACCCACTCGACCACCACAGTGTCAGATCCATCATGCTGTCCTGCCGATGCAATAAATACCGGTGTCGCCAAGTGTTCAATCGCCTTGCTTGCAATTAAATCACCACCACGGTACCACTCAATGTCATACACCGGTGCGCCATAAGGCACGTCCGGAAATACCGTCATGTCTTGGGTTGCATGAAGTATGTCGGCTTCATATTCTTTCCCATCTGCACGAATAATGAGCCTTTCGTCACGATGGGGATATAAAGCCCCTGCCGCCGAGGCAAACAATGCACGAGGTTGCAGTTTATAATCTGGTGAAACAGTGAGGTGTACATTGACCGTTATCTCATCGGTTCCATAGGCACAGGTCATTGTCGAGCTACCTGCACACGTTGCGCCTACACCACCGGTATTGCCACCACCTGTATTACCGTCAGCAGAATCCCCGCCACCACCGCCGCCTCCACAGGCAGAGAGTAATAGTGCTATTGAGGCCACGCTGGCCAATGTCAGTCCTTGCTTCATCATGGTCATCCTTCTTATTGTTTTTGTTGGTCGCAGTTACGATAAGTGAATTCCATGCTACACAAGTTACTTGAATGTTAATAACAATCCTGTGTGACAAACCCCACAAATCATTCTATAAATTGCTGTTAAATCTATAATTTATTTGCATATCACCCATCTTTTTTTGACACAAAAGTTTTATCTGATCGTGGCAAAGATCAACCACGAAAATCTCCGCGTTTGACGTATGTCCCTTATTGATAGTTAGCGTTATAATCTTCGGCTTTTCTTCACCCTCTACAGATAGATTCACTGAAGCGAACCATGAGCCGAAAACCAGACCGATCCACGGCAATGATACAAATCATTGAGCAAGTGAAAGATGAGTTTCCGCTGTACGATGCGGATACATTCAAGTGTGGGCCAGACAACAGTTGCATTGGCTGTCCGAAAAAACTGATGGAAATGGTGGAAACGGAAGTCTCATATTGGGAGTTTGCGATTCAACGCGGCGAGGTGCCGACGTTTGATGAGATCAACCGCTTTGGCAAGATGTGTAAGAACATTAAACGTGGGTTAGTACGCAATAATATCATGGCGGCGTGATCACGATAACAACGCGACACCCGATACAAAAAAAGCAGGCTAATGCCTGCTTTTTGTCTTTATATGCCTGATGTTTTAAACGGTTAGCTTAAACGGCGGAACACCACACTGTTGTCGAGAATGTCCATCCATGGCTGGTAATCCAACCCCATGTCGAACACATACTCGGTAAGCAGACTGCGTGCTGTCATCAACAAGGTATCTGCTCGCCAAGGCTTCTCAAAGTAACTTTCAATGCGCGCACGGTTAATCGCCGCGATGGTGTCCTGATGGGTCGCTTGTCCGGTCAACAGTACTTTTTTAGTGTGAGCAAAACGTGGATCCTGAGAGATCTCCGTCAGCAATTCCACCCCGGTTTTTCCTGGCATCACGTGGTCAGAAATCACCAACGCCACAAACTCGCCTTCTGCATCCAGCTCATCCATTAATTCCAACGCTTCATCGGCTGATTCACAGTCTTCAACGTGGAAAAAATCATTCAGCGGCGACAGATCTTTCAATACGGCGCTCAGTACTTCCCTCTGGTCATCTACACAGATGATATTTAGTTTGTCCATAACCATCCCTTACGCGATTGGCAGTTTAATACGAAATTTGGTTTTCTCTGGGTCGCTCTTCAGTGCGATGGTGCCACCATAACTGTGGACAATCCGCTGCACGATAGACAGCCCCAAGCCTAAGCCGAACGATAAGCCGCCCTTCTTGGTGGTAAAGTTCGGTTGAAACACTTTTCGGCGCGTGGCCTCATCAATCATCGGCCCGTTATTGCTAATGGTGATCAGCAGGCGATTCTTGGAATAGCGAGTAATGATTTCGATCTGCGGGTGTTCGGTCTCTTCCATCGCATCACAGGCATTTTTGATGATATTCACCCACACCTGTACCAGCTCGGTGGTACTGGCCGTAATAGGCGGTAGAATCGCCGGTCGCAAGACGACATCGACCCGACGCAGATTACTTTGCAATAATGATAGCGACTTATGGATGGTGTCGTTCACGTCCACATCCGGTTGGCGTGCCGTGTCTGTGCCCCCCAATTGCTTCACCGAACGCACAATACTGGTCGCATGTTTAGCCGCCAGACGCATGTCATGCAGGTCACGGCCCATGTCCCAGTATTGCAAGGCTTCATCCACATTCTTGAGCCAAAAATCCGGCACCTCACCTTCCGGTAATGCGCGAGCTAGTTGACGTGCCTGATCTCGGCCTAAGCCCATATCTTGCTGCAACTGCTTGGCACGCTGACGCACTTCAGCCGAGGTCGCCGACTGACCGGTGCAAATCCCCAAATCCAAAAAGGGACTGACATGGGGTTTGCTCTCATCCAGAATACGACAGATGCCGTTTTGCAAGCCTTCCGTTTTGCTGCTTAGCACACCCACCGCATTGTTCAGCTCATGGGCGATACCCGCCGCTAACTGACCCAAGGTCGTCATCTGCTCAGCGGCATACAGCTGTTGCAGTGCCTTTTCCTTTTCAATGGCTTGCAAGCCAGTCAGCATTTGACGGCGAGCCAGCTCATGCACCATTACGGGCATGAACTGCTCACTGAGTGAGCCGTAGGTTTCCGGCTCAACCGGTTGTGTCTCGAGATCGATCCACGCCAGCTCACTGTCTTTTTCCGCAATCACCGTGGTTGACGCCATCAGGGTTTGGGCAAAGAAACTGTGGACGCCGAAAAACATCCCTTGTTCAACCCGAAACACCTTGGCGGTCATCTCACTGTCATCGTCAGTATTGAGGTAACCCGACAGCTCGCCTTTTTTCACCCAATACAGCTTGTCGTTATAACCATCCTGAGACAGCACATGCGTACCCGCTTTCACGGCCGTTGTACGTGCAGGATCCCTGAAATAGACATCGACAATACGCTGTAAGGCTTTTGGTTGATGCATGGTGACTCTCTTAAATATGGTCAATCAGGTGAAGAAGCCAAATCATGGCAAAGCTCAATGCCACACCGACCACACCCACAATCACACCAACGCGTGCCATCTGGTTACTTTCCACATGACCGGTAGCGTGTGCCAAGGCGTTCGGTGGCGTACTGATTGGTAACGACATACCCAGAGATGCAGCAAAGGTCACCACCAAGATCAATGTCACTTCGCCACCCAGCGGCACGAGTGAGGTCATTGAGGTACCCAATGCAGCCATGATTGGCATCAACAAGTTCGCGGTTGCCGTGTGCGACATAAAGTTTGCCATCAACAAACACAACAGCGCTGAGCCGCCCAATACCACGTACGGCGAGAAGTCATCAAACGGAATGCTGTGCACTACCAGCCTTGCCAAACCGGTTTGATCCAGTGCCAAGCCCAGTGCGATACCCCCCGATACCAGCCACAACACATCCCAAGAAATCTTCTTCAAGTCTTCTTTATTGATGATGCCGGTCAGTGAGAACACGGCCACAGGGATCAGCGCGACGGTATAGGAGTTCATGCCGTGAGTAGAGCCCATCAGCCACAAAATCACGGTCAGTGCGAAGGTCACATACACGGTGATGGCTTTCGGCGTTTTCAGGAACTGGCCTTTAATGGTCAGCTCAATTTTTTCCTGCTTTGCTGGGTACAAGGCATTGATCAATGCCCACGCAAACACCAACAGTACAGCCACAAATGGCACACCGAAGAACATCCACTCACCGAAGGTGATCAGGTTTTCGCCGGTCAGGTATTTCAGGGCAATGGCATTCGGCGGGGTACCGATTGGGGTACCAATACCACCGATGTTCGCCGCCACAGGAATACACAAAGCAAACGCAATTTTACCCGGGTCTTTCTGTCCAAAAAGGGCAATCACAGGGGCTAGGATGGACAGCATCATCGCGGTCGTTGCGGTGTTCGACATGAACATGGAGAAAATCGCAGTGATCAGCATCAAACCAAACATCACGTATTTCGGCTGGTTACCAAACGGACGCAGCAATACACGCGCCAAGTTCACATCTAAACGGTATTTGGTCGCTGCCATGGCCAGGAAAAATCCCCCCAAGAACAGCATGATGATTGGGCTAGCAAAGGTCGCCATGATGTCGTTGTATGCCAACAACTCTCCGAAATGTGGTTCACCTTCCCCACTACGGAATAAGAACAAGCCTTTGTTTGATAACAGCAAGAGTTCGAGCACGATGATCACCACCGAGGTGGCGTAGATCGGAATGGGCTCCATGACCCAACACAAAGCTGCAAGCAAGAAGATGGCAATCACTCGTTGTTGTACCACCGTTAAACCTTCAACGGGGAAGGCAGAGGCAGGTAACAACAGAATAATGAGTGGAATGAGGATGGGTACGATGTACCGAAGATACTGACGCATGTTGGCATTATTCCCTTAAAACACAAAAAAAGAGGTGCCTGACGCTGACTTCGTCCTTTGGTATGCCATCAAGAGGGGGAAAATCAGTGCGGCTATACTTCCTGCCGACACGGTTCCAATGTATCAGCAGAGCAAAATTAGATTGCCATTCTGCGCCGCTTACCCCCGAATTTCCCCGCGTTAGATCAATAAATTAGTAATATATCAAAGTTGCGCAACGTCGTGCCCAGCGCATGCCTTGCGCCACGCGGGCGTTTCAATTTCACAAACTTAGATTGAAAAATTCCCGTTGTGTATAACATCAATAATTTTATGAATGAGATTGTTTGGGCTCAACAAATGGCTCATCCACGGCGTCTTCCTGACCCATATACGTGCGAGAGGAACAGAACGGCGTTAACGGTACACTTGGCTCAAGCACGTCTTGCTGCTCACGACGTTCATGGGCCCGCGCCATACACAGTACTTGTCGCCGTACCAGCCATACGCCCAAGCAGCCAAACACCATGCCCCCTATTGCCTGTCCGATGAGTACGCCGCTCGCCCCGCCCCATAAACCACCTAACCAGACAAAAGGAATAGTGCCCAAGGTGGCTTTGCCCATGTTCAACGCCGTCGACCATGTCGGGCGATTGAGGTTATTGAATGCGGCATTAGAGACAAACAACGCGCCATTGAAGATAAAGGTAATCGCGACATAAGAACAAAACACCGACAGCAACGTTGCAGCATCACCCTGCAAACTGAATAGTGCAATCAGGTGATCCTGTAAAAACCACAGAATGGCCGAGACCAACACACAATAGAGCGACACAAAAATCAGCGCATCTGACAACGACCGCGAGATACGATCCCATCTTCCCGCACCGAAGTTCTGCCCAATAATGGGCCCGATGGCACCTGATAACGAAAACACCAACGCAAAAGTGACCGGCATGATACGTCCAATCACCGCATACCCGGCTACATAACTCTCACCAAACTGGGCGATCTGACTGGTGACAATGGCATTACCAATGGGTGTGGCGGTATTGGTTAAAATGGCAGGAAACGCGATCGCAGAAATGGTGGCTAATGACCGGAAGAATGCTCCTAATTGCGGCCGTGCGATCAGATTATGATGGACGATCACCGCGTGCAGGGAGTAAATCATCACCGCTAAGCGGGCAAAAACAGAGGCAATCGCCGCCCCTTCCATGCCCATCGACAAGCCAAAAATGAATAAGGGATCCAAAACCGCATTCACACCACCGCCGATTAAAGTGGCAATCATTGAACGACGCGCATCACCAATGCCCCGTAAGGCTGCGCCAGCTGACATGGAAATGGCAATGAACGGCGCACTGGGCAGCAAAATCACCAGATAATCCGTCGCAGCAGCGGCCACGTTACCGGTCGCGCCGATCATGGCCAGCAATTGCGGCAACTGCCACAGCATCAGGCTGACTAAGATCGCGCAGATGATCACGGCAAAGATCATCACATTGACGGTCAACTGGCGGGCTTTTTCCGCTTCATTGGCCCCCAGTGCCCGCGATACTAATGCCCCCATCGCAATGGATGTCCCGATAGAGACAGACGTCGAAAAGAAAATCAGTGTGCCCGCAAAGCCAATCGCGGCGGCCAGCTCCACTTCCCCCAGCAAGCTGATGAAAAACATATCCAGCAAATCGACCAGAAATAACGCCATCAAACCAATGGCACCGGTACCGGACATGACCATGATGTGTTTCATGGGTGAGCCGGTGACAAACTTCGCTTGCTCTGGCGCGCTGGCCGATTGGGAGGAGGATGAAGGCACGCAATTCCCCTTTGTGCCGTGTAACAAAGATAATGACTACGGCGGTAAATGTGAGAAATAAAGAAAAGGCGCACAATGCGCCTTTATCCATCTTGATTCCGTGTATAGAGAAACACGGTGGATTTATACCGGGTGTTTAAAACAATCACCGATCTGATCACTGATAGCCGTCAGTACATCACGGCGGGTGATCACCCCCACCAGACGGTGGTTTTCAACCACAGGGTAAATCTTCGGTTTTTGCCCTGCCATGGTATCAGCCAATTCAATGATGGAATCATCCGGCGAGACGGTTAACACATCATCACGCATACACTCGCCGACATTATGGGTATCCTGACAGTGGTAACCCACTTTTAACAACTTGTGGATCATATCCTGCTCAGAAATGAAGCCAACCACATGATGCAGATCATCAATGACCGGACCACCAATTTGCTTTGATGAGAGTAGCTTATCCAATGCTTGCGACAACGACATTGTGGATGTAAATGTCACTGGGCGTACATTCATGTAATCTTTAACTTTCAACGACTCCATGCATCCCCCTAATTCACGCTATGTCCCGGCAAGCACACTGTCAATTCACATCATGCGTGCAGCGCGGGCGATTGAATTTTCACTCAGCCACGTTCGTACTGTGGCCTCCTTTTGATCTAAGTGTCGCTTATTTCCTTGAAATTACTAAATTGAATTTGGCAATTTAATCAATAGACAATAGCTATCATAACCATTAACACCCTAGTGACAAGCCTTTCACTTTCCTTCCTTGGCGCATTTGCTGATCACGTCGAAAAAATTTGATCACAGCCACATTCTTCACGAATCCTTCACGTCCGTTACCGCATAATCCTCGACATCAAATAACTCAATAAGAATAAAGTCATGAAAAAAACGCTCAGCACACTACTTATCGCTTGTTCATTCTCGGCTACGGCAGCGCCTTATGTGGGTCTGGAATACGGTGTAGGTAGCGCCAGTCACGATGCCACCAATACCTTCAGCAAAGAAGGCGTTCACCTAGACCCATCGCTGGAAGACGGCATTCTGGGTGGCTTTGTCGGTTATGCCTTCAACGATAACTGGGCACTAGAACTGGGCTACAACCAGTTTGAGCTGAGCGATAGTCACTCTTCTTATTTAGGTCTAACAGCAGATAAAGCATACCACCACGAAATGGACTGGGATGCGTCTGTTGATGCGAAGCAAGTGACACTGGCACCGGTTTACACCTTTGCCTTCAATGATCAGTGGCGCGCGAAAGTGAAAGCCGGCCTGACCTACACCCAGTACGATGCAAGCCAAAGCAAAACTGAAGAGTGGGAATCTGTAACGAATGACGACATTGAACACGAAATTAACCACCCAACAGCTGCAGCACAAAGCCAAAACGAAATCGGCGGCATGGTATCGGTAGGGGCAGAATACGCGGTATTGCCACAGCTGACTGTTGGCGCGAACGTGAAATACCAAGCAGACAGCTATGCAAGCATGGCGTCATTCAATATCGGTACCACGTACTACTTCTAATCCAACACAGGTGGATCTGTCATGAAAAAAACACTACTAGGCTTATCACTACTGTTGGTAGCCGGCACAAGCCAAGCGGCATTCATGGGACCAGGTGCTTCTACCCTGCACACGGTGAATCACGCTTTGATGGCCAATGAAGACACGATTGTTGAACTGACTGGCCACATTACCCAATCATTGGGCGATGAAATGTACCTGTTCAAAGACAGCACAGGCGAAATCCAGATTGAGATTGACAATGATCACTGGCTTGGCCTTGATGTGACGCCAGAAGATACCGTGATCATCCGTGGTGAAGTCGACAGTGAATGGAATACGCCACAAATTGATGTGGACAGCATTCAGAAGAAAGCCTGATCCCCGGCAACCATAAAAACACAGCGCCCTGACGAGTTCCCCCGTCAGGGCGCTTTTTTATCATGTCATACCACGTCGTGATGACATAAGTAGGCCATAAGCAATGACATCATCGTTTACATAAAGAGCATCAGTAGCATGGCTACAGGCAGCTGATCACCCGAGGCAAGCACGAGCTTATCCCCTTCGATGGCCATCTTCGCCACATAGTGGGTCGCATTGCGCTCAATAATGCCATTTTCTTCCAGCATCGCGGCACGCTCTTTCAGCAAAGGATCCGCATCCACCAGCGCCACCGGCAAGCTCACAAACAGATCCCCATTAATGGTTTCCGCCACCGCCATCAGGTTCTGCGAGGCATTCTCCATCCCCGGTTTCACCTGCAGTGCCAAACTGCTCTTCACCGCACCTTGTGGGGTGTCTAGGCTCAAATCACTGATCGCAAACTTCAATCCTTTCGCCACCAGCTTATCCAAAGCCTTGGTTGTCGCTTCAATCTCAGCATCGGTCATTTCCGTGTCCATCTTCTCGGAAAATTCACCCAGCTGATGAATCGACGGATAATCTAAATCGGTAAATGCCAACTGGAAGTTAAAGTTACTGAAGGTTTCCCCTTCCAGTGAATGCAAGCGACCAATGGTCACTTGGTTCGTATTAGTCAACAGCGGCGCGGCGTCTTTGCCTGTCTGCTCGGTCAACACGTTCTGCATGCTTACCGCCAGTTTATCCATTGAGACACTTTGATCGCTCGACAAATCGTTAAAACTCACGCTCTCCAGTGACAACTGCTGACTACCCAGCCAGAACTGACCATCCAAACGGCCTTCGCCGCCACCTTGCAAGCCTTTCAGACGCAATTGCTCATTCGCCACGGTGGTCAAATCCGCAGACGGCCACTGGTATTGGAAATCACCCGCGCCGTCAGCATTCACCGAGCCTGACAAGGTAAACGCAGAGAAGTCCGCTTGTGTGCCCTGACCATCATCAGCTTTTAATGGGTTCACACGGAAAGTAAAGTCTGTCGCGCGGGTTAACGCCGTATCCGTGGTCAGTGTGAACGGTGCCACGCCCTTACCCCACAGCTGTTCAACGCTGGCTTTCAGGCTGTCATCCATGACCAATTCACTGGTCGTGCTGATCCCAAACATACCGTGCGTCACATGATGATGAATGCGCCACACTGTCGGTAAGCCTTCCTCTTCAAATGCCGTTTTCAACTCCCCTTTCAAAGAGACTTGCGATACAGCATCCGCCGATAAATAACCGCGATCATAACTGTCATTTTTCACGGACAAGTACGGATTCGCGTACTGACCAATGGTATCTAAATAGATACGCTCACCCAGCTGTCCTGTCGCCATTGGCCAACACAGCGCAATCGCCACAGCCCCGCCTACCGCACCAATTTTTTTCAACATTATCCGTCAATCCCAGTTTTGAAGATGCCTCATTCCAAGTTATGCAGTCTATCATAGCTATAAGAACATGCTATTTTTCATCACATTATTACGATTCTCCTCGCTGTTCTGACCGCTCACCCCGTGACTTTGCTATCTGCCTCTCAGTCTCTTCTTGAGCGTTCTTATACACTGGCCATAACCATGATGCGGCCAGCTATTACCCTTTGTTGAGATAGCGCGATCGCGCAACATAAGGAAGGATAGGTGAATAATTTTGCAATTGTCTGCCTTGATGATAATCCGGATATCGTCGAACTACTCAATACCAGTCTCACGCCGTTTGCCGGGCTGTTTGATGTCTACAATGCCTACAGCATTTCACAAGCCAATGACGTACTGACGCACATTGCCGAACAAGGACAGCGGGTCGCTTTAGTTATTTGTGACAATGACTTAGGCTGCGATAATGGCGTTAACTTTTTGGTGTCACTGGATCAGCACCCTGCCAGCCGGCAAGCCCGCTCCATCCTGATCAACGATACGCCACAACTGGACGCCATCATGCAGGCGGTCAATGAAGGACGTTTGCACTACTGCCTGACAAAGCCGTGGGATCCGCAGGAATTACAGCAAGTGCTGGTGAAAGAGCTGACCAGTTTCATCCTTAAGCACACCGACGAAGACTGGCTGCGTTACAGTCAGGTACTGGATCACCGCCGCATCCTCAACGCCCATATCGATCACCAAATGTCACGTTTTCGCTCGGGCTTTATCCAAGATACCCATACCTTGGATGACGCCACACTGGCCAAGCAAGTGACCGATGCCCTGTATGAATTCTTTGCCGGCAACGATGAAAACCGTGCCTGCCGCAGCTACAGCGCCAACCACATTCTGACCCATGAAGGGGCGTCCAATAACATCTTGTGGTTCATCACCCAAGGGGAAGTAGCGCTGTACAAAAAAGATGAATTTGGTCGTCGTCATGAAGTGGTTCGCGCCGGCCCCGGTCATTTAGTGGGCGGCATGTCGTTCATCTCTGGTGAGCCGTCCTTTTCCACCGGCGTGACGTTGTGTCATACCGATGTGATCAAGCTCGACCGCAAGCTGTTTAACAAAGTGATGAACTCGCGCACCGAATTACTGCCACTATTCACCAACTTATTGCTGCGTAACTTCAACCGCCGCCTGAAAGGCAGTATCCAGACCGAATTGTGTTTACAGCAAACCCTGAAATCGCTAGATGATGCGCACCATCAACTGGTTGAAAAAGAAAAAATGGCCATGCTGGGGCAGCTAGTCGCCGGTGTTGCTCATGAACTGAATAACCCGGTGTCTGCCATCTTACGCGGCAGTGATACGCTGAAACAGACCATCGGTACCATCACCGAAACCCCGCTTGATCCGGAAAATCAGGCCCGTGGCAACACCATCATGCAGCAAGCCATGCTGTCTCGTCCCCTGTCCACCGCCGAGAACCGCCAGCGCGCGAAAAACCTTACCAACGTGATTGGCGATCGGCACTTAGCGCGCAAAATCGTGCAAATGGGCATTGATGATCCGGAAATACTGCAAAACTGGTTACTGCCTCAGAAACACCAATTGCCCACTTTGCTCAACGAGTGGGAAAACTACTACCAGATGGGTAACTTCCTGCGCTCTATCAATGTGTGTGCCCAGCGAATTGCCGACTTGGTGAAAAGCCTGAAAAGCTATGCCCGTCAGGATGATGAAACCATCCATTGTGTGGATATTCATGAAGGCTTAGAAGACACCTTGGTGATCTTTGAAAACAAACTCAAACGTCATCGCTTAATCAAAGACTATCACCCACTGCCACCGCTGCATTGCCAGCCTATCGCGCTGCAACAAGTGTGGACCAACCTGATTTCCAATGCGTTAGATGCGGTGGATGAACCCGGCGAAATTCGCGTGACCACCCGCCTGAGCGAGCCAGATGCGCAGGGTAAGCAAGCCATTGAAGTGATTGTGGCCGACAACGGCAAAGGTATTCCACCGGCTCAGCAGGCCAAAATATTTGAACTCAATTTTACCACCAAGCGGGAAGGCAACTTCGGGCTTGGTATCGGATTGTCTGTCTGTCAGCAGATCATCCACCAACACAATGGCACCATCACGGTAGAATCCGAGCCCGGACAATTTACCCAGATGATTGTGACGTTACCCTTGGATGATGCCCAATAAGGAGGCCCCATGAAGAAGTATCTGATTTTGTGTGTCGACGACGAGCGTGAAGTGCTCGACAGCGTGATCAACGACCTGCGTGAACTTGAGAGCCATTTCGTGATTGAAGCCGCCGAATCGGTGGATGAAGCGAAAGACGTGGTGGCCGAAGCCATTGCTGATGACACCCCACTCGCTCTGATTTTGTGTGACCACATCATGCCAGGGGAAACCGGCATTGAATTTCTGATTGAGCTGAAACAGCAAGACGCCACCCGCACCGCCCGCAAAGTGTTACTGACGGGCCAAGCCGGGCTAGAGGAAACTGTGCAGGCCGTCAATAACGCCAGTCTCGACTACTTCATTGCCAAACCGTGGAATGGCGACCAACTGAAGCAAGTAGTGATTGAACAGTTAACCACCTACATGATCGACAATGATCCTGAGTTAATGCCATGGATCCAAGTGCTTGATGCCACCCGTATCATGGAAGCATTAAGCGATCGCCGCCTGAGTCTGTCTGATATTTAAGCACATTGGCGAATAAATTAATTTGTCATACAAACCTTTTCGGGACGCGACAATAGTGTTATCTTGATCACATAATTAATACGCGATCAAAGACGCTCATCCAAGGCAAGAGGCTAAGGATGGTCAACCCGAAAAGGTGATCTATGAAAGTTGCAGTTTTCAGCACAAAAAAATACGACCAACACTCTTTCACTGCCGTTAATCAGCAGTACCACCATCAGCTCGACTTTTTTGACTTCCGCCTTACTGAACAAACTGCCCGTATGGCCCATGGCTATGATGCGGTTTGTGCCTTCGTAAATGATGATCTTAGCCGCCCTGTATTAGAATCACTGGCGGCAAGTGGCATCAAACTGATCGCCATGCGTTGTGCCGGCTTTGATAAGGTCGATCTCGACGCCGCGAAAGATCTCAACATTCAGGTAGTACGTGTACCGGCTTACTCACCAGAAGCCATTGCTGAGCATACACTTGGCTTGATGCTGAGCCTGAACCGCCGTATTCACCGTGCTTACCAGCGTACCCGTGATGCCAACTTCTCACTAGAAGGCCTGACTGGCTTTAACTTCCACGGCAAAACTGTCGGCGTGATCGGCACCGGTAAAATCGGTATTGCGACCATTCGCATTCTAAAAGGTCTGGGCATGAACGTGCTGGCTTACGACCCGTTTGAAAACCCAGTGGCACTGGAATTGGGCGTACGTTACACCACACTGGATGAGATTTACGAGAAATCCAATGTCATCACCCTGCACTGCCCGATGACCGAAGAAAACTACCACATGCTTAATGCTGAGGCATTTGCCAAAATGCGTGACGGCGTGATGATCATCAATACCAGCCGTGGTGAACTGCTGAACTCGAAAGATGCCATTGAAGCGCTGAAGAACAGCAAAATTGGCTCGTTAGGTATCGACGTGTACGAGAACGAAAAAGATTTGTTCTTTGAAGATAAGTCGAATGATGTGATCACCGATGACGTATTCCGTCGCCTGTCTGCTTGTCATAACGTACTGTTCACCGGTCACCAAGCCTTCCTGACTGATGAAGCATTAGCGAACATTGCGGATACCACCCTCAACAATATTGCGATGTTTGAAGCCAATACGCCGTCAGGCAACGAACTAATCGGATAATCAGCAATTATCCAGCGTTAGTTATCAACAGAACGCACATTTTAAGCAAAGATCACAAATTTTGATGATCTTTGCTTTTTATGCCAGTACAAACGGGATAAATGACAACAAAGTCCGGTAAAAATCTATGATTCAGCCATTTTGTCCATTAAAATGTGCGCATATTTTTTAAGCTTCACGGACATATTGTCATGCGTAAAATTCTTCTTGCTACAGGTTTGATGTTTGCATCAATCTCTGCGGCACAAGCTGATTCAACCATGAGCAACTTCAGCTACGACTACGCTGAAGCGCGCATTGGTATCAGCCCACTGACTTACGGTGCGGGTTTCAGCAAATCAATCCACCCGAACGCACACATCATTGGTAGCATCGATACTGAATTCGACAGCGACTGGGATGCATCATTCGGTGTGGGTTTCCACGCACCAGTGAACAACTGGGCTGATATTACTGGTGAACTGAAAGCCCGTAACGTGAAAGACCGTGGTTGCTTTGACAGCTCAGCGGGTAAGCTGGGTATGGAAGTGAACCTGGGTATCCGTCAGTGGTTGGGTCCACAGTTTGAAGTGGGCGGTCAGATTGGCCACCTGAACATCGATGATCACGAAAAGACCATCGGTAACGTGTACGGCCGTTTCCACGCGACAGAGCTATTCTCTATCGGTGTTGCAGGTCGTTTCAACGATATCTATGGCGATCAGATGATGATCACCACGCGCTTTAAGTTCTAAGCCTGTCTCTGACGACGCTTAACACACTTAAACGCCAGAATATGATGCCCTCACCCAGTGAGGGCATTTTTTGTTTCTGCGTATCAGTTTCTTGCCACAACACCGCCATTTTCCACCAGCCAGTCAATAAAGGCTTTAATACGCGGTGAGTCTGCCATGTCTTTACGGCACACCAAGTAATAGTGCTGTGGTGACGGCACGGCTAAAGGAAACGGCGTCACTAAACGGCCTGAAGCAATCTGCTCGGCAATAAAAGAAGCGCGACCAATTGCCACACCAATGCCACGCTCTGCGGCTTGCAGTGCTAAATCTGCACGGTCAAACGTACAACCCGCCTCTGGCAACGCGACATCATTTTGGTGCGCCCAATACTGCCATTCATCATTACGTCCCGCCCTTGCCCACGGCGCGGCATCATGCAATAACAGGCACGAAACCAACTTTTCCGGATTACCGTACAAGTCATGCGCTATCGCGTAGTCATGGCTGCACACCGGCACCATGCTCTCATCCATCAGCTGCACCACATGCAGGCCATTGTATTTGCCGTCACCGAAATAAATCGCACAATCAAACGACTCGGTCTGAAAATCCACCAGCTCATTACGGGTACGCAGATGAAAACGCAGTGCGGGGTATTTCTCAATGAAGCTTTTCAGGCGGGGCATCAACCAACGCTGGGCAAAGGTCGGCGGCACCGACACATTCAAGTCACCGCTCAGTTCCTGCGTTTTGAGATCGCGCAGTTCATTGGCAATGTCACCAAAATTGTGCGCCACGACTTCTTTAAGTCGCTTTCCCTCTTCCGTCAGTACTAACTTACGGGGCTGACGAATGAATAAGGTCACCCCCAATGCGGCTTCAAGATTTTTGATTTTATGGCTCACCGCACTCTGCGTCAGACACAGCATTTCCGCCGCGCGCGTAAAACTCATCTGATCGGCAGCAATCAAAAAACAATGGAGTCCGGATAACACCGATCCGGTTAAGCGTGGTAGTCGCATACGTCGCACAATATTGTAAATGATAGGGTTATCATACAATAAAAAAGCCACCGCGTAGACGATGGCTTTTTTGCATCTAAAATTATCTATTACAATTTAGTCAATGGCTTGTAACAAACGCTGCTTTTGATCATCTTTTAGCAGTGTCCAGTGGCAACCATCAATCGCGCCGGCAAACATCCATAACAATTTAACGTCAAGATCTTTACCCTGGCTTTGACGCACTTTGCGGAACACTTCAACCGCACCCAATGAAATGAAGCTGCTTACATCCGGAATACCGGCTTTCTTCACCATGCGCTCAAGCGTCAGGCGCATGTTAGGCAAATCACGAATTCTTTTGCTTTTATCTGATAGTTTGTATTCTTTTTCTGTAATTGATAGTGAAATCGACTCTTTCACCAAATCGGAGCACTGCCCCAAATTATTATGATAGATATCAGTAATGTCGTAATAGTTTACAACCGCTGTTGTGCTGCGCTTAATATGGCGGAATTTTTCACACCCTAGCGCAACCAATTGCTCGTCTAATGCGTCCCCACCACGTAAGTACAGCGCCTTATCTGTGATGATGGCGTACATAGCTGAGTTAATAAAAATGCCTGTACCACCAAACATGGAACGTTTCTCAAAACTTCCGAATTCTTGAAGATAATTTAAAAGTTCTTCCTTGAAATTTCGCACAACATCTCTCCCGTTAAACGTTAATGGTTGTTTTTCTCCAGTAACGCCAAACAAATAAGCGTCAACAAATTGACAATGACACAGGGCTCGGCGAATTTCCACATATGAAACAGCGAACAGTTCAAAGTGAGAATCCAGACATATTATGAAACGAAAAATAAGCACTATGGGGCAAAAGCGACCTTATTTAGACACCGGCAATTTTGGGAGAAGCTCCCAAAAAATGCATCGAACCACTATCTTTATTTTTATCAACACTTGATTTTTTGACGCGCAGGTCAGGACAAAAAAGATGAGCGAGATCGCACTCTTTCCAACCACCTCACATTTATTGCCCGACGGTCATGTCGAGTTACTGCTTTGCGAGGAGCGACATCTCAGAATGCTGAAGCAGTCGCTGGCGGGGGAGCGAGGCTTTGCGGTGTGTATGCTCAATGAGGCCGATGTCAATAGTGAGATCAAGAAAATTCCCGCAATTGCGACACAATGCCAAGTCATCAACTTTGACGCACTCGAAGGCGGCCTGCTCTCCATTCAGGTAGAAGGGGTACAAAAGGTAAGGTTATTAAGTGTTTCCGTTGAAGATGACGACCTATTATGTGCCCAATTTGCCCCCTACCCGAATTGGCCCCCTCACCCCCTAAAAACCGGCGACAAAGAATTGGCGGATAAGCTCCATCTGTTCTTTCAGTCCATGCCAGAAATTGGCGCCTTGTATCCCATCCCGCAATGGGATGACCTCACCTGGGTCTGCCAACGCTGGATTGAAGTGCTGCCACTAGAGGTGCATTACAAGCAATTGCTCATCACCCAGACCACCCCTAAGCTGACTGCGCGTTTTTTACATAAACTGTTCAATGCTGATTAAAAGTTCACCTATCAGTACGGTGCCCCCCCGAGTTTGTGCGCTTTGTTGCTATCGTCACACGCTAACTCTCGATAAACTATGCCTCTATTCTGTAGGTAGTATGGATTCATGGCTCACGTATCTTTCTTTTGGCTGAAACCCGAAAATGACAAAATCATTAAGGGGTTAGAATCAGAGTTCTATTCGCGCGTTAAAGCGGCTATTCAAAAAAACCGACTTGCCCTGCCACCGATCCCTGCGGTGTTAGTCAAACTGCAGTCGCTGTGTAAAAGTGATGACACCACCATTCATGATGTGGCGGAGCTGCTGATTGACGATCCCGGCTTGGCCGCGCACATCGTGTCTATCTCAAACACCACACTCTTTAACCGACGCAATGTTGCCTGCCACGACGTTACTACGGCGATCAGTCGCTTAGGGATCTATCGTGTTCGCGATATTGTGACCGCGAAAGCCATTGAAGATCTCAAAAAGCGTCATCTGTTCAGTCAGGAATGCAATCACCTGCTGACCCACAGTGCCACGCGTTCGCGTCAATTAGCGGCCACCATGGCGCTGGTGGCGCACGGTTTAGCGACCCATGAAGAGTTCCCGAAGAAAATTGAATCCGACAAAGCGCTGCTGGCGGGCTTATTTGCAGACATCGGCTTATTCAGCCTGATTTATGAATATCAAGCCTACTTAGACAGCGGTAATTATTTGGATATTGACGTTGCCACCCACGTGTTTGAGCACAGCTGTCAGGAAGTGAGCTTGCTGATCTTAAAACACTGGGGCTTTGACAGTGATTACTTAGAAGTGGCGTCAAACAGCCGCTCACCGTTTAAACCTGCCAATGAGCATTCCTACTACTTGGATGTGGCACGCATGGCCAACCACTTGCTGCTGTTCCGCACCAATGATGATGCGATTGAAGAGCACCATGTAGAGCTGGATTTAGCGGGAGCTGAAGTAATGTATGAACTCAGCAACCTGTCTGACGCTGACTTCGTACAACGTCTGAAAGAGATGATTAAAAACAGCGGCATGTAAACGACTCCACCGACCACTTACCGTTGACTCGCCTTTCTCTCTTATCCATTGAGAAAGGCGATTGACCACTTCTTATCCTTACTGATAAGCTGCGCCTTTCATCCCCCCTGATTTTATTTTACGGTCTCTGCCACTCGCTTGGTCGGCTTTGTAATGCCTAATCAATCCCGGCGTGCTGCATTATTCACTGCGGCATATTGGTTATGATGGAACATGACCACAGAGACAGATGTTGACTGTGTAAGGATTAATATGTTTTCGGGAATGCTGTTAATTTTCCTACCATTGATTATTGGCTATCTCATTCCGGTCAGTCGACCGTCCGTCTTAGACTTTATCAATACCCAAACCAGCCGCTTGGTATTGGTGATACTGGCTTTAATGGGACTCAGTCTTGCCGGGCTGGATAACCTGAGCCAAAACCTCAACCAAATTCTGACCTATACTGTGGTCTTCTTTGTGTTGATCAGCGGCTCCAATATGCTGGTGCTGCCGTTGATCGACCGCTTTTTTCCGATCCCGACGGAACATGAACACCAGCGTGTGCCTTTTCGTGAAATGATGATGGAGTCGGTCAAACTGATCTTCGTGGTAGCGGGCGGCCTCATCGCCGGTTTACTGGCGGGGATTGATTTGAGTTGGGTGGATCAAGCCAGTGAAATTATTCTGCTTATTTTACTTTTTTTAATTGGCATCCAGCTGCGTAACAGCGGCATGACCTTGAAACAAATCATCTTGAATAAGAAAGGGGTATTGATTGCACTGGCGATCGTCGGTACCTCGCTACCCGCCGGTATGCTGGCAGCCTGGATCCTTGATTTACCGATGAATCAGGGCCTGGCAATGGCTTCAGGCTTTGGCTGGTACTCGCTGGCAGGGATTTTGATTGGTGATCACTTAGGGCCGGTCATGGGAGGCGTGGCGTTCCTCAATGAACTACTGCGCGAACTGGTGGCATTAACCCTGATCCCTATCATCATTCATCGTTACCCGAACACTGCTGTCGGCTATGCCGGTGCTACCGCATTAGACTTTACGTTGCCGGTGATCAAAACCTGTGGTGGTATTCGTTGTGTGCCGATTGCGATTGTCAGCGGCTTTATTCTGAGTTTGCTGGTGCCTATCTTTATTCTGTTCTTCTTATCGCTATAAGACCGGCTTGTGTCAAACACCGCTCGGTAAGATAAGCGCGTGGAAAGCCTTTTCATCAAGGCTTGCCACGCGCTATGAGCAAATTAGCGATACCTTCTCATTACGACATCACAGCCACGACAGACAAGAACTGGCGGGTAATGCGCTCATCCCCTTCAGCCTCGTAGTCAATGTGTGCTTTAGGCTTGCTGTTCGTTACCAAACGCCAAAACTCTTTTTGATCAATCCTAATCGTATTCACTGCTGTCTCTGGGCTCGCGGTTAATTCGGCCAGAGATCCTTCCGTTTGATCAGGCGCAGAAAGAGTAAATACAATCCCCTGCTCAGATTTTTGCAAGACATAGTGCCCACCGCAGTCACCGCTAATCAGGATATTGAGGGTAAACGCCGATTCCGGTATTGCTGCATAAGCAACGGGGATCGCCCGTACAAAACAATCAATGATCGGTTGGAAAAACGCTTTTTCGTATAATCGCCCTTCTATGCCCAATGCTTCGCGAATCTGCATCTGATGATGCCACTTCTCGGTATATTCCCGTGCAATATCAAACCAGTTTTCAGACTCACTTTCACCCGCCCAATTAACGGGAAATAGAGCTTTACCCTGCGGGTCTAAGGTAGCCAGAAAATCCACCAATTCATCACCAGAAGATTGCAATAGCGAGAGTAAGATCTGTGGGCTTAGGCGTTGAGTCGCTTGCATCCAAGCATTATTTTGAGATTGGATAAAATCAACCAAATCCTGATGAGAGTGGATCTCGGGAGGGGCCGTGAAATAACCGTCGCGATCCATGGCCAAACGGCGTAGCGAAGTATCAATAAGATGACTGACTAAATCTTTAACCCGTCGCCCTTTTAAACACGTTTCCTGTTCCCAAGCAGCGTTGTCCAGACTCTGTAATAAGCCCAATAACTCCGCATTAAGCGCCGGAAATACCGTTAAGACGTTTATGACTTTTTGTTCCATCATGTCGTTCACCTTGCAAACGAAAATTAGGGTAACTGCAAGTACCAAAAATTTCACAGCATGACAGAATCACACAGCCTTCTTTGTATATCAACTATTTAATTTCATCTATAAGCATGGTGCTTTGCTGGCTAAGGCGAATATCACCTCACAAACAGCAGACAATAAAAAAGGGAAACCGAAGCTTCCCTTTTGGATGTCAGAGTGAGGGGGACGTATTAGTTATTACGGATCCACTCATCCATATCAGATTTCAGGTTGTCAGATTTTGTACCGAAGATAGCCTGTACACCACCGCCTGCAACAACAACACCTGCTGCACCCAGTTTCTTCAGTTTATCTTGGTCAACATTGTCAACGCTTGCTACTGCAACACGTAGACGAGTGATACATGCATCTAGACCTGTGATGTTTTCTTTACCGCCGAATGCCATTACTAGCTCTTTTGCTAGCTCAGAACCTTCTGCTACGCCTGCTTTGTTGTCTTCATCATCTTCACGGCCTGGTGTTTTCAGGTCGAACTTAGTGATCATGAAGCGGAACACGGTGTAGTAAATCACTGCGTATACTAGACCCACAGCAATCATCAGACCCATCTTCTGTGCGTGACCAGACAGCACTAGGAAGTCAATCAGACCGTGAGAGAAAGATGTACCGTGTACGAAACCAAGCATGTTAGCAACAACGTATGCAGAACCCGCTAGTAGAGCATGGATACCGTATAGTACTGGTGCAACGAACATGAATGAGAATTCGATTGGTTCAGTGATACCTGTTAGGAAAGAAGTCAGTGCTGCTGACGCCATGATACCCATTACTTTCGCACGGTTTTCAGGCTTCGCACAGTGAGCGATAGCAATCGCTGCTGCTGGTAGACCGAACATCTTGAACATGTAACCACCCGCTAGCTGACCGAAGCCGTTACCCGCTGCGCGAGATACTTCGTCTGCTACTAGGTAACAAGTCAGTACGCCGTTCTGTGTTACGCCGTTTGCATCAACACAAGTACCGGCTTCAAAGAAGAATGGTACGTTCCAAACGTGGTGTAGACCAAATGGGATTAGAGAACGCTCAACAACACCGTAGATACCGAATGCTAGCGTTGGGTTCTGGTGTGCAGCCCAGTCAGAGAATGCAGAGATTGCACCACCGATTGGAGGCCATACAACAGACAGGATGATACCCAGTGCAATCGCAGAGAAACCTGTGATGATTGGCACTGCACGCTTACCGGCAAAGAAGCCTAGGTAATCAGGAAGCTGAATACGGAAGAAACGGTTGAATGCCCAAGCAGCCACACCACCGACTAGGATACCACCTAGTACACCAGTGTCGATCTTGTCTACACCCATTACGTTCGCCATCACGCCTAGCGTCGCTGTCATGATGCCGTAACCAACGATCGCTGCAAGACCTGCAACACCGTCGTTATTTGTGAAGCCAAGTGCCACACCTACTGCGAACAGTAGTGCCATTTGACCGAATACAGAACCACCTGCTTGCTCCATCAAGTTAGACACGATGTCTGGAATGAAGCTCAAGTTAGCTGCACCAACACCCAGTAGGATACCGGCAACCGGTAACACAGATACTGGAAGCATCAGTGCTTTACCGACTTTTTGCAGGTTTGCAAAAAGGTTCTTAAACATAATCTGCTCCTGAATAAGAGGTTTTAATTAGATTTTAAGTCAGTATCAACGACCTACCCCCGTAGTCTTGCTGTTGATACCGCTCTTTTATATACAGCATAAGTATAAGATGCGGACGTAAATATAACTTGATGGCTGTCAAAATTGCTAATCCAGAGTGAAATTTTATTTCAAAACTCAATATTGATCACAGTCAGATATCTGATAGAAACCACAATAAAAGCAACTTAAAGCATTGAAATAAAAGGGGTAAATCAAGAAAAATAAGACTTTCTTTGATATGTTATTTTCTTTCAATACTGTAAGTAACGTTACTTAACGTTACAAAAATAGAATGGTGTAATATTAGGAAGGAAATGGGTGTTTTTATACAGCACGGTGATATAACTGTTATTACTTTGTTTCACCACTAATCAGCAGGCATAAAAAAAGGAGCTTTCGCTCCTTTTTTAACCTTATTTACGTTTGGCTCGCGAAAAAAGTGAAAAGAAGTTTTCTGTGGTCACAGCTTCCACTTCTTCGGCCGATACACCTTTCAATAATGCAATGTGTTCAGCCACTTCGCGCACATAAGCTGGTTGGTTTTGCTTACCACGATACGGAATAGGCGCCAAATACGGCGAATCGGTTTCCACCAATAAACGCTCTAGCGGCAACTGACTCACCACATGCTTCAGTTCGCTCGCTTTATTAAACGTAACAATGCCTGAAATAGAGATGTAAAAGCCCAGCTCAATCGCCTCTAGTGCCATTTCCAAGCTTTCAGTAAAGCAGTGCAATACACCACCACACTTTTCAGCCCCTTCTTCACGCAAAATCTGCATGGTGTCTTCACGGGCCATACGGGTGTGGATGATCAACGGTTTATTCAGCTCAACGGCCAAGCGAACGTGCTGACGGAAGATCTCTTTTTGCGCTTCTGCCAATTCTGGCTGGTAGTGATAATCCAGACCGGTTTCACCAATCGCAATCACACGCTCATGAGAGGCATACGCTTTCAGCTTGTCGTAATCAAAGCCCCCTTCGATATCCAGCGGGTGGACACCACAAGATGCGAACACATTCTCATGCGGTTCAATCATGGCCATCATGTTTGGGAACGAATCCAACGTCACGCCAACAGACAGAAAGTATTCCACACCACGGGCTTTGGCTTTCGCCAACACATCATCAATCCCTGTATGAAGTTGCTCGTAATCCAATTTATCCAGGTGACAATGCGAATCAACTAACACGCGCTTTTCCTCTTCAACTGACTTCTTTCATTACTTGTGCCACTGTCAGGTTACTCTGCCAGCAGCACGCTTATCGGGTTATCACGCCGTCGGCGCAACCATAAACCCGGTTAACCAATCCACCATTAACAGCTCGGTATTCAAACCGGAATGCTGATCCAATTGCTGATACAGTGCATTGGCTTTTTTGATCTGACTGATCAATAGCATCGGGCTGATTGTTGCAGCCGCCTGTTGTACTAACGGCAACGATTCACAATGGATCAAATGCTGGGTTACCCCTTGTTGCACTTTCATGCAATCCACCATGAAATAGCTCAGCCATTTCAGGCTTTGGTGTCCTTCTGCCGCGCACTGAGCCGCCACATCATACAACCCAATAAAAGGCGGTTGTAAAAATGCCGCAAACGCCGTCAACAAATGGCCGTAGCGAATATCTTGCCCTTGCTCAATAAACTGCAAGGTCGCAAGCGGTGCACGGCCGTTCAAACGCACGGTTTCCCGCTTGATGCTCTGCATTAACTGCTTCTCAACCCATTTTTGGGTGGAGGCTTCATCCGGCATCGGCAAACGCCATTTGTTGCAACGGCTATTGATGGTCGGCAACAAATTATCCAGCGAAGCCGCCAGCAAAATAAACTGACAGCCCGACGGCGGCTCTTCCAGAGTTTTCAGCAAGGCATTGGCTGCCGCTTCACCCATGGCGTCCGCCTGATCGATCAAGATAATACGCTCTGCACCCAACTGTGAGGTTTCCACCGCCCAGCGGTTACATTGGCGCACTGCATCAACCCCAATGGATTTGCCTTCCTGCACAGGTGCCAACAGATGGAAATCCGGGTGGGTGCCGGCTGCAAATAAGCGGCAGCTATGGCACATACCACACGGCTCTGTGACACCATTTTGGCAAAGGACGGTTTGTGCTAACTGCTTCGCCAGCACATCTCGCCCACTGCCCTGCGGGGCAACCAGCAAAATGGCATGGTGCAAGCGGCCTTGTTCAAGCAGTTGCTGCCAGTTCTGCCATACCCCTTCTTGCCACGGATATAACATGTTACTGCTGCTCCAACCATTGTGTCAGAGCGGCTTGAATGTCTTGTGTGACTTTTTCCAAGCTCTGGCTGGCATCAATGATCACCACACTCGGGTCGTTTTCTGACAGTTCAAGGAAACGGGCACGGGCACGGTGGAAGAAGTCGATGTTCATCTGCTCGATACGATCCAACTCACCACGACCACGGGCACGTTCCAGACCCAATACCGGATCGATATCCATGTAAATGGTGAAGTCCGGACGGAAGTCGCCCAGCACGGTGTCACGCAAACGCATCATCACATCACGGTCAAAACCACGACCACCGCCCTGGTACGCCTGAGAAGACATGTCATGGCGATCACCCACTACCCAGTCACCTTTGGCAAGGGCTGGTTTAATGACATTTTCCACCAATTGCGAACGGGCTGCGTACAACAGTAGCAACTCTGCCATGTCCGTTAACGGCTCGTCCGGGTGGCCTTCTTTGACCAATGTGCGCATTTGCTCTGCCAGCGGCGTGCCGCCAGGCTCTCGGGTGGCCGTGATGTTCGCGATGCCGTTGTTCGCTAACACATCCATCACTTGCTGAATGGCAGTACTTTTACCTGCACCTTCCAGCCCTTCGATTACGATAAATTTACCCATTATTTATTATTTCTTAGTGTTCTTAAGTACGCACGCACCGCACGATTGTGTTCAGCAAGTGTCTTGGAGAATTTGTGGCCGCCTTTACCGTCTGCCACAAAGTAGTAATAGCCACTGTCGTCTGGCTTCATCGCTGCCAATACCGAGGCCTTACTTGGCATGGCAATCGGCGTCGGTGGCAAACCAAAAATGGTGTAGGTGTTATAAGGCGTTGGGGTGCGCAAATCACGCTTACGGATATTGCCATCGTATTTATCCCCCATGCCGTAAATCACGGTCGGATCCGTCTGCAGGCGCATGCCTTTGTTCAAACGGTTCATGAACACGGATGACACCACGCCACGCTCACCGTCAACCGCCGTTTCTTTTTCAATGATCGACGCCATGATCAGCGCTTCATACGGGGTTTTCAGCGGAATATCGGCATCACGTTTTTCCCACGCACCGCTCAACAAGGTGTTCATGTCGCGGTAAGCACGGCGCAGGATATCCAGATCCGAGGTACCGGCAGTGTAATGGTACGTTTCCGGCAATAAATAGCCTTCCAGCTTATCAACGTTCGCACCCAGCGCCTTGGCAATGTCAGGCTCCGTCATGCCGTCCGTCGCATGCACAATGTGTGGCGCGGCTTTCAGCTGATCCAGCCAATCCACAAAACGGTCACCTTCAACCAGCGTAATGGCAAACTGGTGCTCTTTACCTGACGCCACTAACGCCAGCACATCACGCAGTGTCATATGTGCCGGGATCAGGTAGGTACCGGTTTTCAACTGCGCCAATTGCGGCTCTAAACGCGGGATAAAGCGCGTCCACGGTGATGCCGCGATAACCTCTTCGCTCACCAACTGATTTAACAAACCACGGTACGACGTGCCCGCCTTCACCGTGATCAACACGTCCTCTTGATTCAGTACAGATTGATCAAGCGATGATTTCACCTGCTGATAAGACCAACCCACACCGCCAGCGGCGATCAAGGCAAGCAGGCATACAACTATCACCAACTTCTTTAGCACGTATACAACCTCTTATTCAGTTCACTGAGCATGTGTCGCTCGGTAAACGTAACTCCATGAATTTCATTAATCGGCACCAGCGCCATCAAGGCATTGGTTATAAACACTTCATCGGCCGCAAGTACGGACGCAATGGGCGCGTTGACCAACCGCGTATGATACCCCATTGCCTCCAGCAATTCGATAACATGCCGACGCATCACTCCTTCCACTCCCGACATTGTCAGTTCAGGGGTAAAAACCTGATCGCCTTGGCGCCAAAACAGGTTAGAAGCGACCGTTTCAATCACCTGACCGTCAACATCGCACACCAGAGCGTCCAGCCAGCCTTGCGCTTCCACTTCACGCTTGAGCATCACCTGCTCTAACCGGTTCAGATGCTTCAACCCGGCCAACATAGGGGCCTTCGCCAGTTGCTGCTGACAAACACCCAGTGCAATGCCGTTTTGTTGCCACTGAGTATAATGGATAGGCCAGGCAAAGGTCGAAATCACCACTTGCGTGTCACTGCAGCCAGTCGGGCTGTATCCTCGCCCGCCGCTACCACGGCTGATCAGAATTTTGATCCCCGCTTTCTTTGGCGCAGCACTGGTGGCGCACAAATCTGCCGCCAGCTGGTGCACGGTATCCGTTAATGCCGGCCAATCCGGCGCGGCGATCGCTAGCCGTTCCAGTGCGGTTTGCAAGCGCGCCAAATGGAATGGCCATAATCGAATCATGCCCTGCTCCACCAGCATGGTGGTGAAACAGCCGTCCCCATATTGCATCGCTCGATCAGTCACGGCGACCGACGAGGCATTCACACCATTAATTAGGATCATCCACCACCCAATACACAAGCCCCTGCACACCTGTTCGCGATATGCAGAGATAAAAAAACGGCCCAACGCAATGCGCTGGGCCGTCTATCATAACAGGTCACATAAAAATTATGACAACCGGTTATCCATTAGATTTTTTTGAACAGTAGAGAACCGTTCGTGCCGCCGAAACCGAATGAGTTACACAGTGCGTACTCAAGGTTAACCTGGCGAGCTTCACCTGGTACGTAATCCAGGTCACAGCCTTCATCTGGGTTGTCTAGGTTGATTGTTGGCGGAACTGCCTGATCAACAAGAGACATTACAGAGATGATTGATTCAACAGAACCGGCTGCACCCAATAGGTGACCAGTCATTGATTTAGTTGAAGATACCATCACTTTATCTGCTGCTGCACCCATAGCACGCTTGATGCCAAGGGTTTCAGCCACGTCACCCGCAGGGGTAGACGTACCGTGGGCGTTGATGTAGCCGATTTGGTCAGCGTTGATACCCGCATCACGGATAGCCGCTTCCATCGCCAATGCACCGCCTGAACCGTCAGCTGATGGTGACGTCATGTGGTAAGCATCGCCACTCATACCAAAGCCAACAAGCTCTGCGTAGATTTTCGCACCACGTGCTTTCGCGTGTTCGTATTCTTCCAGCATCATCATACCGGCACCGTCACCTAGAACGAAACCGTCACGATCTTTGTCCCATGGACGTGATGCTGCTTGTGGATCATCGTTACGTGTAGACAGGGCTTTCGCTGCTGCAAAGCCACCCATGCCTAGTGGTGTTGATGCTTTTTCCGCACCACCCGCTAGCATAGCGTCTGCATCGCCGTATGCGATCATGCGTGCTGCATGGCCAATGTTATGAAGGCCAGTTGTACACGCGGTAGAGATAGCGATGTTTGGACCACGTAGACCGTGCATGATAGACAGGTGACCTGCGATCATGTTCACGATAGTAGAAGGCACAAAGAATGGGCTGATTTTACGCGGACCTTTTTCCATTAGGGCTTCATGGTTCGCTTCGATAAGGCCTAGACCACCGATACCAGAACCAATTGCAACACCTACACGGCTCGCGTTTTCTTCTGTAATTTCAATACCAGAGTCTTTTAATGCTTGAATGCCCGCTGCGATACCGTATTGGATAAACAAATCCATTTTACGAGCATCTTTCTTAGACATGTACTCTTCACAGTTAAAATCATTGATCATACCTGCGAAACGAGTAGCAAAAGCGCTAGCATCAAAATGTTCAATAGTGCGGATACCGCTCGTCCCGGCTAATAGGGCTTTCCAAGATGATTCAACAGAATTACCTACCGGTGACAGCATACCCATGCCAGTAACAACTACGCGACGCTTAGACACGATTAATTTCTCCGGAAATGAGGGATAAAACAGGGATTGTAAATAAAATCAGGCGGTCATGGTGACCGCCTGGAGGGAGTTCTTTTAATTACTCAGATGCGCCAACAACGTAGTCGATCGCAGCTTGAACTGTAGTAATTTTTTCAGCTTCTTCGTCAGGAATCTCAGTGTCGAATTCTTCTTCAAGAGCCATTACTAGTTCAACAGTATCTAGAGAGTCAGCGCCTAGATCGTCAACAAAAGAAGCTTCGTTTTTAACTTCTGCTTCGTCTACGCCTAGTTGCTCAATAATGATTTTTTTTACGCGTTCTTCGATGTTGCTCATTAATCTATTTCCTTAAAACAAGAATTCGCTAATGCGATTTGCTGTAGTTTATTCAATACTGCAAAAGTTGCAATACTCAAGACGCTGGTCAAACCACGATTTTCAGTGAAAACAAGTTGAGTTTGACCTGCATCATCAAGATATGCAACATTTTTGCTTAAATCATGTACATGCCGCCGTTAACATGCAAGGTTTCGCCGGTTACATAACCCGCATCATCAGAGGCTAAAAATGCAACAGCTGCTGCAATTTCACGCGGATCGCCAAGACGACCTGCTGGCACATTTGCCAATGTTGCCGCACGCTGATCATCATTCAGCGCTTTGGTCATGTCTGTTTCAATGAAACCTGGTGCCACTGCGTTAACAGTAATACCACGCGATGCCACTTCACGCGCCATCGATTTGGTGAAGCCCAATAGGCCAGCTTTTGCTGCTGCGTAGTTCGTCTGACCCGCATTACCCATGGTACCGACAACAGAACCGATGCTGATGATACGGCCGTAGCGCTTCTTCATCATAGAACGAAGTACCGCTTTAGACAGACGGAAAATCGACGTCAGGTTAGTATCCATGATGTCTTGCCATTCGTCGTCTTTCATACGCATCAGCAGGTTATCACGCGTAATACCCGCGTTGTTCACCAGAATATCGATATCACCGAATTCTTCTTTGATCTGCTTCAGTACGGCTTCAATTGACTCCGGTGAGGTCACGTTCAGTGCCAGACCTTTACCCTTGTCACCCAAGTACGCGCTGATCGCTTCTGCACCGCTTTCAGAGGTCGCAGTACCGATTACCGTTGCGCCACGCTCAACCAAAATTTCAGCGATCGCACGGCCGATACCACGGCTTGCACCCGTTACTAGGGCAATTTTACCTTCCAGGCTCATTGTTAATCCTCGTTGAATAATTATTCAGACTTACTTCGCCGCTTCAAGGCTTGCGATGTCGTTCACAGCTGAACCGCCTAGTGAACGCTCGATACGTTTTGTCAGGCCAGTCAGTACTTTACCAGGACCGAACTCAAGCAGAGATTCGATACCTTTACCCGCCATGCGCTCAACAGATTCTGTCCAACGTACTGGGCTGTAAAGTTGCTTAACAAGCGCAGCTTTAATCGCTGCAGGATCAGTTTCTGTCGCAACGTCTGCGTTATTGATCACTGGAAGAGAAGGCGCAGTGAATTCAATCGCTTCTAGCGCAACCGCCAATTTCTCAGCCGCTGGCTTCATCAGTGCACAGTGTGACGGTACAGAAACAGGGAGTGGTAGCGCACGTTTCGCACCTGCTTCTTTACACAGTACGTTCGCACGCTCAACCGCTTCTTTATTACCCGCGATCACAACCTGACCTGGCGAGTTAAAGTTCACTGGTGAACATACTTGATCTTGTGCGGCTTCTTCACATGCCTTCGCAATCGCGTCGTTGTCTAGACCGATGATCGCAGACATTGCACCTACGCCAGCAGGAACCGCTTCTTGCATTAGCTGGCCACGTAGCTCAACCAATTTCACGGCTGCTTTAAAGTCAATCACACCTGCACAAACCAGTGCAGAGTATTCACCCAGGCTGTGACCAGCAAGCAAGGTTGGCTGTGCACCGCCCTGCTCTTGCCATACACGCCAGATCGCTACTGAAGATGTCAGTAGTGCAGGCTGTGTGCGGTGTGTTTGGTTCAAATCTTCTGCCGGGCCGTTTTGTACCAACGCCCATAGGTCGTAACCCAGTGCATCCGATGCTTCAGCAAACGTCTGCTTAACCACATCAAACTGTTCAGCCAGCTCAGCCAACATACCAACAGTTTGAGAACCCTGACCTGGGAATACAATCGCGAACTTAGACATTCGAGAATCCTTATTATTGTGACTGCGCGATTTACGCAGTGTCATAGCGGTGCTGCCCTGGCCTTGCCGTTACCGGTTTAACAACATAACCACAACGCCTTCTGGCAGCCCCAAAAAATGTTATTCCATCGCCCGTGTTAGAACTTCACTAACGCAGAGCCCCACGTGAAACCGCCACCAAATGCTTCAAGTAGCAAGGTTTGACCACGCTGAATACGACCATCACGTACCGCTTCATCCAATGCTGTCGGTACGGTTGCCGCTGAGGTATTACCGTGACGATCAAGGGTCACAACCACTTGATCCATCGACATCGACAATTTCTTCGCTGTCGCTTTAATAATGCGCATATTCGCTTGGTGAGGCACCAGCCAATCCAGCTCAGATTTATCCATGTTATTGGCTGTCAGGGTATCTTTTACCAGGTTCGATAGTTGCGTTACCGCCACTTTGAACACTTCGTTACCCGCCATGTACAACCACTTATCTGCACTGAAGTCCTGACCGTGGTCTGGCACAGCAAGGCTGAGCAAGCCACCGAAGTGACCGTCTGCGTGCAGGTGGGTAGAAATGATCCCCGGCTCTTCGCTCGCGCCCAGTACCACGGCACCGGCTGCATCACCGAACAGGATGATCGTTGAACGATCTTCCGGATCACACTTGTGAGACAGCGCATCTGCACCGATCACCAACACGTTTTTCGCCATGCCGGTTTTAATGTGCTGGTCTGCCACGCTCAGGGCGTACACAAAACCAGAACATGCTGCCGCCAAATCAAACGCCGGACAGCCTTTGATATCCAACATGCCTTGTACCTGACACGCTGCAGACGGGAAGCCATGACTCGCACTGGTGGTCGCCACGATGATCAGGTCGATGTCTTCTTTATTAATGCCCGCCATATCAATGGCGTTTAACGCAGCCTGGTAACCCATAACGGCTACTGTTTCATCGGCAGACGCAATACGGCGCTCACGAATACCAGTACGGGCAACAATCCACTCGTCACTGGTTTCAACCATTTGTTCTAAGTCGGCATTAGAACGGACTTGTTCCGGCAGGTAGCTGCCAGTACCTAAAATTTTGCTATACATGAAGACTAATAATGCCTCTCGAGTAAGACTTCTTCCAAACGGTCACTGATTTTGGTCGGTATCTGCCGTTTGACCTCGTGAACCGCTTCACCAATCGCATTGGCAAAGGCGGTCATATCAGCACTTCCATGGCTTTTCACCACAATACCGCGCAATCCTAACAGACTCGCGCCATTATACTGGTCGGGGTTCAGTTGCTTTAGGCTGTCGAATAGGTCACTAAACAGCCATTTAGCCACTAACCGCTTTAAAGGGTTGTCAGAAATCGCTTTCTTGATGTTGCCAATAAATAAGTTAGCCACCCCTTCACTGGTCTTCAGGCTGACATTACCGACAAAACCATCACACACAATCACATCCGCTTTGCCACTGTATAGCTGATCCCCTTCGAGGTAGCCGATATAGTGGATATCCGGTGAGTCGGTCAGCATTTCTGCACACCGTTTCACCAGGTCATTCCCTTTGATTTCTTCTTCGCCGATGTTCAGCAAGGCAACGCGTGGCGGCGTGTCCGCCGATTGCTCAGCCAAAACAGAACCCATTACGGCAAATTGGAATAACGTGTCTGCATCACACGAGACGTTCGCGCCTAAATCAAGCAACCAGGTTTTCTTATGCGTTTGCGTGGGAATAGCCGACACCAGTGCGGGTCTATCCACCCCTGGGAGTTGCTTAAGTATATAGCGGGATAACGCCATGAGTGCGCCAGTATTGCCTGCGCTGACACAAGCGTCAGCTTCGCCTTGGGCAACAGCTTCAATAGCGGCACGCATTGAGGAGCCCTGACTACGACGTAACGCCTGAGACGGACGGGTATCGTTTGCGATGACATGCTCGCAGTGGACAATGCGGATACGAGAGTGGTGCGATTGGTTCAGGAGAGATAATTGAGCAGTGATCGCACTTTGATCACCGAAATATATGATTTTGAGCTCTGGGAATTGCAACAGTGCCTGCACGGAGGCAGGCACTGTTACTTGAGGACCGAAGTCCCCGCCCATTGCATCAAGTGCAACGGTTAGACCACTCAAGGCTCAACCTTACTTGTTGATAACCTTACGGCCACGGTAGAAACCGTCAGCAGTTACGTGGTGACGTAGGTGAGTTTCACCACTTGCAGAATCTACAGATACAGCTGCAGTTGTTAGTGCATCGTGTGAACGACGCATACCACGTGCTGAACGTGATTTTTTGCTCTTTTGTACGGCCATTAACCCTACTCCTGTTAAAATTACTTACTTTAGATTTTTCAATACTGCAAACGGGTTCGGACGCTCATCAGCAACGGGGATCTCACCAAAAGTCATGTTTCCACTGGCTTTACAGTCAGCTTCATCATGCATAGCGACTTGTGGGAGGTCCAGAATCAATTCATCTTCAACAATTTGAATCAGATTGATCTCACCATTTTCGTCGACGTCAGCCGGCTCATAAGCTTCCGGAAAATCATCTGCGGCCTCTGGTTTGAGGAGCGGACTATAACAGAAATCAACACTGTATTCGTGCTGAAATCCTTCCTGGCATCGCTGACAGGTTAAAGTCACTTCAACATCAGCGTGACCACGCACAAAAGCGAGGCGACGTTGGTCTAAGTCAAATGATAAGGTGACGTTTGCATCACGTGTTACGCTCTGCGTTGATTCGGCTAGACGCTCAAGAAGATCGGCTTGGATGATGCCATCGTAGTCGAGTTTTTTCTGAGCAGCGCGAACCGGATCAACCGTACGCGGCAATTTTACCTTTTGCATAGGGCGCGAATATTAGCCTTCTAATCTGTTTGAGTCAAAGGAAATGTGCGTGAATTAACACCATTCAGCTAATTCACAGGCACTTGATTAGTCACGAAACCACCAATCAAGTCACTTCCACCATTTTGTCTGTTATCTGCCTGTCTCACAACGCATTCGGACATGCGAACACAATGGTCAAATAACACACAAAAGCTGATGAAAACCTCACCGTACAGCCGCAGAAGACGGCAAATCTACCGTGTTCGCTCTAGTCATTATAACGTAGCGATCTTCCTAACGGGCGCGTAGACTACCATAACCTTGTTCAACCCGGTACATTTCATGAATCAACCGCTTCTTCTGGCGTCCACCTCGCCATTTCGTCAATCACTGCTTCAAAAACTGCAGTTGCCCTTTACCACTGCGAAACCGGATACCGATGAAACACCCCTGCCCGATGAGCAGGCGGAACAATTAGTCAAACGCTTAGCCGAAAGTAAAGCGCGTGCTTGTGCCGCAGCCCACCCTGAACATTTGATCATTGGTTCAGACCAAGTGTGCGTGATTAACGGCCAAATCGTTGGCAAGCCACATACGGTCGACAACGCCTGTCGACAATTAGAAGCGGCCAGTGGCCAAGTGGTCACCTTCTATACGGGCCTGTGCCTGTATAACGCGAAGACTGACACTGAAGACGTCATTTGTGAACCCTTCCATGTCCATTTTCGCACATTAATGCCGGAGGCTATCCGCAACTATGTTGAACGGGAACAACCGCTCGGCTGTGCAGGCAGCTTTATGTGTGAAGGATTGGGCATTGCCTTGTTTGATCGCCTTGAAGGGCGCGATCCCAATACACTGATCGGCCTGCCGTTAATTGCGTTACGTGAAATGTTAGAAAAACAAGGCTGCCAGGTACTTTAAATCTCTACACAGAGATATAGCCACTTTTATTCACATAAAAAAAGCGGACATGACGCCTTTACGCCATGTCCGCTTTTCTATACGTCATCATCGACTCAGCTTTTACGCAACTTCGCCACCGCATTTTGCAGTTTGGCTTCCATCGGCGCGCTGATGTCCATCGCTTCTTCCGTACTTGGGTGGGTGAACTTGATGTTCGCCGCATGCAGGAACAAGCGATCCAAGCCTACTTTCTTAGTGAACGCATCGAAACGTGGATCGCCATAGCGGTCATCCCATGCAATCGGGTGGCCGGCATACTGACAATGTACGCGGATCTGGTGTGTACGACCGGTCACCGGGCTCGCCTGAATCAAAGTCGCCTGATCCAAACGCTCCAACACTTTAAAGCGCGTATCTGACGGCTTACCGTTCGGGTTCACACGAACAATACTGTTCACTTCGTTTTTCAGCAGTGGCGCGGTGACTTGCTTGCAGCTCGCCTTCCACTCACCCATCACCAAAGCAAAGTAGTATTTCTGTACGGTTTTATTACGGAACTGCTCTTGCAGCTTACGCAGTGCAGAACGCTTCTTCGCTACCAACAGGATACCTGATGTGTCGCGGTCAATGCGGTGCACCAACTCTAAGAAGCGCGCATCCGGGCGTAGCGCACGCAGTGCTTCAATGGCACCGAACTTCAGGCCACTGCCACCGTGTACAGCGGTACCAGAGGGCTTGTTCAGGATCAGCATGTGATCGTCTTCATAAATAATGCAAGACTCCAATACTGCCACTTTATCAAGCTTGGTACTGACCGGCGCTTGTTCTTCTTTTTCCGGTACCGTTACCGGAGGAACCCGAACAAGATCGCCGTCCTGTAATTTGTATTCTGGTTTAATTCGTTTTTTATTCACACGTACTTCGCCTTTGCGCAAAATACGGTAAATCATGCTTTTTGGTACGTTTTTTAGGCGATTGCGAAGAAAGTTATCGATTCGCTGGCCTGCAATATCATCAGTAATTTCGATGAATTGCACTTTTGGTTTATCATCTTTCATGGGTTTCATTCTAACATGCATGCAAAGCAGATTGCCGCAAAAAAGTCACCCTGCTATGATTGGCATGCAAAGGTAGGAAAAAGTGCCTACTTTGCTATCAGGGTGAACAGAATAACACCCACTTGACTACTTAATATACCGCTCTGACGAATAACGCAGCATGTGGCGTAAGACGTTAAATTCTTCGGAGTGTTTTTTTAGTGCACTTTAGTGACTTTTTTTTATTGGTGTGACAGATACCGCCGCGTGAATCGGTGAGCCAGCTGTACAGTTTCAGATCTAATCATCTTGGTACAGTTGGATGATACGTGTTGCCATAAAGCACCCCTGAATTCCAGCCGTGAGGTTGCATTGACAGATCAGACTTGGGGTCCGGCACCATCAATTAAAACTCGTCCCTTAGTGCGCTAGCACATGAAAAAAAACGAGTACAATATAATGAAAAGAATGTTGATTAACGCAACTCAAAAGGAAGAGTTGCGCGTCGCATTAGTTGATGGGCAGAAGCTCTTCGATCTAGATATCGAAAGCCCTGGCCACGAATCTAAAAAATCAAATATCTACAAAGGCCGCATCACTCGAATCGAACCAAGCCTGGAAGCAGCGTTCGTTGACTATGGTGCAGAACGCCACGGTTTCCTTCCTCTTAAAGAAATCGCCCGCGATTATTTCCCTTCTGATTATTCTTACCAAGGCCGTCCGAACATTAAGGAAGTGCTAAAAGAAGGTCAGGAAGTAATTGTTCAGGTTGACAAAGAAGAGCGAGGCAACAAAGGCGCGGCTCTAACCACTTTCATCTCTCTTGCAGGTAGCTACCTGGTTCTGATGCCTAACAACCCTCGTGCTGGCGGTATTTCTCGTCGTATCGAAGGTGAAGAGCGTACACAACTGAAAGCTGCTCTGAGCACCCTAGAATTGCCACAAGGTATGGGCCTTATCGTTCGTACGGCAGGCGTGGGCAAATCAGCAGAAGATTTGGAATACGACCTTAACTACCTATTGAACCACTGGGAACGCGTTAAAGATGCGGCTGATTCAGCGCCAGCACCTTTCTTGATCCATCAGGAAAGTAACGTGATTGCTCGTGCTATTCGTGACTACCTACGTCGTGATATCGGCGAAATTGTTATCGATAGCAAGAAGATTTTTGACCGCGCCCGTGATCACATCCTACAAGTACGCCCTGACTTCCACAGCCGCGTAAAACTGTATGAAAACAGCGACACACCGCTGTTTAACCATTACCAAATCGAAAACCAAATCGAATCTGCGTTCCAGCGCGAAGTGCGTCTGCCATCTGGCGGTTCAATCGTGATTGACCCAACAGAAGCGCTGACCTCTATCGATATCAACTCTGCCCGTGCAACCAAGGGTGGCGATATTGAAGAAACAGCACTGCAAACGAACCTTGAAGCGGCAGATGAAATTGCACGTCAGTTGCGTCTACGTGACTTGGGTGGCCTGGTTGTTATCGACTTCATCGATATGACCCCTGTTCGCCACCAGCGTGAAGTTGAAAACCGTCTACGTGAAGCGGTACGTATGGACCGTGCACGCGTGCAGATCGGCCGTATCTCTCGCTTTGGTCTGTTGGAAATGTCGCGTCAGCGTCTGAGCCCGTCTCTGGCTGAAGCAAGTCACCACGTGTGTCCGCGTTGTAGCGGTACCGGTGTGATCCGTGACAGCGAATCACTGTCGCTTTCTATCCTTCGTCTGATCGAAGAAGAAGCACTGAAAGACAACACCTCACAAGTACTGGCTATTGTGCCGGTGGCCATTGCCTCTTACTTGTTGAACGAAAAACGTCGCTCAGTACAGTACATTGAAAAATCACACGATGTTCGCGTGATCATCGTCCCTAACGCGTCGATGGAAACACCGCACTTTGAAGTGATCCGTGTACGTAGCGGTGATGAGCACGATGCTCTGTCTTACAACCTGCCTCGTACTATCGAAGCAATGCGTGAAGCAGAAACGTCTGACTCAGCGCCACAAGAGCGTATGACGAAGAAACGTGAAGAGCCAGTGCTACAAGGCTTTACTGCGCCTCCAGCACAGCCTGCAGCGGCGAAAGCAGCCCCTGCGGCAACCGCTAAACCAGCAGCGAAAGCCGCTGTTGAAGCAAAACCAGGTTTCTTCAGCCGTATCTTTGCTGCCATTTCTAGCTTCTTTGCCGGTTCTGACAATGAAACCAAGCAAGAAGAGAAGAAAGAAACCACGAACCGTAACCGTCGTGAGCGCAACAACAAAGACAACCGTCGCAACCAAGACAACCGTCGTGGCGAGCGTCAGGAAGGTCGTCGCGGTGATCGTCAGCAAGACAACCGTCGTGGTAACAAAGAAACCCGCCGTGGCCGTCCTGAGCGTCAAGAACGCCAAGACCGTCAGGAAGCGGACAACAAACAGCAGCAAGTGGCTGAACAACGCGAACAGCGTCAGTCTCGTCGTCGCAATGAAAAAGCGAAAGACAAGACAGAAGCACCGGTAGACAAAGCCGCTCAACCTCGTAAAGAGAAAGAGCAGAAGCAGCGTCAGTCGCGTCGTGATGAAGCACAAAACCAGAAGCAGCGTCGTCAGGCGAACGAAGAGCAGCAATCAGCGAAAGTTGAAAAGCCAGCTATCGAAGAGCCTCGTGCACAAGAAGAAAAAGCGGCAAAAGTGAAACAGCGCCGTCAACGTCGTGACCTACGTAAACCTGTACGTATCACCGACGGTCTTGAGCAAACGCCTGTCGCTGCAATGGCTGAAGCCGCTCCTGTTGCTGAAACGGTTGCTGAGAACACAGCACCACGCTCTGAACTGCAGATGATGGGCACTGCCATGGCGAAAGAAGCGAAAGCCTCTGAGCAGGTAGAAGCAAACAACGAGCAGAAAGGCGAGAAAGGTAACGATCAGGAAAATGGCCAGCGCCGTAACCGTCGTTCACCACGTCACCTGCGTGCAAGTGGCCAGCGTCGTCGCCGTATCCGTGACACCCGTCCGGACGCAGAAGACAATGCAGAAACCGTTGCAGCACCACTGAATCACGATGTAGATGCACTGCACGACATTGAGAATGCAGTGAGCATCGTCGAGAAGCCAAAAGCGTCTCGTCCACAAACAGGCGTTGCCTCGCCAGAAATGGCAATGGGTAAAGTATGGCCACGTGCAGCAAAACCTGCTGTACAAGCGCTAGAAGAGCCTGTTGCGGAAGTGACTGACGCCGTTGCAGAAGTAGCAGAATCAGTAGCACCAGCAGCGCAAGCACTGGGCGGTGTGGCTATGCCTGAATTGGCGATGGGTAAAGTGTTCTCTCCTCGTCCAGTGGTAGCCCCTGTCGCTGTTGAAGCTGAAGCTGAAGCACCAGTGGAAGCCGTGGTTGAAACGCCGGTAGTGGAAACGCCTGTGGTTGTTGAAGACGAAGTGAGCGCAGAAGATGTGATCATCGTTGATAACGCCGTAGAAGAAACCGCTGTTGTTGAAAGCCCTGCTGAAGCCATCGCGGATGTACCTGTGGCTGAAGAAGCGAACGTTGAAGTGGTTAAAGCGCCTGTTGAAGCAGCACCAGTTGTTGAAGCCGTGCCTGTTGCCGCTGCTATCGTGGCAGCGCCAGTGGCCAACGTGAAGGCTGTGATGGCAACATCACCTCGTGGCCATCACGCGGTATCGCCAATGGCAAAAGCACCGGCTCCAGCGTCTGAAGTTGAGTCTGTTGTCGTTGCGATTGCACCGCTGCGCGAGTCTCGCCTGCAAGCACGTCAGGCTGGCAGCCAAACAGCGACCAGCACAGCAACTGCACCAATGAGCAAACCGGCCATGTAAGCCCACTTGCTTGAATCAAAAAGCCATGCGAAAGCATGGCTTTTTTGTATCTGCTTCCCTCTTCATAAATCTATTCCTGCTATTCAGCATATCGGTACTCACTCACTGAAACTGCGTACTGATTTCAGTTTTTGTGCAAATAACATCAAACTTTCTTACATGCGTTAACGAAAAGTGAAAAAAACACCGAGCAAAAGTTGAACCAAATCACAGATTTCTGTACGATCGGCCGCTTTGTAACTCCATATACTTCATCAGTACCGGAACTAAGCGGATCACCATGTTTGAATTCCCCCAATTTTCGCGCCAATCCGTCAAGAATGACGTCCTCTCGGGGCTCACTGTAGCTCTTGCCCTTGTCCCTGAAGCGGTCGCTTTCGCGTTCGTCGCCGGTGTTGACCCAATGGTCGGCCTTTACGCTGCGTTCATCATGGGCTTTATTACTGCCGTACTAGGCGGTCGTCCGGGCATGATTTCCGGTGCAACCGGTGCGATGGCGGTTGTCATGGTCAGCCTGGTGGCTGAGCACGGTATTCAATATCTCTTTGCTGCGGTCATGCTAGCGGGTGTACTGCAAATTCTGGCGGGCGTGTTCAAGCTGGGTAAATTTATCCGCATGGTGCCACATCCGGTGATGATCGGCTTTGTAAACGGCCTGGCGATTGTCATTTTCCTTGCACAGCTTGGCCAATTTAAAGTGCCGGATGCATCCGGTGCGCTACAGTGGATGCAAGGCACACCGCTGTTCATCATGCTGGGCTTGGTTGCGCTAACCATGTTTATTATTCACTTCTTGCCGAAGCTGACCAAAGCCGTTCCTTCATCACTGGTTGCCATTATTACTGTAACGGCATTGGTTCATGGCCTGGGCCTTGATACCCGTACCGTGATTGACTTTGTCCGCACCATGAGTGGCGATGCTAATGCCACACTGGCTGGTTCACTACCAAACTTTGCTCTGCCAGAAGTGGGCTTCAACCTAGAAACGCTGCGTATTATCCTGCCTTACTCGCTGATCCTGGCTGCGGTAGGCTTGATTGAGTCCCTACTGACGCTGACCGTGGTTGATGAAATGACTGGCACCCGCGGTCAAGGTAACCGCGAATGTGTGGGCCAAGGTGTGGCAAACGTAACCTGTTCTGTGTTTGGGGCGATGGGTGGCTGTGCGATGATCGGTCAGTCCATGATCAACATTAACTCCGGCGGTCGTGGTCGTCTGTCAGGTATCACCGGTGCGGTTGGCCTGTTGCTGTTTATCCTGTTTGGCTCTGCACTGATTGAAATGATCCCGCTGGCTGCACTGGTCGGTGTAATGTTCATGGTCGTGATTGGCACCTTCGAGTGGGCAAGCTTCAAAATGGCGCGTAAAGTGCCGAAGCATGACTTCTTTGCCATTATTCTGGTAACTGCAGTGACGGTGGCCTTTGACCTGGCACTGGCAGTTATCGTAGGTGTGATTTACTCTGCGCTTGTTTTTGCTTGGAACCATGCCAAACACATCTACGCCTCTAGCCATGTGGATGAAAACGGCACCAAGATCTACAAAGTAAACGGTCCGCTGTTCTTTGGTTCTGTGTCTCACTTCCTTGAGCTATTTGACGCGAAAAACGATCCTGCTGACGTGATCATTGATTTTGCCCAGTCACGCGTGGCTGACCACTCAGCGGTAGAAGCGATTGATACCATTGCTGAACGTTATGCAGCCCAAGGTAAAACACTGCATATTCGTCACCTTAGCCCTGAATGTCGTTCACTGCTGAAAAAGGCCGGTAATCTGGTTGAAGTGAATATGATTGAAGATCCGACTTACAAAGTCGCGACAGACACATTGGGTTAATCGCCCCTGCTGAATAGCAGATAGCATCTTACCAAGATCCCCTTATCGGGTATTCGCTATAAACAAAAACGCCCACATTGCTGTGGGCGTTTTTATATCTGTACCATTGTGATTCAGTCGCTGTCCACGACTTATCGGGTCGACTGACCCGCTAGATCTACGGCTAAAGTGGCTCTAATGGCTTTACTGAGTTAAGTGAGTTAACAGCCCGTCCGAAGCCTGCTCTACCAAATCCAGCACATGATCAAACCCGCGTTGACCACCGTAGTATGGATCCGGAATTTCAGCGGTCGTCCCGTCACCATAATCCAAAAACAGTGCCAGCTTATGCTGATGCGCTTCTGGGCACATCGCCATTAATGCCTGTAAATTGTCGCGATCAGCCGCTAACACGAGATCAAAATACTCAAAATCGTCATCAATGACTTTGCGCGCTTTCACCCCATCAAACCGATAGCCCCGCGCTTCACCGGCCGCCCGAGAGCGCGGATCCGGTTTCTCACCTTGGTGGTAGCCCAGCGTGCCCGCAGAATCGACAATCAAGGGAATATCTCGCTCTTTTGCTTTAGTGCGCAACACCACTTCTGCCGTGGGTGAACGACAAATATTGCCCATACAAACCACCAGCACTTTTTTTTCCATCATGATGCTGCGCTCCCTTTACTACCCGGTTCTTCGTTCAATGATGATCTTAACTTACTGCATACACATGACGGATACAAACCGTTACCAAGGACGCACGCTCCCTTCCCATGTCAGGAACTGGCCGGTTTGCGCCATCGTTAAACCTTCCACAACAGCAGCAATGCCGTTCGCGCACACATCCACCGTGATATCCGCTGCATCACCGCCCATGTCCGTCTGCACCCATCCCGGATCTATCGGACAAACAACAATGCCATGTTCCGCCTGCTCCATTGAGAGCACTTGCATCACCTTATTCAACGCGGCTTTGGCACTGCGATAGGCATACATCCCCAACCCCGTGCCAACCAACGATGACATCTGACTGGAGATACTCACTAACCGAGGCCGCTTAGCCTCTGTCATCAGCGGCAGCAGTGCACGGCTGACCATCAGCGGTGCAATAGTATTGACCGATAGCGTCTCCAGCCATGCCTGCGCTTCTACGGTATCAAAGGCTTGTGCATCTGGACCAATCACTCCGGCATTGTTAATGAGGATATCCAGAGGACGCCCAGCCAACGCAGTTTTCACGTCTGCCGCAAACTGCACCACCGAGTCGCTGTTTGTGACTTCTAATTCCAGCAACGTCAATCTTGATGAATCAGCCAATGCCATTTGTGCCGCTGAGGGCGTGCCTCGATAAGAGGTAATCACGTGATACCCCAAGGCCAGAAAACGCTGACTTAAAGCCAGTCCGATTCCTCGAGATCCGCCGGTAATAACGACTGTTTCCATACGCTCTTCTCCTTGTTTCATGGCTTGTTATTTCACGGCGCTCACGACGCTTGGTTTTATCGCGCTTGGTTTTATCGCGCTTAGTTTTATCGCGCCTAGTTTTTTCGTACTTGGTTTTTTCGTGTTTGCTTTTATAGCACTTGGCGACCGTGCACTATGTGGCTATCTGTTTCAAGACGGTTTCCAGAGTGCTCTGTTTGGACTGTCAGGCCGTATTGTCAGTAATACCTCTTTTTATTTTCCTCATGCTTAAGGATAAACAACGGTGAATATTCTGATTATTGGTGGCTCAGGCGGCATCGGCCAAGCCCTGATCCAACACTTCCATGCGGTGCACCCTGATGCGACCATATATGCAACCTATCACAGCACTGTACCGGATTCTACCGCGAGACCGGTAACGACATCCGCCACTAAAGTGCACTGGTATCAGGTTGATATCACCCAAGAAGCAGACATTGCCGCACTCGCAAGCGCACTGCCGCCTTTATCATTGTTAATCAACGCAGCGGGCCTGCTTCATCACCCTGAGCAGGGACCGGAAAAATCCATTACAGCTTTTGACCCCCAGTTTTTCGCCGACAACGTCAATACCAATACCCTGTCGACACTTCTGCTGGCCAAACACTTTATGCCACACCTGAAAGCCAGCCCACGCAGCCATTTCATTGCTTTTTCAGCGCGGATTGGGAGTATTGAGGATAACAAAGTGGGTGGCTGGATCAGCTATCGCTGCGCCAAGGCGGCGCTGAATATGGCACTGAAAACGATCAGCATTGAATGGCGCTTTAAATTGCCACACTGTTGTGTACTGGCCTTTCACCCCGGTACGACTGATACCGCGCTGTCTGCACCTTTTCAGAAGAATGTTCCGGCAGGCAAGCTGTTTAGCCCCGCTTATGTGGCAGAATGTTTGGCGCAACGCATTGACGACACAGGCCCGGAAGATAGCGGTCAGTTTTTCAGTTATGACGGCAAGGTGATTCCGTGGTGAGCCTCTGTTCAGTGAGACTCACCACGTTACCTGCATAGAAAATTAGGCTCATGATGAGGGAAGTGTATGCTCGCTCTGCTTGGCTTCATACGCCGTGATACGGATAAAATCGACAATATCTTGGGTAAACGTGTCCACGGCGGCTTTAATTTGCTCATAACGCAGCGTTTCACGGTCATTTTCTAATATGTCTTCTGCCAGCAAGACACTGACTCGTTCTGCCAATATCTCTCCGGTCAGGCTGTCAACCAGCTGCGACTCCACCAAAATGCGTACGTTCCTGTCACGGGTGCCCAGCAACGCCTTCGCGCCGCCAATCAAGGCGCCGTAAGGCAGCACTTCGGTAATTTGCAGCTCTTCCATTTCGGTACTGGCGCGAGTGATATCAATGTTCAGGGTCGCCGTCTGCACGCTAGGTTGTTCAACAATCGGGACCCCGACCGCCAATTTATCACTGACGCGCTGGGTTAATCGTTCAGAAATCTTTTCTAACACCGCAACCGGTATTTGATCGACATTATGCGCCAAAGGGTGCAACGCCACAGGCCGAATCAGTAAAGACTGATAATTGGCGACATCGAAATCCGGTGAAACCCACTGCAGGCCGGTCGTTTCCTCAATATACCGCACTTCCATCAACGGCTTATTGGTACTGTTAATCACCGTGGCTTGTTCATCCTCCTTCGGAAGATAACGGGTACACCCACTCAATCCCATGACTAGCCCCATGATGACCATCCTGACCATGACGTTTCGCATACCTTTCCCCTTTGCGCTTACCCTGTCTATTTTATCGACACATTATACAGAATGACATTCCATTTAAAAGGTACGCGTACAAGGTTTCTCTGGTATCTCCGTGTCCTTTCAAGTAACGTAGCGTTCTCTTTTTTCCGCCTTTTTATCACCTTAACGGCATTTTTATGATGAAGCAGCAGTGGCAAATTTTTCTGGTCGCATTAGCCTTTTTCACCCGTATTCCCATTCCTGCTGATACACCGTACTCGCCGGATCGCCTTAATCAGGCCAATCGCTACTTTGCCTTGGTCGGGATTGTGGTCGGCCTTATCAGCGCTGTCGCATTTTGGCTGGCACACTGTCTGTTTCCGGCACCAATTGCTGTATTGATCGCTATGGCCACCAGCTTATTGGTGACAGGTGCTTTCCATGAAGACGGCTTAGCCGATGTCTTTGATGGGTTTGGCGGAGGCTGGGAGCCGGCACAAAAGCTCGATATCATGAAAGATTCACGCTTAGGTACCTACGGGGCGGCAGCGCTGTTTGTTGCACTCGCCATGAAATGGGCCAGCTTAACAGCGCTGGCTGACGTTAATCCGATGTATACCGTCATCGCCTTGATCAGCCTGCATGGACTCAGCCGCGCGGTCGCTGCCAGCCTCATCGTCAGTTACCCCTACGTTCGCCTGGATGAACAAAGTAAGGTGAAGCCCCTCGCCAATCAGCAAAGTCCTCAGGATTTGTGGGTTTTAATTTTCACCAGTTTGATTATATTACTGTTTTTACCGCTTTCTGTTGCTGTCGCACTAACGGTTGTGCTCTTGCTGGTGCGCACCTTATGTGGCCGTTGGTTCCAACGCCAGCTCGGCGGATATACCGGGGATTGCCTGGGGGCTGCGCAACAAATTGCCGAACTGTGTGGTTACCTGGTGCTGTTGACCATGGTGGCACATTAACCGCAACACATAAATCAAGCTCTCAAATCGATAAGGATGACTATGACGACTTCTTCGCAACCTGACACGTCCCAAAACGCCTCTGCGCAGAAAGACGAACGCTATAAAGCCCGTCAGCAAAAAGTCAAAGCGGAAATCGATGCCCGTGTCGATGCCGCACAAGAAGAAAAAGGGCTGTTTTTAATCATTACCGGTAACGGTAAAGGTAAGTCAACCTCTGGCTTTGGCACCATTGCACGCGCAGTGGGCCACGGACAAACCTGTGGTGTCGGCCAGTTCATTAAAGGCACGTGGGATTGCGGCGAACGCGCCCTGTTAGAACAGCATGGCGTGCACTTTGCGGTGATGGCGACAGGATTCACGTGGGAAACTCAAAACAAAGCAGCCGACACCCAAGCCGCACAGGAAACGTGGGCAGAATGTAAAAAGATGCTGGCCGATGCACGCTACGATGTGGTGCTGCTGGATGAGCTGACTTACATGGTCACTTATGGCTATGTTGAACTGGATGAAGTGGTTGAGGCGATTACTCAGCGTCCGGCCTCACAATCGGTGATTGTCACAGGACGTGGTGCACACCGTACTCTTATTGAATTGGCGGATACCGTATCGGAAGTGCGTAACGTAAAACACGCTTTTGAAAGCGGCGTAAAAGCACGTAAAGGCATTGACTGGTAACAGTACGAGTCAGCATCGGTTTACACGCGCTCCCGATCATACGAGCAGGTCAAATACCTCTAACCTTTCTGGTATCTTGACCTGCTGTTGCCTGAATTTCCGCCAGTCATGTCATTGTCCTAAACTTCCGTTATCCCCTTACGCCCTCATCTCATATACTAAGGCAAAATAATTCTTATAAGGATTGGTTATGCCTTCTCATTTACCTAAAAGCTTTAGTCGCCCTTTTCTAAAGTTATTCCATGTATTGGAAGCCATTCTGTTAGTGGCTATCACCATGGCGACGGTAGTTGCCATGCTCAACGAATTCATCCATGTGTATGTGAATAAGCAAATTTTGCTTACTGACATCCTATTGATGTTCATTTATCTCGAAGTGTTAGCCATGGTGCAGCAATTTATCACCAACGGTAAAATTCCGGTACGCTACCCGATTTACATCGCCATTATGGCCATTGCCCGCTATATCACGCTGGGTATGAAAGAATTGGATGGGATTTATGTGGTGTGGTTAGCAACTGCCGCCTTCATTCTGGCCGCTGCCACGCTGATCATTCGTATTGGCCACCATTACTGGCCGTATGAGGAAGTCTCCGACCCAAGCAAGCGCCAGTCAGATGATTGATCTGACCACCTAACCTCTTATTTCCTCGAAAAAAAGACATAAAAAAAAGGAGCGTTCAACGCTCCTTTTACATTGGGTTTGCGACTCTTCTACTGAGTACAACTTATAACAAGAAGAATAACTTAGGCCTCTTTTGCAAGAGTTGTTAAACGTGGTTTTTGATGTTTTTTCTTGTAATAAGCAACGGCTTTGTTCACCGCTTTTTCATGCATCCTTGCCCTAAGCGCATCCAAATCAAGCTTTTTCATCGCTTACCTCTGTTACTGACACTTAAAGGACATACGGCAATCATACAACTTTTACTGTTTTGCTGCTCATTTTTATTCTTTTAAAGAATAACAATTTGATTGCATTTACACATTTTAAGCAAACTGCGCAACGAATAACATATAAATGTTTATAAGATCTCGTTAATCATAGTTTGCACTCCCCTTACTGACGGGTTCCTGAACTCACCTGCACATTCATTTCTGACGTCGGGCATTCTGACACATGGCACAAGTTCGCATCTATATCTTGGTTCCCCAGTAGCCTCAACCATAGTGCAGGTAAATGTTTCGGTTTGACCGCCGGACTCTCTAACTGCACGGGATCTGTCGCTTGCCACTGAGCGGCTTGCTTATGCGCCAATGCAAACTGAAACGGCAGATAATCCACCATTCCCAACCGTAAATCCGTCACCACCAATTGATCATTGCGTTGCTCGTACTTCACAAAGCCGTTAGTGAACGCTTCTAAATCACTCAAATGAGAAGACGCGAGTTGTGAAGGCCTTTCACCGCGATCTTTAGCGATAAACGAAATTTCGCTGTTTTTATCCAGCAATGACGCTAACCCTTCCCAATATTGATCACCGTCTTTTACTACAACACGCCACAACACGGTATTGAGTGGTGTCGGGGCAAAAAAGCGTGGCTTATCGGCCAATGTCGTTCCTGCCAACTGGGCATCCACTCGATTCTCCACCATATTGAGCGCCAGCCATGACCAACCGAGGTACAAGGTCGATATTGTCAGGCCAATACCGCACAATTTCGCCATACGGTCGCGCCACAATACACTGGCCAGTAACGTCACCACTAACGGCACAGTATAAAGCGGGTCAATAATGAAGATGCTGGACACCGCATAAGGCGTCGTGATCGGCCACAGCAATTGAGTGCCATAGGTCGTAAAGCTGTCGAGCAGCGGATGGGTGATCAAGCTGGCCGCCACCAGCAACCACAAACGGGCAAAGGTAAAGTCCGTGGGCCGCAATCGCTGCCACAAGGTGGCCAACAACCAGGAAAACGGCAGCAACACAAACAGGGAATGGCTAAAGCCCCGGTGTTTCACCATGTCAGACACCGGATCGCCATAGCTGATCAACACATCCAGATCGGGCAATGTGCCTAACGCAGCGCCGGCTAACAACACTTTGGGCGTACACTGCCTGCCCGCGACCACGCCTGCTACCGCTGCGCCAAGCGCAATTTGAGTTACTGAATCCACACGGGCTCCTTCGCTATCTACTTCATCTTAAACGACAATCATTGTCTGATACGGCACACACTACCAGAAAGACCACGCTGGAGAACACGAAAATCGTTACCGTTAGACGCTGTTTTACGACAATCATCCCTGTTTCCATCGCTTGTTTGTGCCTCATCAAAGCAATGTCAAACCGGTTCTAGCACACCGTAAGGGGATCAAAAAACTCTGAGATAGCTCGCAGAACCCACGCTGAAATTTCGCTAGGGTAAATCAGGCAACGTCCATTCACTCTGACAAAGAGGATAAGCAATGCCAACAAAAGTGTCTGAATACATGACTCAGAAAGTCATCACGGTGTCACCGAATGCAGGGATCCGTGAAGCCTTTTTCCTAATGAAAGATGAAGCCATTCGCCACTTACCCGTGGTCGATCCTGAAGGGGCATTAGTCGGGATTGTCAGTGATCGCGAACTGCGCCGCCCGGGGTGGGTCGATGAATCTCCCGATATTGGTCATGATTACGCCCTGAGCGACGATCTCCATATTCAAGACGTCATGTGTAAAGACATCATCCATGTCAGAACTTACGATACCCTCACCAAAGCCATTGGCACCATTCTTGACCACCATGTCGGGGCGGCCCCGGTACTGAATAAAACCGGTGATTTAGTCGGCATGCTGTCCGCCGTCGACTTACTGAAAGCCTTTCAGGCCAGTCTGGAAAGCCAAAAATCCATGAAAAAGAGCAAAGCAGCCCGCGCTTAAGTCACCTGATTAAGACCTGAGACAAACACCATCAATCAACGCATAGAAAAAAGGGCTTACCGGTTATCGGTAAGCCCTTCGTTTTTAGCACCATGATGGTGTCACGATCAGTTAAACAGCCCTTTTAGCAATTTATCTGCCGCGTTTTTAATGTCTTCATCTTTGGCTTTATCGCCCAGCAGTTTTTCTAAACCGCGTTCCACTTCTTTCTTGGCTTTCTTTTCCAGCTCATTGTTTTGCTTGAGCAACTTCGCCACGTTGAGTGAGAAACTTGGCTGAGTCCAATTGCCTTTCACATCAATCGGCACGGTCAGATCTGCCACATGGTCGACATCTTTTCCGCCCTGACCTTTGGTGGTCGCGACCACGGATGTATTGATGGTGAAATCAATCGCCTCTGAAACCAAATTCGTGTCACCGTTACCGGCAATACGCAATAAGGGTGATTCAATGGCTAAATCATTGGTGCTGGCGATGCCATTACCCAGCGTAAAGGTCGCTTTCATGGCAGAGAAGTCGGTTTTCTTCTCTTCTTTGACGTATTCCGCTTTCTTGCCTTTTAGCGTCGCACGGGCTTCACGGATCATCTCAGGAATGTTCACACCGTAAATTGCACCATCGGCAAAATGAATCGCAATCGAGCCCGCGATGTTTTCGCGCAGGCGCATTTCCGACAGTCCTTTACCGCGTGCATTTACCGTAATATCCCCCTGACCGGCCAAGACATCGGTCTTCGCCACATCTTTCAGCAGCGGCTGAACCTGCACGCCTTTGATCGATTTATTGACTAAATACGTCGGTAGCGCCGGATTCGCATCGATTTGTGCGGTCGCATGAATCGTGCCTTGGTATAACTTGGCATCAAACGCGTTTAAGCGCAGTACGCCACGTTTGATCTGCACATCCATCGCGACATCGCTCAGTTTGGCATTGCCTGCTTTAAACTGACCGACCTTCACTTTACCTGCCACATCCAGCGTTTTCAGTGCAGAAAGATCAGGCTCTTTATTCTTGTCAGCCACTGGTTTTGCTGGCGCATTACCTGCCGATTTGTCCGCAACCGGGGTGGCTTTCGCTTCGGCCGTCGCTTGACCGAGGAAGGCATCCACATCAATCTTATCTGATGTCAGATCAAAGCGAATGACCGGAATATCCGCCGCTTTAAACGACGCATTACCCGTTACTGCCAACTCATCAAGATTCACAGCGACCTGAGACAGGGTCGCTTGCTGCTTGTCCATCACATACTGGGCATCCGCCGCGACTTTCAACGCCATCTCTGGACGCGGTAAGACTTTGCCTTTCAAGTCAGTGTTCAGTGACAAGCCTTCAAGTGACAAGGTATTCATGGCTTGATCAAGCTGCAAGCGGGTTTGACCGGTTGCATCAAACGCCAAATCCGGCACCTGACCTTTAGCGCTGAACGTAATGCTCGCCCACTCACCAAGCTGGAAGTGATCCACACTCACGTTCACCGACTCAATCTTGTTCTTCGCATCCTGTGCTGACGCGTTCAACGACAAGGCTTTTACCTGTGCGCTGTCTAAGCCTTTCGCAATCAACAACTCGGTTTCACCGTTTGCACTGAAACTCAAACCATTGTTTTTACCGGTTACGTCAAAGGTGGCCGACGTCCACTCACCTGGCGCAAAACGGCTCAAAGAGAAATTCAGCGCGCTGATCGCCATTTGCGTGCCTTTCTGATCGTCACGCACCGTGGCACTGGCATCAACAATTTCAATGCCTTGCAGCGTCAGCGTCCATGGCTTTTTATCGCCGGCAGGCTGAGATTCTGTTGCGGTTGATTCGGCAGCCGCTGGTTCAGTCGCATTTTTTGGCTCTGCGGTATCCGCTTGCTTGCCGATACCGTCAAGGTTGCTGGTACCATTTGGCAGCGTCTGGATAAACACGTGTCCGCCTTGCAGGCTCACGTTACCGATTTCCAACTGCTGGGAGAAAAGTGGCATCACAGACACCGACAAGGCAGCACTGTCAAATTGCACCAGGTTAGGTTCGGCAAACCCCGTTGGGTTACGAAACGCCGTTTGACCGATATCAAAACCGATGGTTGGGAAAAAGCGCCATTGAATATCGCCCTCAATCACCAACTCACGGCCGGTGTTCTTTTTCACCTGCTCGGCAATCAGGGGCTTAAACTGGTTTGGATCCACCAAGGTGAGCAATGCCGCCACACCAATCACAATGACCACAACAATGGCCAGCAACGCAAAGAGTATTTTTTTCATTTTATCCCCACTTGTTACATGCGCCTTTACACCGCGCGAACACGCCCGATGCAAGACAAACCCTGTTCCTCTACCCTGACTGAATGGGTATACCCCAACCAATGACCGTCATTAGGGGGTATATCAGTATTGTCTACCATTCATGGCAAAAAAAATAGGCAGCCCTTCGGCTGCCTGATAAATCTGTGATACAAAAAAGGCTGACAGAGTGTCAGCCTTTTGAAGATTAACCGCGTAGCAGTTTTGCGATGTGCGCTTTTAGGACATCAATCGCGATACGGTTTTTACCGCCGCGAGGTACGATGATGTCAGCGTATTGCTTAGACGGTTCGATGAACTGCATAAACATTGGGCGTACGGTCTTCTGGTACTGCTTCAGTACAGATTCCATCGTACGGCCACGCTCAGCCACATCACGCTGTAGACGACGAAGCAGACAGATATCCAATGGCGTGTCCATGAACACGCTCGCGTGCATCAGATCACGCAGACGCGGATCAGTCAGTAGCAGGATACCTTCCAGAATGATCACTTTTTTCGGTGTCATCGTGGTAGTTTCTGTCATACGGGTGTGTTCGCTGTAGCTGTACTGAGGTACTTCAACCGCTTTACCCTGCATCAGCATCTCTAGATGCTCACACAATAGATCGTGGTCCAATGCATTTGGATGATCGTAGTTAGTCTTAACACGGTCTTCCATGCTCAGGTGACTTTGATCGTTGTAGTAACAATCTTCTGTGATAACACCGATCTGGTGATCGCCAACTTTTTCTTTTAATTCTTTATAAACAGTACTGGCAATCAAACTTTTACCGGAAGCAGAAGCACCTGCAATACCGATAATTACGCATTGGTGTGAAGTTTCAGACATATCAGAAAGCACCTGTAAAACAACGTGGCTTGGTGGAAAACCGGTTAATTGTCAGGATGAACCATCGCCGACAATTATACGAATAGGTATAAATAAACCGCCTGATTATAGGCAGATGTAACGGCAGATGCCAGCAAAAATGAGACATCTGCCACGTTTGTTCACAAACTCATCAGTAAACCATTAGGCAAAGGTTTACATTGTACGAATTGTGATCTGCTCAGTCACAGGCGTACCCTGCCAATACAAACGACTGGCCACCGCACCGGCCAATTGAATGTAAGCTTGTGCCTGTTCTGAGTCCGGTGAAGCCGCCACCGTTGGCTTACCGTTGTCGATATCTTCACGAATTTTGATATGCAACGGCAACTGCGCCAGCAACGGCACCGCATACTCTTCCGCCATGCGCGCTGCACCACCGGTACCGAAAATCGGCTCATGATGACCACACTGGCTACAAATGTGATAGCTCATGTTTTCCACCACACCCAATACCGGCACATCCACTTTATGGAACATGCTCACGCCTTTAATGGCATCCGCCAGCGCCAGATCCTGCGGCGTGGTCACCACCACAGCGCCAGTCACCGGAATTTGTTGCGCCAACGTCAGCTGAATATCCCCGGTACCCGGTGGCATGTCGATCACCAGGTAATCCAGATCCGGCCACCAGGTTTCAGTAATGATTTGTGATAAGGCTTTCGATGCCATCGGACCACGCCAAATGGTCGCGCTGTCAGCCGGTACCAAATACCCCACGGAGTTGGTATATAAGCCACACGATTCAATCGGCATCATCATTTTGCCGTCCGCAGACACCGGCTTTTCATCAACGGTGCCCAGCATCATCGGCACTGACGGGCCATAAATGTCCGCATCCAGCAGACCGACTTTAGCGCCTTGCGCTTGTAACCCCAGTGCCAAGTTCACCGAGGTGGTGGATTTACCCACGCCCCCTTTGGCCGAACTCACCACCACAATATTCTTCACCCCACGCAAGGGCGTTTTGTCACCCGTCGCCAATGGTGCAACACGGCAACGGATCGCCACATTCAGATCGCTCGCCACATAATGCTGCTGTTTTTGCGCAATCACCCATTGCTCAAGCAACTCCGCCACGGTATTCGCAGCGAATGGCAACGTGATTGATAACGTGCCATCAGCGGCGACCGACACCACATTCGGGGTATCCGCCCATTCATGATGCAGCCAAGGATGCTCAAACTGGTTAAGCCATCGGGTAATATCTGCCACGCATTCAAAGCGGGTCATTGAGTCACTACGCATGGTTTTAGCGCTCCATTTTTGTACTTTCTTTTCATCCTATCACCAATGCCGCACTATCGCTTTCTATTTGCCGTGAATATCCACAGATCCTCCTAGGCAATACGCTGTCCATCAGGTAGTATCTAAAGCTACGTTTTTATTACCCATCATGAGCGAAACAAGACATTATGGCTGCAAATCCAAGAAAAATTCTGGTGACCTGCGCCCTACCGTACGCTAACGGTTCTATCCACTTGGGTCACATGCTTGAGCATGTACAAGCGGATATCTGGGTGCGCTATCAGCGCCTTCGTGGCAACGAAGTTCATTTCATCTGTGCAGACGACGCACACGGTACTCCAATCATGCTTAAGGCCCAGCAGATGGGTATGGATCCTGAGCAAATGATTGCGGAAGTGAGCAAAGAGCACCAGGCTGACTTTGCTGGCTTCGACATTAGCTTTGACAACTACCACAGCACACACTCTGATGAGAACCGTGAGCTGGCCTCGTTTGTCTACACGCAATTGAAAGAAAAAGGCTACATCACGAGCCGTACCATTTCTCAGCTGTTTGACCCTGAGAAAGAAATGTTCCTACCAGACCGTTTCGTAAAAGGTACGTGTCCTAAGTGTAAGGCCGAAGATCAGTACGGTGACAACTGTGATAACTGTGGCGAAACCTACAGCCCAACAGATTTGATCAACCCGAAATCTGCCGTTTCTGGTGCGACACCAGTGATGAAAGATTCTGAGCACTTCTTCTTCGACCTGCCTCAGTTTGAAGAAATGCTAAAAGCATGGACCAAATCTGGTGCGCTTCAGGACGAGACTGCAAACAAAATGCAGGAATGGTTCGAGTCGGGTCTGCAGCAGTGGGATATCTCTCGCGATGCACCTTACTTCGGCTTTGAGATCCCTGGCGAAACCAACAAGTACTTCTACGTATGGCTGGACGCGCCAATCGGCTACATGGGCTCATTCAAGAACCTGTGTGATAAGCGCGATGACCTGAACTTTGACGAGTTCTGGAACCAAGACAGCAGCACTGAGCTTTACCACTTCATCGGTAAAGATATCGTGTACTTCCACAGCCTATTCTGGCCAGCCATGCTGGACGGTGCCGGTTTCCGTAAGCCAAGCAACGTATTCGTTCACGGTTATGTGACAGTAAACGGTGCGAAGATGTCGAAATCAAAAGGCACCTTCGTAAAAGCAGGCACTTACCTGCAGCACTTGGATCCTGAGTGCCTACGTTACTACTACGCGGCGAAGCTAAACAGCCGCATTGACGATCTTGACCTGAACCTTGAAGACTTCACACAACGTGTGAACAGCGACATCGTGAACAAGATTGTCAACCTGGCTTCTCGTAACGCCGGCTTCATTGCTAAGCGTTTCGACGGCAAACTGTCTGCACAGTGTTCTGAGCCTGAGCTATACGCAGAATTCGTTGCTGCTGCTGAGCGTATCGGCAGCCTGTACGAATCACGCGAATTCGGCCGTGCTATCCGTGAAATCACTGCACTGGCTGACAAAGCGAACCAGTACGTTGATGAAAAAGCACCATGGGTTGTGGCGAAGGAAGAAGGTAAAGACCAAGAGCTACAAGAAATCTGCTCTATGGGTATCAACCTGTTCCGCGTACTGATGGCTTACCTGAAGCCTGTAATGCCAAACCTGGCTGAGCGTACTGAAGCGTTCTTGAATGAAACACTGACGTGGGAAGGCATTGCACAGCCTCTGACTGACCACGAAGTAACGAAGTTCAAAGCCCTGTTCAACCGTATCGATCCTAAGCACGTTGAAGCGATGATCGAAGCATCTAAAGAAGATGCAGCGGCAGAAATGGCAGCAAAAGAACAAGCAGAAGCCGCGAAAACTGAAACTGAGCTAAGCAAAGAGCCAATTGAAGCAGAAATCGAATTTGACGATTTTGCGAAAGTGGATCTACGTATTGCGAAGATCGTATCTTGCGAATCTGTGCCTAAAGCTGACAAGCTACTGAAGTTCCAGTTGGACATCGGTGGTGAAATGCGTCAGGTATTCTCAGGCATTAAAGCTGCTTACAACCCAGAAGACCTTGTCGGTAAACTGACGGTCGTTGTGGCTAACCTGAAACCACGTAAGATGAAGTTCGGCATGTCTGAAGGCATGATCCTGGCTGCTGGCCCGGGTGGCAAAGATCTTTGGATCCTTGAGCCACACGAAGGCGCAAAACCAGGTATGCGTGTAATGTAATACCGCTGTGTTGACCGACTGCAGGTTAACATCGCTGACCAAAAGGGCTCTTCGGAGCCCTTTTTTGTGGTCGTTACCCATACCTTGTGCATCAAAATAACATTTCTTCTGCATGCTTATTCTTTTAAGAGTGAGGCAGAAAATTTCACCGCATGACAACAAGATACCCACTTTCTTGCTGTTATCTCCCTCTGACTCCCTCCTCTCCTCAGCACGTCAATTGTGACAAAATAGTGCTATTTTTTCGTAAAACCGCCAAAATAGCTGAAAAAACCAGCACAAAACCGACCAAATGTTAGCAAACAGTTAACAATCCTGATTTTCAGCTGCTTAGCGGGCGAAGAAAATGTGATCACACTCATACCTTTTTTGAATACTCCGGCTTAAGTCTCGCGTTTTCCGTCTACCTATTGCTACTCTGCCTCGCCTCTCTGGTGGACGCTTTACAGAGAGTGAAACGATAAGGAGTATTAATTTCATGCAAACACAACAGAAAAAAATGTCACTGACGGGCCGAGTGATCCTCGGCATGGTACTCGGCATTTTGAGTGGTTTTTTGATCCGCTCTCTCTTTTCTGAAACCGGTTTCGTCTACGACTACATCGTGAATGGGTTGTTTGAAGTCGGTGGGGCTATTTTCATTGCCAGCCTGAAGATGCTGGTAGTGCCACTGGTCTTTGTTTCCTTAGTCTGTGGAACCAGTACCCTAAAAGACATCAGCACACTGGGCCGCTTGGGTGGAAAAACCTTGGCGTTTTACCTGACCACCACTGCCATTGCGATCACTCTGGCATTGGTCATGGGCAATCTCTTTCAGCCGGGTGCAGGCGCAGACCTGAGCGCGGCGACCACTTTTGCCGCCAAAGAAGCCCCGTCACTGGGACAAGTGATTATCGGCATGTTCCCGACTAACCCGATCAGCGCGATGGCGAACGGCAACACCCTGCAAATCATCGTGTTTGCCCTGCTGTTTGGTGTTGCCATCAGTACCGCAGGCAAAGCCGGTGAACGTGTCGCGGCTATCTTTGCTGACCTGAACGAAGTCATCATGAAGCTGGTGACATTGCTGATGAACATCGCGCCATTCGGGGTCTATTTCCTGATGGCCAAACTGTTTAGTGGCTTAGGTCTGGATGCCATTTTCAACCTGCTAGGCTACTTCCTGGTTCTGTCAGGGACCTTGCTCCTGCACGGCATGCTGGTGTACGGCTCGCTGTTTAAGATTTTTACCGGTTTAAGCCCGATACTGTTCTTGAAGAAAATGGAAGATGCCATCATGTTCGCGTTTTCTACCGCGTCATCGAATGCCACCATTCCTGTGACCATGGAAACGGCAACGACGCGCATGGGCGTGAAAAACCGTATCGCCTCTTTCACTGTGCCACTGGGTGCCACCATCAACATGGACGGCACGGCCATTATGCAAGGGGTAGCGACCGCCTTCATTGCGCAGGCATTTAACATTGACCTGAGCATGAGTGATTACCTGGCTGTGATCATGACCGCCACACTGGCCTCTATCGGTACAGCAGGTGTGCCAGGGGTGGGACTGATCATGCTGGCGATGGTCTTAAACCAAGTCGGTCTGCCGGTAGAAGGGATTGCTTTAATCATGGGTGTCGACCGCTTGCTGGATATGATCCGCACTGCCGTGAATATCACCGGTGACAGCTGCGTGACCTGTATTGTGGCTAACAGCGAAGGGGCTCTCGATCGTGAGCGCTTTAATGACCCGCATGCGGGTGAGCAGGAAGAAGAAGTGCATCTGCGTCCGGATTCTCATCCACAATTGCGTCCTGATTTACGTCCAAACACAGATAACGCGAGTTAAAACCCTCATCCTCCCCTTTCATCCACAAAAAAGGCCACCCAAGTGGGTGGCCAGCAGGAAGCGAAACGTTGTTATTGTTAGTATTTGGATACTGTCGATCGATTATCTCAACGACCGAATCAGAAAATTAAGTGAGCAACCATCACAATAATAGGCAGAGTGATCAACGTACGTAGTAGGAAGATCGCCACCAGTTCAAAGAAGTTCACTGGTACTTTACTGCTCAGAATCACCGAACCCGTTTCTGACATGAAAATCAGCTGTGTTACTGACAATGCCGCTACCACAAATTTTGTCATCTCTGTATCAATGGTGGAAGCTGCGATAATCGATGGCACATACATATCCGTGAAACCCACCAATACCGTCTGCGCAGCCGCTTGCGCTTCAGCTACGTGCAGCAACTCTAGCAATGGTACAAACGGCGCACCCAGCAGTGAGAACAGCGGTGTGGTTTCTGCCACAACCAAGCCGAGGGTACCGATAGCCATCACTACCGGCAGTACGCCCAACACCATGTCCAGTGAGTTATGGAAACCTTCTTTCGCTACTGCGCCTAGGCTGTTAACGCCGCTCGCACGTTTCAGGGCAAGGTGCATACCAAACTGCATGGCTGTCTGACCTTCCGGTACCAACTCTTCATCACGGTTTGGCGCAGTACCATCAATGTACAGATCTTTTTTGTAGCTTAATGGTGGCAGGTACTGAATGATGATGGCTGCCGCGACACCCGATAAACAAATCGACAAGTAGAATGGCACGAAGTAATTCGCCAAGCCGACCTGCGTCAGTACCACCAGCGAGAAAGAGATACCGACCGGTGAGAACATGGTCGCCACAACAGCTGCTTCACGGGCCGTGTATTTCTTTTGTTCGTACTGCTTACTGGTCAGAATAACCCCAACCGTGCCATCACCTAACCATGATGAAATACAGTCAATCGCCGCACGACCAGGTAGACGGAACACCGGGCGCATGAATTTACTCATCAGGGTACCAAGAAGTTCAAGCAGGCCAAAATTGAGCAGAAGAGGGAGTAGCAGGCCAGCAAAGAAAAAGGTGACAAACAGCGATGGCAGCAAATCATTCAGCACCAAACCACCGGTGTTACCGTTCCAGATCACTTCAGGGCCAACTTGATACAGTGCCAATACCGTGAACAGGGCACCCAAGCCACGGATAACCAACCAGGTCGGTGTCAATACGAACAGGCGAGTCAGCAGCGATGAGTCCATCACAAAACGCGGTTTCGCCACACTGGCAGCCAGCGACAACACGGCAGACAAACAAATCACTGATGCCACTGTTGGCAGCAATGCTTCCCCCATCAGGCTCTTGAAGCTTTTCGCCATCAAGGCCAACGGAAAGGTAAAGTCACCGTTCACGCTTAGCGGGGCAAGGAAAAAGAACAGACCCAGCATGGATGGAATCGCGAACATCAGCATGTTCCGGCTGGTCTTATGGGTTTCTTGGGCAAGTACAGTATCCGTCATCCTACTTCTCTCTGAATGATTAAATCTTGTTATGACTAAAACTTCGGAAAAAGTGCATAATTCCTTATTGAGCTCATTATATCGACAATCCTGCCGCACGCAATACATAAAGAAAAAATAATCACAAAAAACGAATACTAATTCACACAACATCAACCCATGATGCATTATTCAATAAGATACAGCCAAATCGCCCCATAACCACCCATTTATGCTGTTTCGATATTATCCCTTTATTCTGCATACCTTATATTCTACATACCATAGACACCGCATCGTCTTTGACGTCAATGACATCCAATAACCATTCAACCTCCACACGCCTTGCCTAAGCGCATATTCCCGACACTTCACCATGTCTCGCCCCCGCACCTCTCACCCCACAGAGAAATTGCAGGCATAAAAAAACCCAGCCATGTGGCTGGGTTTTGAGTATCAGTGCCGGGATTAACCGATGTGTGTCGCGTTACCCATGTACTTACGTAGTACTTCAGGGATCATGATGCGACCATCAGCTTCCTGGTTGTTTTCTAGGATAGCGACCATAGTACGGCCAACCGCTAGACCAGAACCGTTCAGTGTGTGAACCAACTCAGGTTTCTTCTCGCCTTTACGACGGAAACGCGCTTGCATACGACGCGCCTGGAAGTCCCACATGTTAGAACATGAAGAGATTTCACGGTACGTTTCTTGTGCTGGTACCCACACTTCAAGATCGTAAGTCTTCGCTGAACCGAAGCCCATGTCACCTGTACACAGTACAACCTTACGGTATGGCAGTTCTAGCAACTGAAGTACTTTCTCAGCATGGCCAGTCAGTTCTTCCAGTGCCGCCATTGAATCTTCAGGGCGAGTGATCTGAACCAATTCTACTTTGTCGAACTGGTGCATACGGATCAGACCGCGAGTATCACGACCGTAAGAGCCCGCTTCAGAACGGAAACATGGTGTGTGCGCTGTCATCTTGATTGGCAGATCCGCTTCTTCAGAGATAGTGTCACGAAGCAGGTTCGTTACTGGCACTTCTGCTGTTGGGATCAGAGACAGTGTACGTGGCTCTTCGTCGTTCACTTTTTCAGTCAGCGGCTGAGTGTGGAACAGGTCTGCACCGAACTTCGGTAGCTGACCAGTACCAAACAGGCTGTCTGCGTTCACTAGGTACGGTACGTACATTTCTGTGTAACCGTGCTCGTCAGTGTGTAGATCCAGCATGAACTGTGCAATTGCACGGTGCAGGCGAGCAAACTGACCTTTCATCACGATGAAACGTGCGCCAGTGATTTTAACCGCACTTGCGAAGTCCAGACCGTCACCCATTTCGCCTAGGTCAACGTGGTCTTTCACTTCGAAGTCGTACTGCTTAGGTGTACCCCAGCGTAGTACTTCAACGTTGTCGTTCTCATCTTTACCGAAAGGTACAGACTCATCCGGTACGTTTGGTACGGTTTGCGTGATCGCGTCTAGCTCTAGCTGAAGCGCAGCAAGGGCTTTTTTCGCGTCATCCAGTTCAGTACCTAGGTTACCCACTTCAGCAAGGATACGCTCGGCTTCTTCGTGATCGCCCTTCGCTTTCGCTTGACCGATGGACTTCGATCGCGAGTTACGCAGTGCCTGAAGGTCTTCAGTTTTAACCTGAAGGTCCTTACGCTTTTCTTCTAGGGAACGTAGTAGCTCTACATCAAGAGTGAAACCACGGCGCGCTAATTTTTCGGCTGTTGCGTCCAGCTCAGTACGAAGTAATTTAGAATCTAGCATGCTAATCCTGTGCTCATAATGTTCTAAAATGCACATTATTTAGTCAATTTGATGGCTAAATAATTTTTAATTCAGAAGGCGTTAGGTAACCTAACGCTTATGGGTCAACAATACCCAAAAAGCCCTATTATTGATAGCGCTTTAAAGTGCTTTTTGCATCTAATGAAGCAAGATACTCTAACTTTTCGGCAATTTTAATTTCCAAACCCCGGTTTGTTGGCTGGTAGTATCGGGTTCCGGCCAATTCAGGTGGGAAATAGCACTCGCCGGCCGCATACGCACCTGGTTCGTCATGGGCGTAACGGTATTCTTGCCCGTAGCCCAATTCCTTCATCAGTTTAGTCGGCGCATTACGCAAATGATGAGGCACTTCATAATCCGGGTGATTTGCCGCATCCATTTTCGCCTGCTTAAAGGCGGTGTACACCGCATTGCTTTTCGGTGCGCTGGCCAAATACACAATGGCCTGGGCAATAGCACGCTCACCTTCGTAGGCGCCGACACGGGTAAAACAATCCCACGCCGATACGGCCACCTGCATGGCACGCGGATCCGCATTGCCGATATCTTCTGAGGCAATCGCCAACAATCGGCGTGCCACGTACAAAGGATCGCACCCTGCCTGCAGCATACGTGCAAACCAGTACAACGCCCCGTCCGGGCTCGAACCACGGATTGACTTGTGCACGGCCGAAATCATGTCGTACCACAAATCGCCTTTGTTATCGAAACGGGTGATTTTCTCGCCCGCCACTTCCGCCAACAGTGCCAAAGTGATTTGCTTGTTGCCCTGTGCATCTTCTTCCGCCATGTCGATCAACTGCTCAAGGTAGTTCAGCGACATGCGCGCATCGCCGTTGACCAGCTCTGCCAGACGGGCTTTGACGTTATCCACAAACACCAAATTGGTCTCTGCCACGCCACGCTCCGGATCTGCCAGCGCCTGATCCAACACCGCGAGCACTTCGTCATTGTCGAGGGATTTTAGCTTGTACACACGGGCACGGGACAACAATGCGTTGTTCAGCTCAAAAGACGGGTTTTCCGTGGTGGCACCAATGAAAGTCACTGTGCCGTCTTCAATGTGTGGCAAGAAGGCATCTTGCTGACTTTTATTGAAACGGTGCACCTCGTCCACAAACAAAATGGTTCGGCGTCCGGCCATTTTGTTATCACGGGCTTTATCAATCGCCGCGCGAATATCTTTCACGCCCGAAGTCACGGCAGACACGCGTTCCACTTCGGCATTGGCATAATGGGCGGCCACTTCAGCCAGCGTGGTTTTCCCTGTACCCGGTGGTCCCCATAGGATCATGGAATGCAAATGGCCGGCTTCCAACGCGCGTCGCAGCGGTTTTCCCTCGGCAAGAATGTGTTGCTGACCGATATATTCTTCAATCGTACGCGGACGCATACGGGCCGCTAACGGGCGAAAATCAGAAGAAAAATCGAGGCTGAAGTTATTCAAAATAACCACTCCTATAAACGAAAATAGGTGGCATTATGCTGCCACCTAATAATCCAAGTCCGAGACGAGTTATGTACCTTACTGGCGCTGATCGTCCAATTCCACCCCTTTTGGCGGTACAAAGCTAAATTGTGAAGCCGCCGGGATCTGCTTGGTAAATTTGCTGAAGATAAAGTTACTGCGCTGGCCGTCTTGCTCAATCACACTAAAGCCACGCACATCACCGCTCTTCGCCACGGTCACAACAAACTTACCCATTGAAGATGCGCCACTTTTTGGCGTCAGGGTGAAGGTATCTGCCGTTTGGGCAACATTGTACTGCTGCCAATCCGCAGCGCTGTTACGGGTCAGCAACACAAACGGGGTTTGCTCAGTGGCATCTTTCAGCCACATGGCGGTCACTTGCTCAATGAACGGGCTGTAGTACCACAAGGTCTTGCCGTCCGAAATCAGTACGTTTTCATCCGGTGTTTCGGTATTCCAGCGGAACAGGTTCGGACGCTTAATAGACACATCACCTTCCCCTTCCACCAGCACATCACCATCCGGGCTGATCACCGTCTGTTTGAAGTCCGCACTGAAGGCATTCACTTTACCTAAACGAGTGCTCAGTTCTTGCTGTGGGTTGGCCCAAGCTTGTGTGGCGAACAACATTGGCGCAGCCAGTAACACGCTCATTACCACTTTTTTCATCATTGTTTTAAACCTTTTTGGTTGAAGGCCAGTGCTTTAACACACTGGCGCGTTCATAGCATTAACGCTGTATCACGTTTATGACGTCTGTTTCTTGAGAAAAGCGTTAATCACGCCCAACAGGCGGCGGCGCCAACACTTCACGGTTACCGTTGTGACCCGGAGGACTCACAATGCCATGCGCTTCTAATTGTTCCACAATACGCGCGGCACGGTTGTAACCAATCTTAAATTTACGCTGCACCCCAGACACGGAGCCTCGGCGAGTTTCCGCCACAAAGGCCGCAACTTCATCGAACAACTGATCCAAATCGTCATCGCTCGCAATCGGAGTTTCACCCGGTAGCAAGCCATCCGAGCCCTGATCTTCTTCCAGGATGCCCTCAATATATTGTGGCTTACCTCGCGCTTTCCAATCGTTCACCACGTTATGTACATCATCATCTGACGCAAACGCACCGTGAACACGGATTGGGTGGTTCTGACCTGCTGGCAGGTACAACATATCACCCATGCCCAGCAAGGATTCCGCGCCACCTTGGTCCAAAATGGTACGGGAGTCGGTTTTGGTCGACACGGTAAACGCCATACGGCTTGGAATGTTCGCCTTAATCAAACCGGTGATCACATCCACCGATGGACGCTGCGTCGCCAGCACAAGGTGAATACCGGCCGCACGGGCTTTCTGTGCCAAACGGGCGATCAGCTCTTCGACCTTCTTACCTACAACCATCATCATGTCGGCAAACTCATCGACGATCACAACAATGCTTGGCATTTTCTCCAACAATGGCGCGAATTCATCCATGCTGTCACCCGGGCGCCACAATGGATCGTGAATCGGGTAGCCTGCAGCCGCCGCTTCTTCCAGTTTGGCATTGAAGCCCGCCAGGTTACGTACACCTACTGCCGCCATCAGCTTGTAACGACGCTCCATTTCACCCACACACCAACGCAGCGCATTGCTGGCGTCTTTCATGTCGGTTACCACTTCGGTCAACAAATGCGGAATGCCTTCGTAAATCGACAATTCCAGCATTTTCGGGTCAATCATGATGAAGCGACAATCTTCCGGCTTACACTTATACAGTAAGCTTAGGATCATCACGTTCACACCGACCGACTTACCGGAACCGGTTGTACCGGCGACCAGCAAGTGTGGCATCTTACTCAGATCTGCCACCACGGCTTCACCGGCAATGTCGTAGCCCAATACAATCGGCAATGCACTGTTCTTGTGCTGGAAGTTATCACTCGCCACCACTTGCGACATGTACACGGTTTCACGGTTCACGTTAGGCAGTTCCAGACCGATATACGGTTTACCTGGGATCACTTCCACCACACGTACCGCCGAGGCAGACAAAGCACGGGCCAAATCTTTCGCCAGACCAGAAATACGGCTGACTTTCACACCCGGCGCCAAATCAAGCTCATAACGGGTGATCACCGGCCCCGGATACACACCCACCACCTTGGCTTTGATCTTGTAATCCGCCAGTTTGGATTCCACCAGCATTGCTGTGCGCTTCAACTCTTCTTCACTGGCCGGCTCAACATTTTGTTTCGCAGGTGCCAGCAGATCGAGCGTCGGCATCGGGCTGGTTGGAACCGGTAAATCTTCATCACGACGCATCAAGAACGGGTTATCCAGTCCTGCGGCATGGGCTTGTGCCTTCTGCGCGTCGCGGATTTTCTTCAGGAACGCTTCTTCATCGCTCAGGCCATCATCGTCATCGGTTGACGGTACGCCTTGCTGTGCGCGATCCAGTTCCGACATGCCGTCATGTACACCGATTTCCATCGCATGCGGTTCAACCTGCGGTGCAGATACAGGCGCGGTATATGGCGCGTGAACCGGTGTCGTCTGAGCCGGCGCGACTGGCGTATTATGTGCATAATCATCGCCAGCATTGCCGTCAAACATGTCTTCGTCGTCCAGCGCATCAAAACGCGGTGCCACACTGCCCTGCAAACCACTGTTTGGAATTTCTGGGTTTGCCATTTCAGAGATTGGCATATCAGGGTTTGCCATTTCAGGCTGCATCACCACCGTCTCTGTTGTAGCGGATGCGGTATGAACAGAAGATGAATAGTGCTCTGCAGGCTCATCGTCCCACGGCGTTTCATCCTCTTCCCACGCTGGCGTGCTCTCGGCTGGTGTAAAGGCCTGCTCCGCCGGCGTCATTGCCGGTGCGGTAGACGCAGAAACAGCCTCTGACTGCGGTGCCATATGAGACGCAGACTGAGGTGCTGGTTGATATACCGGTTGAGAGACAGGCTGCGACGCTGGAGAGAACGTCTCGTCTGCTTGTGCTGGGTTAGCCATCGCATCTACGGTGAAATCTTCATCCAGATCCAGTGCACGCTCTAGCTCTTCAATGGTCATGCCCTGTGCCTGACGCGGTACGGTTTCCACCACCATGCTCTCAGATTCAGGCGCCATCGCATGAGAAGCATCCGTCTCTGGTACTGACGGTGGCGTTTGCGGCTGCTGAGCAGCAGAAATGCCAGATTGAGCAACCGTTTCAGGAGCCAATGCTGCCATCACGTCTGGCGCAGGCTCTGAAACCGATACTTGTGGTGCTGACATATCAGCAGGAACAACCGATGCAGCTGCAGATTGCGCGGCCATCGCCGCTTGTGCCGGTGCACTTGCCACTGTTGCCGCTGCAGTCATGGCCGCAACTGGCGCTACAGCAGCAGCTGATGACGGTACGGTGTGTGCGACAGGTGTCTGAGCCGCAGATGCCTGTGCGGCTTGTGTTGCCACCGACTGTGCGGTGACTGGTTGTTGCTGATCTGCTGTCACTGCTGGCTGTGCAGTAGCTGGCTCTGCAATCGTCGGCTGAGCAGCGGCAGGTTGGGCATGTACCGGTTGCGTTTGAGCCGGTGAGGCGGCCTGAGGTTGTACAGGTGTTTGTGTTTGTGCTTGCGCTATCGCAGGCTCCATCGCTTGCACCTGACGTTGACGCTCTGCACGCACAATGATTGGCTCAACGCGTTCTTCTGGTGCCGCTGCCGACGCTGGCACCGGTTGCGCAGGGACTGTCGGCTCTGCCGCAAATTGTGGCTCTTGGCGGGTCGCAAAGGCATCACGGCTTTGTCCTGGGCGCACAATCTCAATACGGCTGCTTGATGCCAATAGGATGTCATCCGCATCGGCTTCTTGCTCTACCGCCATCTGTTGTTGCGCCAAGTGCTTACCGAATGCCGTTTGTTCTTCATCCGGAATATCAGCCGCAAATGGCGTCAGCGTTTCAGATTTGTCTGAACGGACTTTATTCAATAGCCACGCCGAACCGCCAAGGAAAGACTCACCCAGGGTATCGACAATGGTCAGCCAGGAAATGCCGGTAAACAGAGTAAAACCGACCGCCCAGACAAACATCAGTACCAAGGTGGCACCCAGCAGGTTAAACAGTGGCAAGGCCATATTGGCAACCACGTCACCGATCACCCCACCGGAGGAGAAATACCAGATGTCATCAAAGTTCAAATCGGCCAGACCGCAACTGGTGACAAACAACACCAACAGCCCCAATAAACGGGTGCCATAGATCATGTAATCCAGTTTCAATGGCTGTGCACGACGGCGGAACAAAATCCACGTTGTCAGCAAAATCACCGCTGGCAACAAATAAGCTAACGAGCCCAGGGTAAATAATAAGGTATCGGCCACTAAGGCACCCAGTGCCCCGGCTTTATTCTGTACTGGCCCTTCCCATGCGGTTTGTGACCAAGACGGATCGGCAGGATCAAAGCTCAGTAACGCAACGGTGATGAAAATCGCGGTCAGCACACCGAAAATCAAAAAGCTTTCCAGTAAACGCTGCCCGCCAGAAAGGCGTGATTTGGGCTGCTTCTTGCCCTTAATTGTCCTCAAAAAACACTCCGATGTAACAAATAAGATGAACGTCTAACGTGGTTGTCGCGCAGGATGAGATGAGTAGCCATCGTAGTAAATAATGCCTCACTCAAGAGGACACCATTACTTACTGTGATGGGTAAACATCTTTCCCCAGTGTGCCTGAATACTCTGCATGACGTCTGTTGTGATGATAATACGCAAAGCAGTTGGCCAGACGCGGATAAAACAATCCTCTGTTTACTGTTCACACACTGTCTGTGCCAGTGCAGAGCCGTAAACCGAACCAATGCCTTATCTTATACTAAATACAGGTTATTTTTGCCATTGAAGGACGGCTGGAAGGTAAAGAGTTGGTGAATTTTCACCCCTCTGTGAGGTGAATGGGCAATATGCGGGAAAAGACGGCAAACTTTCCAGGATACAAAAACAAATCAAGCGGCTTACTACTGGCCGCTTGATGGAGTGCTGCATACTGAAAAATCGAATTAACGGGTTTTGATCACCAGATTGTTGGTCTGCTTCACTTCTTCCATTACCACGTAAGTACGCGTATCGTTCACACCCGGCAGACGCAGAAGGGTTTCCCCTAGCAGCTTACGGTATGCAGACATATCAGATACACGGGTTTTCAGCAGGTAGTCGAAGTCGCCAGACACCAAGTGACACTCTTGAATGTCTTCCAACTCTTGTACCGACTTGTTGAACTGCTCAAACACATCCGGCGCACCACGGTTCAGTGTGATTTCAACAAAAACCAGTAGCGACGCATCCAGATACTGTGGGTTCAACAGCGCGGTGTAGCCGCTGATGTAACCTTGACGTTCCAGACGACGTACACGCTCAAGACACGGTGTTGGAGACAGACCAACACGCTTAGACAGTTCAACGTTTGAAATACGACCGTCTTTTTGAAGTTCATTCAGTATGTTACGGTCAATACGATCCAATTCCTTGGATGGTTTTTTCTTGGTATCTACCATTTTTTATTCCACCTTCTTACTTCCTTGCAAAAAAATATACTACAACTTTCTAATTTTTAGAATCAAATACTCTTGTAGTCAAACTATACTGCAGTAGATCTGCATTCACATCCTTGTCAATAGACAATCAGACTCGATGCCAAGGGGCGCGTAGGATGATCATTGGTGTACCCAAAGAAATCAAAGCATACGAAGAGCGCGTGGGACTGGTCCCGCATTGTGTTCGTGAGCTCACCCTGCTCGGTCATCAGGTGCTGATTGAAACCCAGGCGGGTGTCGCCATTGGGTTTTCTAACGCTGACTATAAAAACGCTGGCGCGGTAATTATTTCTAACGCTAAAGAAGTTTTTACCAGATCAGAGATGATTGTCAAAGTAAAAGAGCCCCAGACAGAAGAAAGAGTTATGCTTTCTCGCGGGCAAATTTTATTCACCTATCTCCACCTTGCACCGGATATTACACAGACGAAATCCCTCATCGACAGCAAAGCTATCTGTATTGCCTATGAGTCCGTGACCGATTCCCTAGGCAAATGCCCATTACTGGCCCCTATGTCAGCGATCGCCGGTAGAATGTCTATCCAAGCAGGGGCACAAAGCCTAGAGCATTCTCATGGTGGGAAAGGCTTATTAGTGTGTGGTGTCCCCGGTGTAGAAGCCGCCCGTATTGTCATCTTAGGGGGCGGTATGGTAGGCGCCAATGCGGCGCGTATGGCACTCGGGTGGCAGGCTGAGGTCACTCTACTCGACAACAATTTAGCCACCTTAGCGGCCTTAGATCGGGAGTTCGCCGGACAAGTCACCCTGCTCTACGCCACCCATGAAACCATTGATAAACTGGTCTCTAGGGCCGATATTATCGTGGGTGCTGTACGCAGCCCCAATGCCACGCCGCCGATGATGCTGACGGCCGACCACCTTCCCATGATGCAACCCGGCTCCGTGCTGGTCGATGTCTCGATTGATCAGGGCGGATGCTTTGAAACCTCTCGTCCGACCTCCCATTCACAACCGACATACCTCGTTGATAATATCGTGCACTATTGCGTGCCCAATATGCCCAGCGCCGTCGCCAGAACGGCCTCTTTTGCACTAAGTAACGCCACCTTACCGTACATAAAAGCGATTGCTAATAAAGGATACAAAAAAGCCCTCATGGACGACGAGGGATTCTTAAATGGTATGAATTTAATCCATGGTAAGGTCACGAATAAGGCGATTGCCACCCATTTTGACCTCCACTATACCCGTCCAACGGTGGCACTGAGCATGCACTAAATGTTGCATAATCTATAACTAAATATAATTACTTATAATAAATTAAGATAAAAAATATGCATTTTTATTGTCTTTGATCGCCCTATTCGCCCACTGCATGTCGCCCATTCTCACGCAGACCCTACTATGAAATGTCCTTTCAATAGCGACCCAATTTACCTACAATCACCCTCTACATGATAATAATCTCATCTCAGCCTGGAGAAGTAATGAGTAACGTAAGACACTGTAAACTGCTCATCCTTGGTTCTGGTCCTGCTGGCTACACCGCAGCTGTTTATGCCGCGCGCGCTAACCTTCAACCAGTCATGATCACTGGCATGCAACAAGGCGGCCAGCTAACAACGACCACTGAAGTGGAAAACTGGCCAGGCGATGCGGAAGGCTTGACAGGTCCGGGCTTGATGGAGCGCATGAAAGCGCACGCCGAGCGTTTTGAAACTGAAATCATCTTTGACCACATCAGCGAAACGGATTTTACTCAACGTCCATTCCGTCTGAAAAGCGACAGCGGCGAATACACCTGTGATGCATTGATCATCGCAACAGGTGCATCAGCGAAATACCTGGGGCTGGAATCTGAAGAGCTATTCAAAGGCCGTGGCGTATCCGCTTGTGCGACATGTGACGGTTTCTTCTACCGCAACCAGAAAGTGGCCGTGGTTGGCGGCGGTAACACCGCTGTTGAAGAGGCGCTTTACCTGTCTAACATTGCCGCTGAAGTTCACCTGATCCACCGTCGTGACACATTCCGTTCAGAGAAAATTCTGATCAAACGCCTGATGGACAAAGTGGAAAACGGCAACATCATTCTTCACACCAACCGTACGCTTGACGAAGTGCTGGGTGATGACATGGGTGTGACTGCTGTACGCATTAAAGACACCCAGTCTGATGCCACGGAAACGCTTGAAGTGATGGGTGCCTTTATCGCGATTGGCCACCAGCCAAATACCGCTATCTTTGAAGGCCAGCTAGAGATGCACAACGGTTACGTGAAAGTGCAGTCTGGCACCAACGGTAACGCCACACAAACCAGCGTAGAAGGTATCTTCGCAGCGGGTGATGTGATGGACCATACTTACCGTCAGGCTATCACCTCTGCCGGTACTGGCTGTATGGCCGCACTGGATGCAGAGCGCTACCTGGACGCGCTAGAAGAACAACAATAATGATTGCCGGCCACTCCTCTGAGTGGCCATTTTTATCGCCTTCATTTACCTGCTTTATGCAAACGCAGCGCAAGTTTTTATATGGATAAACAACTACAACGTGATTTAACCCGTTGGTTAAAATCACAGAGCAAACTGGCGAAACGCTGGTTAATGCTCAGTGTCGGACTGGGTTTCCTGTCAGGGGTGTTGTTGGTGGGGCAAGCCGCGTTGCTCGCTCACATTCTGCATCAGCTGATCATCGAACATACCGACAAATATCAACTCGTCAGCAGCTTCGTCGGCCTCTTTGTGGTGGTCGGTCTACGCGCCTTGTGCAGCTGGGGACGGGAAATCTTCGGCTATCGCTGCGGTGAACAGATCCGTCTGCACATTCGCCAACTCATTCTACAGCGCCTGCAACAATTAGGGCCTGCGTACATCAAAGGCAAACCTGCCGGTGTGTGGGCCAGTCTGGTACTGGAACAAGTCGAGGAAATGCAGGACTTCTTCGCCCGCTATATTCCTCAAATGTCGATTGCGGTGCTGGTACCGGTCGTGATTCTGGTGGCTGTCTTCCCGCTGAACTGGGCAGCAGGTTTGATCTTCCTGGTCACCGCGCCGCTTGTCCCGGTCTTTATGGCTCTGGTGGGCTTGGGTGCCGCCGATGCCAACCGTCGTAACTTTAAAGCTCTGCAACGCCTGTCTGGCCATTTCTATGACCGCCTGCAAGGCTTAACGACCCTGCGTCTGTTTAACCGTGCAGAAGCCGAAGCAGAAAACCTGCACGCAGCCTCTGAAGTGTTGCGTAAGCGCACCATGGAAGTGCTGCGCATGGCATTTTTGTCTTCCGCCGTTTTAGAGTTTTTCTCTGCCATTTCCGTGGCGATCATTGCCGTTTACTTCGGTTTCGCGTTCATTGGTGAATTGAACTTTGGTCACTACGGCCTGCCTATCACCCTGTTTACCGGCCTGTTTGTGCTGGTGCTGGCGCCGGAATTTTACCAACCACTGCGCGATCTAGGTACATTCTACCACGCCAAAGCGCAAGCCATTGGTGCGGCAGAAACCATCGTTGAGTTTCTGAATACCGAAGCAGACACCATGGATCAGGGCGAGAAAAACCTTGATTCACCAGAAACTATCCGCATTGATGTGGAAGAACTGGAAGTGCTGAGTCCTGAAGGCCATGTCCTGGCGGGCCCGCTGAGTTTCTCGATTGCCGCTCATGAGCAAGTGGCACTGGTTGGCCCAAGTGGTGCCGGTAAAACCAGCCTGCTCAATGCCCTACTCGGTTTCTTGCCCTACCGTGGCAGCCTGAAAATCAATGGTGTTGAACTGCGCGAGTTGGATCACAGCCAGTGGCGTCAGGCGATCAGCTGGGTCGGTCAAAACCCATTGCTGTTGCACGGTACCGTCCGTGACAACATCACATTGGGTAACCCGCTTGCCACCGATAAGCATGTCCAGCAAGTGGCCAAACAAGCCTATGCAGACGAGTTTATTCAACGTCTTGAACACGGTTATCTGCACCCTATCGGCGATCGCGCCAGCGGTCTGTCTGTGGGTCAGGCACAACGTGTGGCGGTAGCCCGTGCCATGCTGCAAAACGGCGCGTTCTGGCTGCTGGACGAACCGACTGCCAGCTTGGATGCCAACAGCGAGCATCTGGTGCTGGACAGCCTGAAACACGCAGTGGCAGGTCAAACGACCCTGATGGTCAGCCACCGTCTCGACCAATTAGCTGGCATGGATCGTGTACTGGTGCTGGAAAACGGTAAACTGGTCCAAAACGGCCGCTTTGAACACATTCGCCACGAAGGCCTGCTGGCCGATATGTTGGCACACACTGACAAGAGGGATCTCGATGCGTGATTTAATCCCTTACATCAAACTGTATCGTAAACATTGGTTCGGCCTGACACTGGGTATGCTGCTGGGTCTGGCGACCTTGCTGGCGGCCATGAGCTTGCTGACGCTGTCTGGCTGGTTCATTGCCGCTTCCGCCGTCGCGGGCCTGACCATTGCCCGTGAAACCTTCAACTACATGCTGCCGGGTGCCGGCGTGCGTGGCTTCTCGATGGCCCGTACCGCAGGGCGTTGGGGTGAGCGCGTGGTCAGCCACAATGCAACCTTTAAGTTGCTGGCCGATCTGCGTCTATTCTTCTTCCGCAAACTGACCCCGTTGATCCCGGGCCGCCAGGCGAACCTGCGTGATGCGGATCTGCTTAACCGCTTGGTCGCCGATGTGGATGCGATGGATCACGTCTATTTACGTCTGATCAGCCCGTTGGTGATCGGTGTGATTGGTCTGGTATCCATCACCGCCTTCCTGGCCTGGTTTGATATGGCTATCGGCCTGACGTTGGGTGCGATTTTGCTGGCATTAATGCTGAGCTTGCCGGCGCTATTCTACCATCTGGGTAAACGTCACGGTGCGGCTCTTACCCATGCCAAAGCGAACTACCGCGTCACGCTGCTGGATTGGATTCAAGGCCACGCTGAGCTGTTGCTGTTTAACGCCGAAGATCGCTACTACCAAGCCGCCCTGAACGAACAGGAAAGCCTGCTGGCAGCACAGCGCAACATGGCGAATCTAACCGGCCTTGCCAATGCCATTTTGATGGCATCAACCGGATGGACATTGGTTTTGATCACCTGGTTAGCCGCTGATGGTATCAACGGCCAGATGCCGGATCCCTTCGTAGCAATGGTCGCCTTTGCAACCATGGCGAGCTTTGAGTTGATGATGCCCGTTGCAGGTGCTTTCCAGTACTTGGGACAAACCCTGACCTCAGCTCGTCGCTTGAACGAAATCATTGAAGCCACGCCAGATACCCCGTTTAATCCGAACGGTCACGCACAAGCCGCTAAAGGTGAGATTGCGATTGAAAACATCAGCTACACCTACTACGGCAGTGATAACGCCGTACTGCGTGATGTGTCTCTGTCACTCAAGGCGGGTGAAAAAGTCGCGCTGCTTGGCCGTACCGGCTGCGGTAAATCGACCTTACTGCAATTGCTGACCCGTAACTGGGATCCACAGCAAGGCCAAATCCTGCTGGATGGCGTACCGCTACCACAGTGGCAGGAAGCCGCATTGCGCGATGCCATCACGGTGGTGAGCCAACGTGTCGACATGTTCAACGGTTCGTTGCGTGAAAACTTGCTGCTGGCCAAACCGGACGGCAATGACGAAACTTTCCGTCATGCGTTGGAACAAGTGGGACTGGCCAGCCTGTTGGATGGACAAGGTCTGGATACGTGGTTGGGTGAAGGGGGCCGTCAGCTGTCTGGGGGTGAACGTCGCCGCATCGGTATTGCCCGTGCCCTGCTGCACGATGCGCCTATCCTGCTGATGGATGAACCGACAGAAGGGCTTGACCGCCGTACCGAGCAGCAAATTATGTCGCTGCTGCTGGAACACGCCAAAGACAAAACCGTCTTGTTCATTACTCACCGTTTGGTCGGTCTGGATAAGATGGATCAGATCTGCCTAATGGACGAAGGACAAATCATCGAACACGGTCAGCACACCGCCCTGTTGTCACAAGGTGGTCGTTACGCCGAGCTGTGGCATCGTATCTAGTCGCGAGTTAGCGACACCTTGCACGTCACAGACAAAAACAACAACGAGCGCTTCGGCGCTCGTTTTTTTATGCTTGATGCTCATGAGTGATGATGAGCGATAATGGCTCTCGCTCCACACTTACATTGACTTTAATTAATTGATGGGCGGCGTCCAAGACGCATTCAGGCACGCGGTCAGGATATGATCTTCCCAGCGACCATTAATCAGCAAATAGTCTTTGGCCGTGCCTTCAATCTCAAAACCACATTTGCGCAGCACAGCCGCACTCTTTTCATTGCGCGGCATGTACGCGGCAATAATGCGGTGGAAGGATTGATCCTCAAACATCCATTGATTGGCAGCCGCCAAGGCCCGTCCCATGATCCCCAAGCCTTGATAACGCTCATCAATCGAATACCCCACATGACACGCATGGAAGGGATGACGGACGAGATTACTGTAATTCACCACTCCACAAATCTCGTCACTGTGTTTTGGCTGAATCACAAAATAGTAAGCCAGTTTATGCTTATGCAATTTCAAGATCTGATCGAGACGTTGATCCCAGCCATATTCGGTAAAAAAGCCTTCATCACGTAACGGCTCCCACGGCTGCAGATAATCACGATTGCGCTGGTAATAGGCAGTAATCGCCGCCACATCTTTTTCGGTAATCAAACGCACATAGCAATCGCCAATATCGATGCGCGTTGAACGGTGAATGATGGAATGAAACAGCACACAATGATCCTATAACTGTCCTTGATAAAATGACGTTAGCATAGGCCTACGTCATTGACTATTAACTTGTTGCCTTTAAACCTCATCCTATTCATCAACACATCAGCTATCATTGATATACTTAATCTTCCCGCAGCCATACCAACCGACAGTGAACACTATGTACTATGACTCGCTCGATTCAGTCTTAGGAAAGATTTATCTTCTCGCCGACGAACAAGGATTACGGCAACTGCTCATCGCCAGTGCAGGCTTTACCCCCAATGCCCAGTGGCAACATGATCCGCAATTTCTGTCTCCGTACATCACCCAACTGGCCGAATACCTGAGCGGTCAACGCAAAGTCTTTACCGTTCCCCTCGCGCCTGAGGGCACCGACTTCCAACGCCAAGTCTGGCAGGCACTCACCGAAATCCCGTATAACAGTCTCCGTTCTTATCAGCAAATTGCCGAACACATTGCCCATCCCTGTGCCATCATGGCGGTGAGTATGGCGAAAAACGTCAACCCTATTCCTTTTTTCATTCCCTGCCATCGCGTCGCCTCTGCGACAGAAGCCCAGTTAAGTAGCCGTTACGGCCACACATTGATCAATCAACTGCACGCCTTAGAAAGCGGTGAAGTGACCTTGCGCTAATCAGTGCGGAGGGAATCAGCACAACACTAAACTCGCAGCGTGAATCCTGAGCAACAGGCATAAAAAAAGGAAGGCGCGATAGCCTAATGCCGTTCACTTAAGGTGAACGGCATTGTTTTTTCTTGGGTATCTACAGGTTTTTTTCTTAACAACCCTTGG